>NZ_CAWUTS010000136.1:0-9107 GCF_963925415.1 uncultured Flavobacterium sp. | reverse complement strand
TTTGAATCTTGTGATGCATCTCTAATTAATGAAGGTCTTGTTGATGATACGTGTTTAAACAAACCGTATAGAACCAATTGCACGTTTGGCGGTACAGATTCTTTCTCAATTTTATTTGCGTTTTCAAATGCTTTGTCAAATAAAAGATTTAATACTTCACTTTTCAATATATTATTTTTTTGTTAGTACGGTTATTCCTCCAATAGCTTTTTGACCCAGTTTGACTTCAATTGGAGTTCCTAAAGGAAAATATAAATCAACACGTGAACCAAATTTAATAAAACCCGCATCATCTCCTTGAATTGCAGTTGTTCCAATTGTTGCATAATTTATTATGCGTCGTGCTAAAGCACCAGCAATTTGGCGATACATAATTTCACCATACCTTTTGTTATCAATAACTACTGTTGTTCTTTCGTTTTCTTCACTTGCTTTAGGGTGCCAGGCTACAAGATATTTTCCTGGATGATATTTGCTATAGGTTACAGTTCCGTTTAGCGCATAACGCGTTACATGGACATTTATGGGAGACATAAATATAGAAACCATTAAACGTTTGTCTTTAAAATATTCAGGCTCAAAAACCTCTTCAATAACTACAACCTTTCCATCGACAGGAGCAATAATGTGAGAGTCACTATTTTTCGTTTCTCTTTTCGGATTTCTAAAAAACTGAAGAACTATTATCAATAAAAACAAGGCTAAAACTTGAATAGTTTTTTGTATCCAAAAGTTTACAATTAATAGATCTGATGCCAAAAGCATTGTAACAGCCATAATAACTGTTATTAAAATAATTTTTCCACCTTCTTTATGAAACATAATATAAAATTTGATAAAATAAATAAATAAATGGAGCTACAAAAATAATACTATCTAGTCTGTCTAATACACCACCATGACCAGGCATTATATTGCCGCTATCCTTCACATTAGCAATTCGTTTGAATTTAGATTCTACTAAATCTCCAATAGTCCCAAATACACTTGCAATAAAGGCAATTCCTATCCAAATGTACATGGTATTTATTTTTGATGAACCAATGTAGTATTTTGAAATTAATATTCCTACAAATATACTAAATACTAGTCCTCCAATAAATCCTTCTATTGTTTTTTTTGGAGATACACGTTCAAATAACTTATTTTTCCCAATTGATTTTCCAACAATATAGGCAAAACTATCGTTAGTCCATATTAAAATAAATATTCCAATAATTATTTTAGGGTTATATCCTTTTATACCTATAGGGATTTTAGCAATAAAAATGAATGAAAATATTATGTATCCTATAATATAGAGGTATTTGTCTGTTGCTGAGTGTGATGTGATTGTATTTGAAAATAAAAAAAACATTGCTTTTATTGAGATCAAAATAGTTGCAGCTAATACTAATTTTGACAGCCAGTTGATTTCTATTTTTCCAAATGTAAAAACCGAAAACAGAAGCAAAGCAAATATAGAGGGTATAGTTTTAGAAATTTGAACAAGATTACAAAATTCGTTTATAGCTATCAATAAAAATAAACCAAATAGAATAAAAAAGCTTGTTTGAGAATAGGAGATAGCGAATAGTAGTAAAAGCACATAAACGATACCTGATAACAACCTGGTTATAGTTTCGTTCATTTTATATATTTTCTAATAGCAGCAAGTATAAATTTTTATGAGAGCTGCCGTAATTTAAAAAATTTTCCTCGTTTGTTTTTTCAAAAAACTTTATCGTAGTTATATTTGAAGGATATTGCTTGTTGTATCGTTTTCTAATATTCATTAGACCTTCACTTTTATTTTCTATAATTTGACTTGTAGTTGCAAATACGACAATATTAGCGGGTAATTCATTTGCTTTAAATTGTTTAAATTGTTTTGATGAAAACAGTATTGATCCATCGTCAGCAATTAAATCTTCGCAATTGGTTAAAAAGAAATTTGGTTTTTTGACATCCTTATACTCCAATTTATTTTCTTCTAATAAAGTAAAAAGTTTTTCATCATGGCATAAAACTTCATTTTCAAACCAATCATTTTCTTCTAGTATGTTTTCAAACTGATCTCTTAATTCATTTAGGTTTTCACAATAAATAAATTTTCCTCCATTTTTTTTAAAATTAAAGGTAAATTTTTCATCTAATGAAATAACTTCTTGAGTTTCATGAGGATTTTCAGATGAATTATGTTCATCATTAGAAATTGTACCAAATAACTTTTTTATTATGTTCATTTATTACCTAATAATATAATAGAAATCAAAGGTAAAAAATCTTAATTCATTTTGCATATGAATTAAGATTTTTTTTTTAATAATTATATATATTAAATTAGTTCATTGGTCACATTAGATGCTAATTCTTCTTCTTCTTCTTCTTCTTTAAAATTTCGTTTTCCAAAAATAGTTTCTAAATCATCTTTAAAAATAACTTCTTTTTCAATTAATATATCCGCTAATTTATTTAATTTATCTTTATTTTCTTCAAGAATTTTTATAGCTCTTTGATATTGAGATTCAATTAATATTGATATCTCGTTGTCAATTACTTTAGCTGTTTCTTCAGAATAAGGTTTTGAAAAATTATAATCATTTTGGCCTGATGAATCATAATACGTAACATTTCCAATTTTATCGTTTAAGCCATATATAGTAACCATAGCTCGAGCTTGTTTTGTAACTTTTTCCAAATCACTTAAAGCGCCTGTTGAAATATTATTAAAGATTACTTTTTCTGCTGCACGACCACCCATGGTAGCACACATTTCGTCAAGCATTTGTTCGGGTCTTACAATTTGTCTTTCTTCTGGTAAGTACCAAGCAGCACCTAAACTTTGACCACGAGGAACAATAGTTACTTTAACAAGAGGAGCAGCATGCTCAAGCATCCAACTTACTGTTGCGTGACCTGACTCATGAACAGCAATTGCTCTTTTTTCGTCTTTAGTTATAATTTTATTTTTCTTTTCTAAACCACCAACTATTCGATCAACAGCGTCTAAAAAATCTTGTTTGTCAACAGCTGTTTTGTTATATCTTGCAGCTATTAAGGCCGCTTCGTTACACACATTCGCAATATCAGCTCCTGAAAAACCAGGAGTCTGTTTTGCTAAGAAACTGGTATCTAAGCCTTCCTGTTTTTTAAGAGGTTTTAGGTGAACTTCAAATATTTCTTTACGCTCTCTAATATCTGGTAAGTCTACATAGATTTGACGGTCAAAACGACCAGCTCTTAACAGTGCTTTATCTAAAACATCAGCTCTATTGGTTGCAGCTAGAACAATTACATTAGTATTTGTACCAAAACCATCCATTTCTGTAAGTAATTGGTTTAGGGTATTTTCTCTTTCATCATTTCCACCCGACATGTTGTTTTTTCCACGTGCTCTTCCTACAGCATCAATTTCATCTATAAAAATAATAGAAGGTGATTTTTCTTTAGCTTGTTTAAATAAATCTCTAACACGCGAAGCACCTACACCCACAAACATTTCTACAAAGTCTGACCCTGATAAAGAAAAGAAAGGAACGTTTGCCTCTCCAGCAACTGCTTTTGCTAACAAAGTTTTACCTGTTCCAGGAGGTCCAACTAATAAAGCTCCCTTTGGAATTTTACCTCCTAATGCGGTGTATTTTTCTGGAGTTTTTAAGAATTCAACAATTTCTTGAATTTCTTCTTTGGCTCCTTCTAATCCAGCTACGTTTTCAAATGTAGTTTTAATGTCTGTTTTTTCGTCAAATAATTTGGCTTTAGATTTTCCAATACTAAACATTTGGCCTGCACCACCTGAACCACCTGACATTCTTTTCATCATAAAAATCCACAATCCAGCAATTAGTAAAAAGGGTAAAAGAAATCCTAAAATTTCTGTCCAATCGCCTGTAGTTTTAAAATCATAATTAGAAACTAATCCTTTTTCAGCTGCTTCTACTAATTTTTTCTGAAACAATTCTTCGTTACCAATATTTTCTAAAAGATAATGAGGACCTTTTTCATTTAGTTTTTTTAAAACGTCTTTACTAACGTCATCATAAGCTTTATTACTTAAAACTTCTTTTTTTAAGTATATTTCGGCAGTTTTACCATTAAATACAATTACTTTTTCAACCTGTGAAGCATCTAAAAGTTGATTAAATTTTGAAATAGTTGTAGGTTTTGGATCACTAAAATCTAAACCTGATGATGCTACTTCAATAATAAATAATAAGGCAAGTACAGAAAGAAATATATACCAAGGACTAAATTTAAACCCAATTTTTTTTGGAGCTTTTGACATAATTAATTTTTATTTTCTAATGATATGATTTGGGCATCTCCCCATAAACCTTCAATATTATAATACGTTCTTATATGTTTTTGAAAAACATGAACCACCACATTTACATAATCCATAAGTACCCATTCTGCATTGTCTGAACCTTCAACATGCCATGGTTTGTCTTTTAATTCTTTAGAAACTACTTTTTGGATGGAGTTAACAATTGCGTTAACTTGTGTGTTAGAATTTCCGTTACAAATGATGTAATAATCACTAACAGTATTGTCGATTTTTCTTAAATCTAGAATGTTAATATCGTTCCCTTTTACATCTTCAATTCCTTTGATGATATTTGCTATCAAATCATCATTATTTATTTTCTTTTTAGTCATCTAAATTTTTTAGTTTATGCAAATTTACCAAATTTTGTCTTTACATTTGAATGTTTACAAAAGAATACAAAAAATATTTTTTACAAATGAATATAATCAAACTAAATGCCACAAACTCTACTAATGATTATTTAAAAGAATTGATGCGAAGTCAGTTTGTTCAAAACTATACTGTAGTTGTTGCTAAAACCCAAGAAAAAGGAAGGGGTCAACGAGAATCAGAATGGTTTAGTGAGTCGGGTAAAAACCTTACTTTTAGCGTTTTAGTAAGAGATTTAATTATTAACCCCAACGCTTTATTTAGTTTTAATGCTGCAGTTGCAATAAGTGTTTTAGAGGCTTTAAATCAACTGACAAAAAAAAATATTGCTGTAAAATGGCCAAACGACATTATGGCAGACCAAAAGAAAATTGCAGGAATTTTAATAGAAAATTCAATTCAAACTGACGGAGAAATATTTTCAGTAATAGGAATTGGATTAAATGTAAACCAAACTCAATTTAATAATTTAAAAAATGTAACCTCTTTAAGCTTATTAGAACAAATAGATTTTGATTTAGATGAGGTTTTAAATGTTATTTTAGAAAAATTGAAACAAAATATTTCTTTAGTGCGATCGCATAAAACTGATTTGCTTTGGGGAACATATAGAGCCAATTTATTTAAAAAAGAAATTCCCACTGTTTTTGAAGATTGTAATCAACAAAAATTTATGGGAATTATAAAAGGTGTAACAACTACAGGTCAACTTCAAGTAATGTTAGATGATGATTCTATTTCGAACTATAACATCAAACAAATAAAAATGTTGTATTAATGAATAATTATTTTTTTGGTGATAAATTGATTTGCGCTGTTTAGTTTTAGAAAATAAAAACCTGTTGGTATATTTTCTAAACGATATGTGTTATGGTTTAACAAGGGTTTATTTATTTTTTGAACAACCTGTCCTTTAGTATTAATTAATAGAATAGCAGTTAATTCAACTTTAGTATCAATTAGTATTGTATTGTCGTTTGATGGGTTTGGATAAATTAAAATATCATCTAAACTAACAAAATCTTGATTGGAAAGTACCGAACATTGCGTAGACCATATTTGACAAACATACTCAGGATGATCAATGTATGGATTTCTGTTATTCTGAAACGTATAAACAGCATTGTTTTTTGCAATTTCATATGCGCTAACAGGATCTTGAGTATGCCAAGTGATTAATATGTTTAAAAATGTGTTTGTATAAACTTGATTGGTTGTGTTGTTCAACATATCATAGGTCCAATTTGTAACTTCATTTTCATAGCGGGTTGCAAAATACAAAAGTGCTCTTGCAACATCACCTTTAAACTCATCAATAGGTTCAAACACGGTTCCGCTATATCCGGCTGCATATCCCGAATTTATATTACCTCCTTTTTTTGATCCGTTTGTAGAAGTCCATGAAGCACTGCTTACAACTCCAAAAGGAAAATTTCCTCTTTGTCCGTTTACAGATCCATCGCTGGGCAAAACAAAATGAGCATCTGAATACATGGGGTAATTATTGCTGCCAAATACAGATTGTGGCATAATGTGTTCCCTATTATAACACGATCCTTCTCCAGAATAGTTGCCACATTGATCAAACGTTGAACTATATTCGTAACTATCTGCACCTGAAGGGTTTTCTGAATAGATATCTAATAAAGTACCGTTATTTTCGTAATAATTGTCTCTAAAAGCTGTGGTGGTAAACAAAGTCCAAAGGTCGCCATAGTTTGCTACATCAAGAGAGTTGGTATTGGTTGCAATTATACTGGTAAGATTGGTTTTTAATGTATATCCATTTCCTGTTGCGGTGTTATAATATCCTGTTGGAATTTGAGCAAATCCTAGAGATGTAGTAAGCATCAATAATAATAAATAATTTTTCATTGCAAATAATTATATCTTTTTTTCAAGTAGGGCCATGTAAAAACCATCATATCCAGATTGATGGGCCAATATGCTTTTGTCTTTTACTAATGTGAAACTTTTTCCTTCCTCAGATTTTAAAAATTTCTTAATTTGATCTTGATTTTCAGATGGCAAAATGGAACAAGTGGCATATACTAATTTACCTCCTGGCTTTACTATTTTTGAATAGTTTGTTAAAACTTCAGACTGAACTTTTTTGATATTTTCAATAAATTCGGGCTGTAACTTCCATTTACTGTCAGGGTTTCTTTTTAAAACTCCAAGACCACTACACGGTGCGTCAATTAAAACTCTATCGGCTTTTTCGTGTAAACGTTTGATTACTTTAGTAGTATCAATTACTCTAAATTCAGCATTAAAAACACCATTTCTTTTGGCACGAATTTTTAATTGTTTCAATTTACTTTCATAAATATCCATGGCAATTAATTGGCCTTTGTTTTCCATTAATGCTGCCAAATGTAGCGTTTTTCCACCCGCACCCGCACAGGTGTCAACTACGCGCATACCTGGTTTTACATCTAAAAAGTAAGCCACTAATTGTGATGAGGCATCCTGAACTTCATAAAACCCTTCTTTAAAAGCGGGTATCATAAACACATTGGCTCGTTCTTTTAAAACTAATGCATCAGGTTGGTCTTTGATATAATCTGTATCAATATTGTTGTCCATTAAAATAGAACGCACTTTTTCTATTGTGGTTTTTAAGGTGTTGACTCTTAAAATAACTTTTGCTTGTTCGTTTTGAGCGGTTAATTCTTTGGCCCAAGTTTCTTCACCTAGTTCTTTTACACCCAATTCATCTATCCAATCTGGAATAGATTCTTTAAATTTTCTAATTTTAATTAATTCGTCAAAACGCCCTTTTATTTTTCTGGTAGGAGTCGCTTCAAAGTATTTCCAATCAGGTAATTTTAGACCTCTCAACACAGCCCAAACAGCAAAAATGCGCCAAACATCATCTCTTGTAAAAGGGTCTTTAACTTCCGCAATCTCAACATATAATCGTTTCCAACGTACTATTTCGTATATGGTTTCTGCAACAAATTTTCGATCGCTACTTCCCCAACGTCTATCTTTTTTTAAAGCTAACGCAACCATTTTATCGGCATATGATCCTTCATTAAAGATAGCCATTAATGAATCAATAACCGTAAACACTAAATTTCTATGTAATCTCATTTTATTTTTTAATCAGTCTGCAAATGTACTACATATAAAACGTTTAAGTAAATATTATGAAAATAAAAAAAGACCGCAAATACTGCAGTCTTTTTTTATGGTAATCAAGCGTGTTTTTTTATCTTTTGCCTACTGTTGATCTAGAGCTTAAACTTACTCTTGAGCTTGTATTTCTTGAGGAATTACTTTTTCTGTTTGCAGTTGACGTGTTTTTAGTTTTTGTGGTTCTTGGTTCTGCACTTGTTCTTGTTGAATTAGGTCTTGTGTTTCTTGAACGTTCGTTTCTTACTTCAGAAGAATTTTTTATTGGTCTCAAAGTTGTAGATGCACTTTTTGTGGAAGCCATTTTTGTGTTTCTTGAACGTGCATCTCTTGATGTTCTAGATGATGATTCCATTCGGGGTTGCGTAATTTCTCTTTTTCTGACGTTTACGCTTCGTGTGTTTCGTGTTCTGTCCAATTCATATCGGTTTGAAACAGTTGCGTTTCTATGAGAAAATGAACGTTCTGGATACCTCGATTCGTATGCGTTTGCTCTTCTTCTGTAATATGAATTATAAGAATTGCTACAGTTTCTATAATTTACGTAATTATAGTGGTGACCATAGTTGCCAATATAGATGTTAATGTGATTTCTATATCTAAATATTGGAAAAGGATTCCAAAATGAATAGTACGATGGATAATAATTCCAATTCCAACTTGAATAATAAGGACTGTAATTAGTTGACCAAAAAGTGCTATAAATAATTGGTCTGTGAGCATACACAGGCTCATATATATAATTTTCACCATACATATACACATCACCAACAACTTGAACTTGAATGTTGTTGTTGTTGTCTTTTTGAATTTCAATACTAGCTACATCTTGATATATATCGGTATCAATTACAGATTGAACAATTATAATATGATCATTTCCTTCAATAGATTCGATAACTCTCAAATAATCGACATAATCATCATTATTTAGATCCAAATTACTAATTTGTGCTTTTGGGTCGTTTATTCTTTTTTCAAAGTCTTCTAAATCTGATGACTCTCCAAAAATAGTTGCTACTGCTCTCAAATCTAAATTATCACTTATTTCTGCATTTTTTGCAGTAACAGTTGTTTTATCTTGGGCTACAACAAATAAACTGGTGAAGCTAAATAAAAGGCTAAGGGTAAATAATTTTTTCATTATAAATAGATTTAAAGTTAATACTTAGGGCTAATTTTATATTTGATTTAAATAAAACAATATTCGTGCCAAAACCGACTTTTATAATTTAAGCATTTGATAATCAATATTTTAAAATAGCAATTAAATTAATTTTATATT
>NZ_CAWUTS010000135.1:0-4391 GCF_963925415.1 uncultured Flavobacterium sp. | reverse complement strand
TCAACTTATTATTGATTCTGCCATAGAATTAAGTAAAGAATATAAAAACTTTCAAGTAGATTTTTTTGGTAAAGTAGATGAAGATTATCAATCTTTTCATACACAAGTAAAAGAATATGATTTCTTACATTATAAAGGTTTTATAGATCTAAGAAATGAAAAAAATTATGAAATTTTAGCTTCCTATAATTGCATGTTATTCCCTACTTTTTGGGAAGGTGACGGTTATGCAGGTGTCTTGGTTGATGCTATGATTGCACAGTTACCAGTTATAGCCAGTAATTGGAATTTTAACAAAGAAATTATTAATCATAACCAAAATGGTTGGCTTATTAGTCCAAAAAGTAAAGAAGAATTGCAAAACGCAATGAAAGAAATTATTTATAATCCTGAAATTCTTCGTAAATTTGAATTGGAAACTATTAAAAACATATCCAAATACGATATTTCTAAAGCCTTTTTTGACATAATTAAAAATTCTTAAAATGAATTCATTTACTATATTATTTTACAGAATTTCACATTGTTTTTATATTATAAAATGATTTTTTATAGGTAAACTAATTTCTTTTATACATAGAGTTGTTTTTTCTTGTTGGGGTTCCTAGATCAGCAAGTATTGGAAAAAATTTTAAAATTGGATATTCAGGAATAGGTGTTGTTATTCATAGTAATTCAGTTATTGGAAATAATTGTTTAGTTGCACAAAATGTAACAATTGGAAGAAATTTTGGGGATAAAAAAGTACCAATTATTGGAGATGATGTATATATTGGAGCAGGATCAGTAATTTTTGGTGAAATTACTATTGGAAATAATGTAATTATAGGCTCCAATAGTCTAATAAATAAAAATATTCCAGATAATGCTACAGCAGTAGGAAATCCATTTGTAATTATTCAAACAAACAGAATTAAAAAATATTATGAATTGGACAACAAATAAAAATTATTAATATTTTCAATTTGAATTTAAAATTAGCCTTTCAACTTTTTCAAAATATGGGACTTCGTTATGTGTTCTATAGGATTCGTTACGTAATTGAAAAACGAATCGGATTATTAAAAAAGAAACATCCAATTCATCCTGTAAAAAAGAATTTCATTTCTTTAAATGATTGGAAAAAAGCTGCAATACCATTTATAATACAGTCTAAAGATTCATTAGGATTTATTACACAAAAAAATGAAAAATTAAAAGAATCTGCTCATAAAATATTGCAAGGTGAAATTTGTTTCTTTAGCTCTGAATGGAAAAAATTAGGGTTGTCCTATAACTGGATAACTAATCCAGATACCGGTTTTGTTTATGATATTAGTAAACACTGGTCAGAAATCAATGATTTTAATCCAGCCAATGGAGATATAAAGTATGTTTGGGAAAAATCTAGATTTACATATTTATTAACTATAATGCGATATGATTATCATTATAATGAAAATCATGCTGTATTTGTTTTTTCAGAAATAGAAAGTTGGATTGATGCTAATCCTATTAATCAAGGTCCAAATTGGAAATGTAGTCAAGAAACTTCATTGCGAATGTTTAATTGGATGTATGCTTTGTATTTTTATAAAAATAGTGATGCCTTAACAGAAGAGTTATGGAACAAAATTCAAAATGTGATCTATTGGTCGTTACACCATATCTATAATCATATTGATTTCTCCAGAATTGCCGTTAGAAATAACCATGCTATTACTGAAACATTAGCCTTAACTATTAGTGAACTACTTTTTCCATTTATTCCAGAAACTAAAAAATGGGCAAAAAAAGGTAGAAAATGGCTCGAACAAGAAGTGAAATATCAGGTTTATGAGGACGGAACTTTTCTTCAATTTAGCATGAACTATCATCGTGTATTGTTGCAATTATTTTCTTTTGGCATATCTTTAACAGAAAAGCATAAAAAACCATTTTCAAAATTATTTTATGAAAGGGCTTATGCAAGTTTAAATTTTTTATACCAATGTCTTCAAAAAGAAAATGGTTTTTTGCCTAATTATGGAGCAAATGATGGAGCCTTATTCTTTCCACTTTCAAATTCAAAATTTAGAGACTATCGCCCTCAATTAAATACTTTGTATAAAATTTTGACAAACAACCATTTGTTTGATAATATAGAAATTAATGAAGATTGGAATTGGCTTCAACATTCTTCAAATCCTTCTTATACTTTTTCTCCACTAGAACAAAAGACAGGAATATTAAGTTTTAATAAAGGGGGCTATTATTTGTGCAAAACACCACATACATTTTCATTTATAAGATGTGGAAATCATAAAGATAGACCATCTCAAGCCGATAATTTACATATGGATGTGTGGGTAAAAGGAAAAAATATACTTCGAGATTCAGGAACATATAAATACAATACATCTAAGGAGTTTTCAGATTTTTTTGCAGGTAGTAAAGGGCATAATACGGTTGCTGTTAACAGTCAGTCGCAAATGTTAAAAGGAAATCGCTTTATTTGGTATTATTGGACTCAATCTACAGAAGCAGAATGGCATGAAACAGAAGATTATTATATTTTTAAAGGAAAAATAAAAGCTTTTCAATTTCTAAATTCAGAAGCAAAACATGAAAGAGAAATAAAAATTGCTAAGAATGAAAATAAATGGATAGTTTCTGATGAAATAATAAAACTAAATGCATATACAAAAGATCAGGTTTGGCATATTGATAATTTTTCAATAGAATTTAATAGCCTTTCAAATACTACTAAAGTAAAACCAAACATAACGAAGTCATTTAATTCAGAATGTTATGGTCTTAAAAAAGAAGGTCAAGCAATATCTTTTCCATTTGATTCAAAAATAGAGACAACAATATATTACAATAAAGAAAAATAATGCGAATATTATTATTACATCAATATTATTTAGAAGATGATGATCATGGAGGTTCTCGTTGGAACGAAATAACAAAGCGATGGACAGAAAAAGGACATAGCGTTCAAGTTATTGCCGGTATGATGCATTATAGTTCTAGCGAAAAAAGAGACGAATATAAAGGAAAATGGTTCAAGAAAAAAAAACAAGGTGCTATAGATGTAATACGTTGTCATGTTTCAGAATCGTATAATTCCAATTTTTTAGGAAGGTTATGGGGCTATTTTTCTTTCGTTTTTTCAAGCTTTTGGGCTGGATTATTTAAAACAAATGGCAATTTTGATGTTATTATTGTAACATCACCTCCATTGTTTGTAGGTATTAGCGGTTATTTAATATCTTTATTTAAACGAACCCCTTTTGTATTTGAAATCAGAGACTTATGGCCAGAATCTGCCATAGATACGGGTGTTGTAACTAATGGTTTAATAATAAAATTAGCATATACTTTAGAAAAATTTATCTATAAAAAAGCAACATTAATTAATGTTTTAACACCTGCATTTAGAGACGCTTTGATTGAAAAAAAACATATTGCATCAAAAAAAATTATTTTCATCCCTAATGCAGCTGATTTTACACTTTCTGAGGATTTATTAAAAAACTTTGACGTGTCTAAATTTAAAAAAGAACATAATTTAGAGGGTAAATTTATCATAACCTATGTTGGTGCTCATGGAGTTGCAAATCATTTAGAACAAATAATAGAAACTGGTAAGTTACTTAAAGACACTAATGTTTTGTTTTTATTGATCGGAGGCGGAATGGAAAAAAAACGATTAATAGAGCTTTCAATACAAAAAAAAGTAACCAATGTTAGGTTTGTTGATCCAGTACCAAAAGCAGAAGTGTTTAAATACATTTTAGCTTCGGATATGGGAACTTCAGTTTTAAAAAATGTGGATACATTTAAAACAGTTTATTCCAATAAAACGTTTGACTACATGTCTTGCAAAAAACCTATTTTAATGGCTATTGACGGTGTCTCAAGAAAACTTGTTGAAACAGCAGATGCAGGAGTTTTTGTAAAACCAGAAAACCCTGAAGACTTTGCTTTAAAAATAAAAAATTATCTGTCTGATCCTGAAAAAGGAATAATCCAAGGCAAAAAGGGTTATAGTTATGCAAAAGAAAACTTTGATAGAATTGTTTTAGCTGATGAATATATAGTATTAATTGAAAAAAAAATCAATAAAAATGTATAAATCATTTTTTAAAAGACTAATTGATTTTTTTGTTGCCTTATTGGGTTTGATTTTTTTAATTCCAATTTTTGTTTTTGTAATGATTGGGTTGTTTTTTGCTAATACAGGAAAACCATTTTTTTTTCAAACTCGTCCCGGAAAAAACGAAAAACTTTTTAAAATCATTAAGTTTAAAACCATGAACGATAAAAAAAATGTTAATGGTAATTTGTTGTCAGACGAAATGCGATTAACCAAAATAGGTAAATTTGTTAGAAATGCATCACTTGACGAAATTCCTCAATTAATAAAT
>NZ_CAWUTS010000134.1:0-21735 GCF_963925415.1 uncultured Flavobacterium sp. | reverse complement strand
GAGTCGTTTTGTTAAAAAGCTTCAATGACGAAGGTTTTGTTTTTTATACCAATTATGATTCAGAAAAAGGAAAGTCTATACTAAAAAACCCAAATGTATGCTTGTCGTTTTTTTGGCCGTCAATTGAACGCCAAGTAATTATAAAAGGTGTTGCAGAAAAAACAAATGCAACCACATCAAATAAATACTTTGACTCACGACCCGAGGGTAGTAAATTAGGGGCCATTGTTTCGCCACAAAGTCAAATTATACCTAATAGATTTTTTTTAGAAGAAAATTTAAAAGTACTTAAATCATCATTAGAAGGAAAAGAAATTACCAGGCCCGAAAACTGGGGAGGATTTATTATAAAACCTATTTCAATAGAATTTTGGCAAGGTCGACCAAATCGATTACACGATAGAATTAGATATTATATTAATAAAAAATCAGTATGGAATACAGAACGATTAGCACCTTAAAAAAATGATAATAACATTAATAAGACACGCAAAATCTACTTGGAAAGAGGGCGTTAAAGATCACGATAGATCTTTATCATCTCGCGGGGTTAAAGATGCCAACTTGGTGTTTGCTGATGTTTCAAGTTTTTTAACACCTTCTTCAATAATTTTAAGCAGTACATCAAACAGAACGACTCAAACAGCTAAAATATTTTCAGAATTAAACAGGGTACAATTTGATTCTATTCGGTTTAAAAAAGAATTGTATACCTTTAATACTATTGAACTTGAAAAAGTAATTAAGAAAAATAATGTTGAAAATTTAATAATTTTTGGTCATAACAACGCGATTACCGATTTTGTAAATAAATATGGTGATTATTACATTGCTAATGTACCGACTTGTGGTGTTGTGATAATTCAATTTGAAGAATTAGATACATTTTCAACAAAAAAAGGAGTTATTATAAAGACTATATTCCCTAGAGATTTAAAATAATGACAGACAATCAGATAAAAAATACATATGTTGATCGCGAAAAAAGTTGGTTAACATTTAATGCACGAGTACTTCAAGAAGCAGCCGATGAATCAGTGCCGCTTCTTGATCGACTGCGTTTTTTAGGAATTTTTTCAAATAATTTAGATGAATTTTTTAGAGTTAGATATGCCGCTATTCGCAGATTGAATGTAGAGCATAAAAACACAGAAAAAATTTTAGGGGGTATTTCTGCAGAAAAATTACTCAAAGATATTGTTGAAATTGTAATTGAAGATCAATCAAAAAGTTTGACAATATTAAATGACATTGAAGAAAAATTAGAAAAAGAAAATATTTATATCATCAATGAAAATCAATTAACTAAAGATCAAGAAATTTTTATTAAAGATTTTTTTATTCAAAAAGTAAGCCCTGCTTTATTGACTATTATGTTAAATGATTTAGAAGAATTTCCTTTACTTATTGATACATCGGGTTATTTGGCGGTTAAACTAACAATGAAATCAAACAATAATTTTAAAGTTTCTGACAAAAAAGAAATTCAATATGCTATTCTAGAAATGCCCAAAACAATTAACCGTTTTGTGGTTTTGCCTTCTTTTAATGAAAAAAAACACATCATTTTATTAGACGATGTAATTCGTTTTAACCTGCACAGTATTTTTAATGTTTTTGATTATGAATCTATTTCAGCTCATATGATTAAAATTACACGTGATGCACAATTGGAATTTGATAGTGATTTGTCTAAAAGTTTACTCGAAAAAATATCAGATTCTGTTAAAGAACGTAGAGTAGGAGAGCCTGTTCGGTTTGTGTATGATCAAGACATTGATCAAGACACCTTAAACTTTTTATTACAACGCATAAAAATTGACAGATCTGACAGTGTAATTCCTGGAGGGAGATACCACAACAGAAGAGATTACATGGATTTTCCTAATTTGGGAAGATATGATTTGTTATACAAGCAAAACGATCCTTTACCTATTCCAGGTTTAGATTTAGAAGGAAGTATTTTGACTAAAATAAAAGAAAAAGATTATTTGTTAAACACACCTTATCAGTCATTTTCTTATTTGATTCGTTTTTTAAGAGAGGCTGCTTTAGATCCTAAAGTAGTGTCTATAAAAATTACGTTATATCGTTTGGCAAGAAATTCACAAATTATAAATTCATTGATTAATGCCGCCAGAAATGGCAAAAAAGTAATTGTTCAAATCGAACTACAAGCTCGTTTTGATGAGGTAAGTAATATTAAGTACTCTGAACAAATGCAAACCGAAGGTATTCAATTAATTTTTGGTATAAAAGGACTAAAAGTGCACAGTAAAATTTGTGTTATAGAACGCAAAGAAAAAGATAAAATTAAACTTTATGGTTTTATATCGTCAGGAAACTTTAACGAAATAACGTCACGTTTTTATACCGACAACACCCTTTTTACCTATAACCAAAAAATACTTAAAGACGCCAATAAAATATTTAGCTTTTTTGATGTAAATTATCGAATTCATCGCTATAAGCACTTAATCGTTTCTCCACATTATACCCGTACACGATTTTATAAGCTAATAGATAATGAGATACGCAATGCTTTATTAGGAAAAAAGGCTTATATTAAATTAAAAATGAACAGTTTATCAGACACCAAAATGATTGATAAACTATATGAGGCAAGTAGAGGCGGAGTAAAAATTGAGTTGATAATACGAGGAATTTGTTCACTTATTCCTGGAATAAAAGACATGAGTGAAAACATTGAAGCCATCAGTATAGTTGATAATTATTTGGAACATTCTAGAACGTATATCTTTTGTAATGATCAAAATCCTTTAGTATATATTTCTTCTGCTGATTTTATGACTCGTAATCTTGACGGTAGAGTTGAAGTTACCTGTCCTATTTATGATCCAGAAATTAAAAACGAATTAATAGAGATTTTTGAAATATATTGGAAAGCCAATGTGAAATCGCGATTACACAATGAAACGTTTGAAAATAAATATCGAAATTCAGAAGGAGAAAAACCTTTTAGAGCTCAGTTAGAAATGTATAAGTATTATAGAGATAAATTGTAAAATTGCTGATGATAAATATAAAAAAATTTGCTGCAATTGATATTGGATCAAATGCGATGCGACTTTTAGTTACAAATATTGTAGAACAAAAAGACAAACAAACACAATTTAATAAAAGTGCTTTAGTTAGGGTTCCTATACGATTAGGCCAAGATGCTTTTACACTAGGATCAATTTCACAAGAAAATATAGATCGAATGTTAGATGCCTTAAAAGCGTTTAAATTGTTGATGAAGGTGCATAAAGTTGAGCAGTATAAAGTTTGTGCGACCTCGGCACTACGAGAAGCTCAGAATGCAAAAGAAATTGTTGCTTTTATTAAAGAGGAAGCTGATATAAAAATAGATATTATTGACGGAAAAATGGAAGCGGCAATTATTGCAGCATCCGATTTGAAACAATTTATTAATTCAGAAAAAACCTATCTATATGTTGACGTAGGAGGTGGTAGTACCGAATTTTCATTATTTGTTGAAGGTAAAATTATAGTTTCAAAATCTTTTAAAAACGGCACAGTTCGATTATTAAACAATATGGTTGATGATGCTGTTTGGGAGGAAATTGAAAAATGGATTAAAACTGTAACCGCAGATTATGAAGGTATTGCATTAATAGGTTCTGGAGGAAATATTAATAAGTTATTTAAATTATCAGAAAAAAATCAAGATTCACCTCTGTCTTATGTCTATTTAAGTACTCAATATCAATTGCTTAATGCGATGAGCTATGAACAACGCATCTCTGAATTAGCTTTAAACCCTGACAGAGCCGATGTTATAATACCAGCAATTCGTATTTATCTAAATGCAATGAAATGGAGCGGTGCAAGACAAATTTATGTGCCTAAAATAGGACTGTCAGACGGTATTGTTAAGGCTATGTATTATGGAAGGATATAAAATTGTGCGGTTTAGTAAATAAATTACAATACAATAAGCAGTTTTAAATTAAACATCCAATTCAAAGGTCATTCTCAAAAGTTCAATAGCTGGATTAATTTCTTTTAAACGCTCGTATTTATCTTCGGGTGTAAAAGCATATTTTTTTTCAACACTTTCATTTACATTTACATAAATTTGGATGTCATGATTATGCAATTTTCCTCGTAAATAACCCAATAAATCACCATATCCAGATAAAAATTCTTCTTTTGTGCTTTCGTTTGGTAATTCTAAAAATATACTTGTACCATTTAAATCAGGTGTATTCATTAACATATAAGTAGACATTAATTTTTTACCTGAATCTGATAAGCGTTGTGCAAATTTATTCCATAACAAAAGCATATCTGTTTCAGAAAAAGTTTCTGCAGGCAATTCTACTTGGTGTTTTAAATGTTGGTTTTGTTTGGCTTCCAATTCTTTTTTGGCACGTAAGCCTGCTAATGATAAAACTGAAACGCTGGGTTTGTTTGAAATTATTGTTTCAAGCTTACTACTATCAGAAGGTAAAAAAGGTTTGTTTTTGAGTTCAATAATAGAATCTGTTGTAGCAGTCTTTTGTTCAACTTCTGAGCTGTTTTTGGCTATTAAATTGGGGGCTTCTGTAAGCTTAACAAGTTCTTCTGTAACCTTATTACTAGCTTTTGCCAGTTGGGTATTTACCACTTTTTTAACTTCAGTAATGGAATAGGTATTGTTTTTATAATGTGAAGCAGGAATTATATATGCATCATACTTTTTTTTTTCGCCATCAAAAGTGATAGAGGCGAGTTGCATCAAACATAATTCAACCAATAAGCGTTGATTTTGACTTATTTTATAATTCAAGTCGGTTGAATTAGCAAAATCAATTCCTTTTAATAAAAAGTCTTGTGTTGCTTTTTGAGATTGTGCAGCATATAAATCTTTTGCTTGTTCTCCAGAATCTAATAAAACAAGAGTAGCTGGGTTTTGACAAACCAATAAGTCTCTAAAATGAGACGCTAAACCCGCTATAAAATGATGACCATCAAATCCTTTAGCTAAAATAGTATCATAAGCTAATAGTAAATCAGGTATGTTATTCTCTAAAATTAAATCGGTAATATTTATATAGTATTCATAATCTAGAACGTTTAGGTTTTCATAAACGGCTTGTCGGGTTAAATGCGTACCACAATATGAAACAACTCTATCAAAAATAGAAAGAGCATCTCGCATGGCTCCATCTGCTTTTTGAGCAATAACATGTAAAGCATCATCTTCAAAAGTTACACCTTGCTCAGTTGCAATTTCTTTTAAATGTTCTTTAGCATCGCTAATGGTAATTCGCTTGAAATCAAAAATTTGACACCGCGATAATATGGTAGGTATTATTTTATGTTTTTCGGTCGTTGCCAAAATAAAAATGGCATGTTTTGGTGGCTCTTCTAGCGTTTTTAAAAATGCATTAAAGGCTGCAGATGAAAGCATATGAACCTCATCTACAATATATACTTTATATTTTCCGGTTTGTGGAGGTATTCTAACTTGGTCAATAATATTTCTAATATCATCAACACTATTATTTGATGCCGCATCTAATTCAAAGACATTAAATGAAAAGTCTTCAAGTGGATCATCATATCCTTCTTGATTTATTTTTCGAGCAAGTATTCGTGCACATGTAGTTTTACCAACACCTCTGGGACCTGTAAAAAGAAGCGCTTGTGCTAAATGATTGTTTTCTATGGCATTAAGAAGCGTATTAGTAATAGCTTTTTGTCCTACAACATCCTTAAATGTTTGTGGACGATATTTTCGTGCTGATACTATAAATTGTTCCATAGGGTTGTAATGTTTAACAAATATATAATTTAATATTTTAATTTCTAAGTTTTAAATTATTCAATATAATAAATCTAGATTTTAACTTAATTTCACAAAGTTTTAAAATAATTATGTTTAATTATGATGTGTTTTTATAGAATTAATTTTATGCATTTTAAAAATAATGTTTCAGTTGTAATGATGGATTATAATACTCTATTCGAATTGATAAAGAGGGCTATAGATTCTGAATTAAATCAAGACTTTAATAATTAAGAGTTGATCGTTATCGATGATGGGAGTAACAACAATACTTATAATGAAATTTTAAATTATACATGGAAAAGCTGTATAAACAAAGTTTGAAGAATACGAAAATAGTTTATCGTACTGGTTTCAACTTAAATAGAACGGGTCTTTTAAAAATTTATAGTTTAATATAAGTACATTTGCAGTGCAGACCGCCTTATCGTCTTTTTAATTTATTAAAAGGGAGGAAAGTCCGGACACCAAAGAGATGCATAGCGGGTAACACCCGTCGTTTCGTTTATTCGAAAAAGGACAAGTGCAACAGAAAGTATGTACAGATAATGCTGTAGTGAAACCAGGTAAACTCTATGCGGTGAAATGTCAAGTATATCAACTCCTCCTAATTCGTTAGGATAAGGGCTTCTCGTTCGATGTTGAAGGGTAGACAGCTAGAATTGCGTAGCAATGCGTAATCAAGATAAATGATAAGGCTCCGTTTACGGAGACAGAATCCGGCTTATAGGTCTGCATTTTTTATTTAGAAACAAAAAAAAGCCATAGATCAATTGATTTATGGCTTTTTTAGTATTTTTATTTTTTTTAGTTGTTCAACATAACAGGCATAACCAGCATAGTTACTGTTTCACCTGAATCTAAACCGTCAATAGGTGTTAATATACCTGCACGATTTGGCATTGACATTTCCAATTGAATCTCATCTGATGTAAGGTTTGTTAACATTTCCAATAAAAATCTAGAGTTAAACCCTATTTGAATGTCATCTCCATGATAATCACAGGTTAAGCGCTCATCTGCTTTGTTTGAGTAATCAATGTCTTCAGCAGAAATATTTAATTCAGTACCCGCAATTTTTAATCTAATTTGGTGGGTAGTTTTATTAGCAAAAATAGCCACACGTCGAACAGAGTTTAAAAATTGAACTCTATTGATAATTAATTTATTTGGATTTTCTTTTGGAATAACAGCTTCATAATTTGGGTATTTTCCGTCAATTAATCGGCACATTAAAATGTAATTTTCTAATGAAAATGTAGCATTTGAATCATTGTATTCAATTTTTACATCTTCATTTGTAGCGCCTAAAATTCCTTTTAAAATGTTCAAAGGTTTTTTTGGCATAATAAAATCGGCCACTTGAGTTGCTACCACATCTGTTCTAGCATACTTAACTAATTTATGAGCATCAGTAGCAACAAATATTAAACTTTGTGGTGAAAATTGAAAAAACACACCGCTCATTACGGGTCTTAAATCATCATTTCCAGCTGCAAAAATTGTTTTGTTGATTGCAGTAGATAGAACATCAGCAGGTATAAGTGTAGTTGAAGGATCCTCTAAAGCTAATAATTTTGGAAATTCATCTCCTGGTGCATAAGCTAGTGCATATTTACCTGAATTGGAACTTATTTCTACTGTGTTGTTCGCTTCAACAGTAAAAGTTAAGGGTTGCTCAGGAAAAGTTTTTAAGGTTTCTAGTAACAATTTTGCTGGTAAGGCAACACTTCCAACACTTTTTGAATCAATTTCTAAAGTAGCTGTCATGGTGGTTTCTAAATCTGAGGCAGAAACTTTTAGTGAATTATTATCTAATTCAAATAAAAAATTATCTAAAATAGGCAATGTATTACTGTTGTTAATAACGCTGCCTAAAACTTGTAATTGCTTTAATAAATAAGAGCTTGATACTATAAAATTCATCTTCTTTTGTTTTTAAAAATCCATATTGAAATCATGGTTTACAAATATAATTTTAAATTTTGAAATTACAATCTTTTTTCAAAATTCAATAGCAATAGATTTTTTGATTATAATTGATTAGTTAGCGTATTTTCGTTTTCTTAAATAAGTAAAAATGAATCCAAAAACGCCTAAAATTAATAAAGGTAATCCAATACTTATCCATTGTGCAAATGCATAGTTTTCATAAACTTTTTCTTTATCTAATAAAGGTATATCTACATCTTTACTCCTAATGTTTATTAATCCATTATCATCTAACAAGTAGTTGACACAGTTTAATAAAAACTCTTTATTACCGTAAAGCTGATTGGTAAATTTATCAAAACCAAGCTCCATCGGATAGCCATTTTTATCCAATTGGTTTTTAATAACATCACCGTCAGAAATAAAGATCATTTTAGAATTTAAGTTTGTATCCCTAAATTTTGGATCCTTAATTGGCAGTACTCTATTTTTATAAACGGATTTAAATTTTCCTTCTAATAAAACGGCTACAGGTAATAAGCCACCATTTGGATAATCTGTTGGCTTTGTTTTTTCGGTAACGATATCTAAACTTATAGGAACTGGTGTTCCAATGGGTTTAGAATATTGAGAGCTTGAAAGCAAGACCGTTTTTTTAATATCATTTTTTAAAAGTTCAATAGGATTGGCAAAATCAAATTTTATGCCTTCCATGTTTTTAACTATAGGGTTGTTAGAAGTAGTATAAATAAAAGGTGAAAAACGCCATATAAACTCTTGATATTGTGTTTGACTTCCTTCATTTCCAGTTGCTAGTTTTATAGTAGTAGCCTGTTCGTCTTTGATTAATTGACCGTTTACACGTATGCCATACTGAAACAACTGATCGGTTAAATTTAAATCTAAAGGATAGGCTAGTATATAAGGCTGAGTATACAAGCTATCCATATCAGCTTTAACGGCATCAATCATCCACAGTGTTTTTCCTCCGCTTATAATAAATTGATCTAAAACTTGTTTTTCTTGATCAGAAAAAGCTTCTGTAGGTTTTGCTAGAATAACTAAATCATATTTTTGAATTTCGTCTAAGGTTTCTAGCGGTTTATTTGCCACAGAATCTAATGTGAATTTTCCAACAAAATAACTTTCTCTTACTGTTTTTAAAAAGTCGGCTATATATTGATCTTCTAGTTCTCCATTACCTTTTAAAATTGCAATTTTCTTTTGTTTTTCTTTTGATATTTTATGCAAAGCATCTGCAAAGGCAAATTCTAAATGCTGAACGGAACTGATTACTTTTTGCTCAGTAGTGGTACCCATTAGGTTTTTTAGTAATGAAATTTTTGTAGTTTTATCTCCATAACGAGCAATTGCCCATGGCCAAACAACTTCTTGTGATTGTTTTCCTTTATCCTCAACAGTTATGTTTAAAGGCATCATGCCACGTTCATAGAAACTCTTCATGATTGCAACCCGGTTCTCTTCTTTATCAACAGGGTTTTCAAATTGAAAAATAATATTAGGGTTATAAGCCTTAAATTCTTCTAATAGTTGTTTGGTTTCGTTTTGAAGTCTTTTAAATTCTGCAGGAAAATTACCATCTAAATATACATCAATGTACAATGGAGAATCGATAGGTTTTATAATGTTTAGAGTAGCTTTTGACAAAGTATATCGTTTGTCTTTAGTTAAATCAAATCGTTTAAAAAAATAATTTCCAAAAATGTTTATAGCCAGTAACAACCCAACAAGTATCAAGAATTGTTTACTATTGTTTTTATGATTTGCTGCCATTATTTTTTTAATGATTTAAGTTGATAAACTGTTGCTGCTAAAAATAAAATAGTAAGGCTACCAAAATATAAAACATCGCGTGTATCAATTACACCACGACTCATGCTTTTAAAATGATAATCCATTCCAAAAGAAGCAACTAAATCATGAAATTCAACCATGAAATTTGAAATTCCTTCAAAACCAAAATAAAAAAAGAAACATAGAAAAACAGAACCAATAAAGGCAACAATTTGGTTTTCAGATAAAGTAGAAGTAAATATGCCAATAGCGGTGTACGATGCCATTAAAAATAAGAGCCCAAAATAAGAGCCCATGGTACTTCCTAAATCAATATTACCTTGTGGATTTCCAAAATAAGAAATTAGAAATACATATAATAGCGTAGGAATAATTGCTATAATAATCAATAGAAAAGCACCAAAAAATTTTCCGTTTACAATTTCCAAAAGCGATAATGGTTTGGTGAACAGTAACTCAATAGTTCCTTGTTTTATTTCATCTGAAAAACTACGCATAGTTACAGCAGGAATTAAAAATATTAAAATCCAAGGAGCTAATTTAAAAAAAGGACTCATATCTGCAAACCCTGAATTTGGAATGTTAAAATCTCCTTCAAAAACCCATAAAAAAAGGCCGTTTAGCACCAAAAATAATGCGATAACTAAATAACCAATAGGTGTGCCAAAAAAAGATTTTATTTCTCTTATAAGTAATGCTTTCATTTATTTTTAATCGTTTATTTTTTATGGTTACAAATGTACGAATGTCGTTTAAAAAATGACACTCATGGTAGTGAAACTAGTTTGTCTAAACTCCATGCTTCTGCCTTATCGCTAAATAACGATTTGGTAAATTTCCACACAGAACCAAACAGTTCTGAATTTCTGTAATTATTTAAAGCAGTTTCGTTTTCCCAATAACTATATGTAAAAAAAATACGAGGATCATTTTTATCTTGATATAATTCAAGAAAACAATTTCCTTCAAAATTTCGAATGTGAACTTTCACCTCTTCAAAGTTTTTAAGAAATGCATCTATTTTATTTTCTTGGAAACGCATTTTTACAATTCGTACAAACATGTTTTTTTTGTTTTTTTGGTAAAAGTAAAAGCTTATTTAAATTTTATTGAAACAACATCTCTAAATTTTAATCCCAATAATGAAGTGGCAGATCCAACAGTTGAGGGGTTTCCATTGTAAATAGCAATTTCTAAATACCCAGCCTCATTAAAAACAGCTAAATATTCACCTTCAAAATCTTTTAATGTTTTAGTTGTCGAATATTTAAAATCAGAATATCGATTGCTTATTCGTTTAATGCTTTTATTTTTAAATTTTATTTCAAAATTTCTATTTTTTACAATTTCGCTAAATATTTTTCTAGTAATGTTAGTAACACAGTTACCAAAACTATCAATATAAATAACACTTCCTTTTATTTCTTCTAACGATTCGCTGACAACAACTTGAAAAGTATTTATATCTCTTAACGTTGTTATTTCTTTTGCTATTACATTAACGACTCCACCTTTTGCTATATGACTAGCGGCGGTTGCAAAAACGTTCATGTCAGAAGCGTCTGTTAAGCGGTCATGTATGTTAATTTCTGCTATTTTTTGTGCTTTTTTTTTATGCAGTAATGCATTTAAAATGCCGTTATCTGCCGCAATAAAATATTGATCTTCCCATTGCATAATTATGTGCTCAACTCCTTCAGTTCGTTCTGTATTTACACAAATTATATGCACGGTGTTTTTTGGAAAACTATGATAAGCAGCACCAATAACGTAACTTGCTTCAAAGATATTGAAATAATCAATTTCATGAGAAATATCTACAATTTTAGCTTCTAAAAATTGAGATAATATTTTCCCTTTTAAAGCTCCTACAAAATGGTCTTTGTATCCAAAATCAGAAGTTAGGGTAATTATTGACATATTATTGTTTATAACTTAAATTATAATAAGTTTATTTTTTTTCTTAAATTTGAATACAAAGTTAATGAAATTTAATGTATCAAAAATAATCTAAAAATATAAGCCATTGAACGAAAGAATTATTGAATTAATCGACATAGCACCAAAAGACTTTTGGGGAACACAAGATGCTAATTTTGAATCTATTAAAAAATATTATCCAAAACTTAAAATAGTTGCAAGAGGTACTATTTTAAAAGCCTACGGAGAAGAAGAGGTTTTAAATGAATTTGAAACCCGTTTTAGAAGATTAATGCAGCATTTTTCTAGATATAATAGAATTGATGACAATGTTATACTTCGTGTTCTTGAAAGTGATTCACAAGAATTGCAGGTTATGGATAATAAAGATAAAATTTTGGTGCATGGAATTGGTGGAAAATTAATAAAAGCCATGACGCCTAATCAGCAAAAATTAGTTGATTTAGTAAATAAAAATGATATGGTTTTTGCTATAGGTCCGGCCGGTACTGGAAAAACCTATACAGGAGTTGCTATGGCTGTTAAAGCGTTAAAAGAGAAGCAAGTAAAACGCATAATTTTAACCAGACCCGCAGTTGAAGCAGGAGAAAACTTGGGGTTTTTGCCAGGAGACATGAAAGAAAAATTAGATCCCTATATGCAGCCATTGTATGACGCATTGCGTGACATGTTGCCTCCTCAAACCCTAGAAGATTACATGTTAAAAGGTATTATTCAAATTGCACCATTAGCTTTTATGAGGGGCCGAACATTAGATCATGCTTTTGTTATTTTAGATGAAGCCCAAAACACAACCCACAATCAAATGAAGATGTTTTTGACTCGAATGGGAAAAAACGCTAAATTCATTATTACAGGAGATCCTGGGCAAGTAGATTTGCCAAGACGAACAATATCAGGTTTAAGAGAAGCTGTTTTGATATTAAAAGATGTTGAAGGTATAGGAATTATATTTTTAGACGATAAAGATATTGTACGACACAAATTGGTCAAAAAAGTAATTGAAGCATATAAAAGTATAGAGAACATAGATTAATAAAATAACGAGAATAAAGCTACAAAAAATAATTATTTCCTATAAGAATTACTTAAAATGACAGTTTTCAATAATTTATTGTATTTTGCGAAATATAATAATTCAAAAAACATTGAAAACGGTTCTAATAACTGGTGCATCAGGAGGTTTAGGAAACTTAACATCTTTACTATTTGCAAAAAGAGGCTGGCTTGTTATTGCCACTATTCATCATTTAGACCTAATTGAGGGTTTCGAGACACATTCAAATATAAAATACTACATTATAGATGTAACTTCTTTTGAAAGCATAGAAAAGGCTAAAAACGAGATTTTAAAAGAATACAAAACTATTGATGTAATAATTAACAATGCAGGAAAAGGATATAGAAGTTTTGTAGAACTTTCTTGCGATAAAGAAATAGATTCTATAATCAATGTTAATTTGTTAGGAGTAATCAAAATTTGCAGGGCATTTATTCCAACTTTTAGGACTCAAAATTACGGTCAATTTATTAATATTACATCTGTTGCAGGTTTGGTAAACCTACCGTTAGGAAGTTTTTATCATTCAACTAAACAAGCAGTAGAAAGCTTTTCTGAATGCATGTCATACGAATTGTCTGATTTTAACATCAGTGTGTGTACGGTTCAATTTGGAAATGTACCTACAGATTTTCAAAAAAATGTTGTTAAATCTCAGATTTCTGAAATTAAGCATTACAACATTATGATGAATAAAATTAATGCTTTTTTAGAAAAAAAAACATGTAAAAACATACATTTATTAGATCATATTTTAGAAAAACTGTATACTATTGCAGAAAACCCAAACAAAAGTTATAGAAAATATACAATTGGTTTTGATGCAAATTGCATAAAATATTTGAGAAGACTTTTAGGGTATCGTATTTTTAATTTTGTGGTTAAAAAGAAGATTTTGTAATAAAAAAAATCTCTTTGAAAATAAGTGAATTAAGATTACTTTTGCTCAATAAATAAAAGATTACTTTTAATGAACACAATAACTACTACCCAATTTAATTTTCCAAAACAAAAATCAGTTTACCACGGAAAAGTTAGGGAGGTTTATAACATCAATGATGACTTATTAGTTATGGTTGCTACAGATAGACTTTCGGCTTTTGATGTGGTTTTACCAAAAGGTATTCCATATAAAGGTCAAATTTTAAACCAAATTGCTACAAAATTTATGGAGTTAACCTCTGATATTGTTCCTAATTGGTTATTAGCGACACCAGACCCTAGCGTTGCTGTGGGGTATTTATGTGAGCCTTTTAAAGTAGAAATGGTTATTCGTGGTTACTTAGCGGGGCATGCCGCTAGAGAATATGCTGAAGGAAAAAGAACGCTTTGTGGTGTTGCTTTATCTGAAGGACTAAAAGAAAATGATAAATTACCCGAACCTATAATTACACCTTCAACAAAAGCTGACAATGGTGCACATGATGAAGATATTTCTCGTGAAGATATTTTGTCAAATAAAATTGTGAGTGAAGCAGATTATCTTATTTTGGAACAATACACCAAAGCTTTATTTGAAAGAGGAACAGAAATTGCCGCTTCTAGAGGTTTAATTTTAGTAGATACAAAATACGAATTTGGAAAAACGATAGACGGTCAAATTGTATTGATAGACGAAATTCATACACCAGATTCTTCTCGGTATTTTTATACAGAAGGCTATCAAGATCGTCAAGATAGAGGAGAAGCTCAAAAACAATTATCTAAAGAATTTGTTCGTCAGTGGTTAATTGCCAATGGTTTTCAAGGAAAAAACGGGCAACAAATTCCAGAAATGACAGACGCATATATTGAAACAGTATCTGATCGATATATTGAATTATACGAAAAAATTATGGCTGAAAAATTCGTAAAAGCAGACATTTCAAATATACACGAACGCATAGAACAAAATGTTTTGATTTATTTACAAAACAAATAAAATAAAGAAAGCTCCAATTTATAATTGGAGCTTTCTTTTAAATACTAGTTTAATATTCAGAGATATCTCCCGAACCTATAATAGATTTTTCAGTCACTTTAGGATTTTTTTTGTATTCAATTAAACCACTTCCAATTACTTTAGCAATTAATGTGTTGGTACAATCAACTTTTATATTGCCAGAGCCCGTAAGATTAATTTTTGCGTTTTGAGTTGTTAAATTTGAAAGATTTAATGTGCCAGATCCTATAAGTTTTCCATTTAATTCTTTAGTTTTACCTGAAATATTTAAAACTCTGGAGCCTGTTAAATCTATTGTTAAGTTTTCTGTATTGATATCAAGATCAACCTTACCAGAACCTAAAAACTTTACCTCAAGATCAGTTGTGTTAATGGTGTTTATGGTTTTAAGTTCTCCAGAGCCAATATATATAAGAGCGCTAATTTTTTCAAAAGGCACTGTAATTATAATGTCTGATGTGTAAGAATAAGTTTTATTCTTTTTTAAGTGAATGTTTAAGGTGTTGTTTTTAACTTCTGCTTCTATATGAGAAATTATATTTTCATCGCCTTTAATAGTTATGTTTCCTTCTTTTCCAGCAACTAATTCTACTTTAAACGATCCACTGACACTAATTTTATCATATGAAGTGGTTGTTTTTGTAACACTCGTTTGAATACCAGATTCTTTAATTTGTTTTTTCCAAATTTGCGCTTGGGCAAATGAAACACTTAATAGTGCTAAAGCTAATGCAATTTTTTTCATAATTTATTTAGTTAAAAGTTGAATATTTCCAAAGTTATTTATAATCTCTATTTTAGATTTACCCTCATTTAAGTGATAACCTTTTAAAGATTTTAAAGTATTTTTTATATACTTGTCAGTATAATTAATTCCAAAAGCATCTTTAAATGAGCCGTATTTTAATTCCAATTGAATATCAAATGCATAATTGGGTGGACCTGTAATTTTAGAATTAGTATGATTTCCTACAATAGAAATTAATTTTGTATTATTATCTGCTTCCATTTGAATGTCACTATAATTGGTTTTTATAGTTGTTAAATTTCCAATTTTCCCTAATTTTAAGTTTAGATAGTTTCCAATAATTATAGATTTTAAAATAATTAAGGCTTTTACATTTGTATAGTTAGATGTTAAGTTGAGATCTCCAATAGATTGAAAATTGAATGTATTGTAATTTCCGTCTATATTAATTTGATTGCATTTTGGAATTTCTAAATCTGAATATTGACTATTTAAATTTAATTTGTCAATACTCTTAATGATTGAGTTTTGTGAATAAGAAACTTTAAGATTATTTGATTTTCCATTTAATTCTCCTAAAAATAAATTTCCATATTTACAATCGACTGTAAGGTCTCCGTTAAGTTTTTCTATTGAAATATCTCCGTATTTATTAGTTAAATCGGCATTTCCGTTTTTAGGAATTTTTATGATATAATTAATTTCATAGCTTAAGTTATTTTTTCTTTGTGTACTTTTTCCGTTTATCTCGGTTATTGCAGAAATACGATTTGAAGATGCTTTAAAAAGAACATCAATTTCATTTAATCTCTCAACAACTTTTTTTTCATTGTTTCCTGAAACTTTAATAGTTACTTGAATAGAAATTTTATTTTCATCCCACAAATACACATTTACATTGCCATAGGAGTTCGAAACTTTAATAGATGCATTAGAGTTAACATCATAAGTTTTTGATATGATTTTCTGTTTATTAAAATCGATATTTCTTTCTGAAGCTAATACAAACAGCGGAATTAGTAGAAATAGTGAAATTATTTTAAATAATTTGTTCATGTTTATTAGTTTTAATTTTATTAATTTGTTCAACTTGAATGAACACGTTTTTAATGAAAGAAATTCGGGTTTGCATATTGGTTATCATAGCAAAAATAATTTGCTTGTTTTCACCATTTTTTTCGACTTCTTTTTTTAAGTCTTCATAATCTTTTTCAAGTACTTCCATTTCTTTTAGAGCATCTTCGATAATAATTATTGTTTGAGGGTTTTTATTTTTTTTTAAATTTTTTAATTCAGAATTAATTACCGATGAAAAATAGTCTTGATTTTGCTGAACTTGTAGCGATAATTCAACTTCTGAATCCAAATTAAAAGTATTGAAAAACATAATTCCAAAACCGAAAATTAGAGCAGCAGCTATAGATAAAGAAATCCATAATTGCTTATTTTTTTTTGGTTTTTGAGTTTTAAGTTTTAACAAAAAACGATTTTTATGTCCACTATTTGGTTCATCTAAATCCCAATTCAAATGGTTTTTAAAAATTTGATCTATATTATTTTTCATAAGCATTTAATTTTTTTCTCAAACTTGCCTTAGCTCTACTCATTGTTGTTCTACAATTCTCATTAGAAATATTTAAAATCGTTGAAATTTCTTCTAAATCGTATCCTTCAATAAAAGATAGAGTTAATATGATTTTATAACTGTTTTTTAAACTTTGCATAGTTTTGATTATTTCTTCAGCTTTCAATTTGTTCCATAAAACCGCTTCATTTTCATTCGTTTCTATTATTTCAGCTACTTCATTTAAACTATCAAATTGATATGTGTTTAATTTTTTAAATTCATTAATACTCGTATTTATCACTATTTTTTTTAACCAAGCACCAAAAGACACATTGCCACTATAAGAATCTAATTTCATAAAAGCTTTTAAAAAGCTATCCTGCATTATTTCTTCCGCCAATGTTTTATCATTAATAATTCGGATAGCCACATTAAACATCGCTTTATAATACATGTTATAAAGTTTTAGTTGTGCTTTTTGATTATTTTCTTTGCATTGCTGCAACAAAATCGCTATTTCAGAATTATGATTTTTCAATTTGGATATTAAATTCATCTATTATAAAGACAATACTTTTTTTTAATTGTTACAGTTTGGTTTTATTAAAACAAAAAAATCCGAATAAAGATTCGGATTTTTGATAGTAAATTAACATGATTTTGATTATTTAAAATAAGAAAAAGACTCATTGTTTTCTATTTTTAACAAAGTTTCATAAATCAATTTAATTACGTTTTCTACATCTTCTCTATGAACCATTTCAACAGTTGTATGCATATAGCGTAGGGGTAACGAAATCAATGCAGAAGCCACACCACCATTACTGTAAGCAAAAGCATCAGTATCGGTTCCTGTAACACGAGATGAAGCATTTCTTTGAAAAGGAATGCTATTAGCAACTGCAGTATCCACAATCATCTCGCGCAAAATATTTTGCGTAGCTGGTGCGTAAGCAATAACAGGCCCTTTGCCCATTTTTAAATCACCTTCTATTTTTTTATCAATCATAGGTGTATTGGTATCGTGACAAACATCAGTAACAATAGCAACATTTGGTTTAATGCTTTGAGTAATCATTTCGGCACCACGAAGACCAATTTCTTCTTGAACTGAATTTACAATATATAAACCAAATGGTAGTGTTTTTTTATTTTCTTTTAATAATCGAGCCACTTCTGCAATCATAAAACCACCCATTCTGTTATCTATAGCACGACAAATAAATTTGTTTTCATTTAGTATTTCAAAACCATCAGGATAGGTAATTACACAGCCTACATGCACTCCTAGAGCTTCTACTTGCTCTTTAGTTTCGCATCCACAATCAATAAAAATATTATCAATACGAGCTGGTTCTTCTTTAGATTTATTTCGGGTGTGAATGGCTGGCCAGCCAAATACACCTTTAACAATTCCTTTTTTGGTATGAATATGAACACGTTTTGATGGTGCAATCATATGATCACTTCCTCCATTTCTGATTACATAAATAAAACCATCATCTGTAATGTAATTTACATACCAAGAAATTTCATCAGAATGACCTTCAATAACTACTTTATATTGAGCATCTGGATTAATGATTCCAACAGCCGTACCATAGGTATCAGTAGTAAAAGTATCTACATAAGGCTTTAAATAGTCCATCCAAATCTTTTGACCTTCAGATTCGTAACCAGTTGGAGATGCATTGTTTAAGTATTTTTCTAAAAAAGTTAGCGAAGCTTTGTTTAATATAGAAGTTGAATTCATAAAGTTTTTTTTGCTAAATTAAGAATAACTAAATTAAATTTCACATTTATTCTTTATTTTTGGTCTGTTATTTGATTCAACCAAAACAAATAATATTCATATGAAAAAAATAATAACCACCATATCTGTTTTTTTATTTTATTGTTCTTTTGCACAAGAAATAGATTCAATTGTTACCACAACGGATACCATCAGGTTTAAAATTGAATTGGATGAGATTATTTTGACCAATAAAGGCTCTTTTACGTTAACAGAAGAACAAAAAAGATTGGCCATTTTAAAACGAAGAGTATACAGAACTTATCCATTTGCCAAATTAGCTTCTGAAAAATTAGTTGCTATGAATGGAGTAATGGCTACGCTAAAAACGGATAAAGAAAAAAAGAAATATTTTAAAATAGTTGAAAAATATTTAACACATGAATTTGAAGCTAAATTAAAAAAATTATCTCGAAAAGAAGGACAAATATTAGTCAAGTTAATCAACAGACAAACCGGAATGACTACTTTTGAATTGATAAAAGATTTAAAAAGCGGTTGGAAGGCCTTTTGGTCAAACAGCACAGCTAAACTATTTGAAATAAATCTAAAAAAAGAATACAAGCCCTATACAAATATAGAGGATTTTAATATCGAAAGTATACTATTAACTGCTTTTGAAAATCATACATTAGCCATGCAACAAGCAAAAGAGCCCATAAATTTAGAAAAATTAATTGCGATTTGGAAAATTAAAGCAGAAGAGATGAAAGCGCATTCAAATTAATTTAAAAAGCGCAAGATTTCATTAATTACAACTTCACTGGCTAGTATTTTTCGATGTCCTAAATGATTCGTAGCAAATAAAACACTGTTTTTTGAATGTTTATGAATGTTTTCGGCACAATAAAATGGCACTTCATCATCATTTTTATCATGAATTAATAATAAAGGACATTCTAAATTTTGTATGGCATGAAATGAGTCGTAATCGCTCATTTTTTGATTTAATGTACTTTCAAAATAATGAATTAATTTTGGTGTTATACTTTGCTTTAATTGCAACTGTTTTATAAACTCTATTGCTATATCTGATATTTTATCAGCAGCACCAATAGTAATTATTTTATTTGTTTTAAAACCTCTTTTTGAAGCATTTAAAATAGCTACGCCACCAATAGAATGCCCAATAGTAACTTCAAATGGGCCAAATTTTTTATCTAATTCCAATATAGACTTCATAAATTCGGGCATTAATGACGTTTTACTTTCTGACTTTCCGTGTGCAGGAGCATCAAAACTTAAAACGCTGTAGCCTTTATCAATTAAAGCATCTGCTATTTTATACATTTGAGTTCCTCTTCCAGACCATCCATGGACTATTAATGCTTTTTTTTCTCCTTTACCATAATGATACACGTTAATTTTTTTATTTAAGGCAGGTATCATAAACAGCTCTTGAATGCTGTTTTTTTTCATTTCAAATTCTCTTTTTGGCGCCTTATATTTTATAGGTGTTGTAAATAGTTTTACAACAAATTTTACAGTTAAACTTGAGGATAAGAACTGTAAAATTTTACCTGTATAAATAATCATTTTAGGAATTTCGATTGCTTTGTTTTTTTTAGAAGAAATCTGTGTCATTGTGAATTATTAAGAAGTGCAAATTTATAATATTTAAAGTACTTTTTGAACCCTTTGTCGATAAATGAGTAAATAAGTTTTAGGCATTGTTATTGCATACTAATTTTTGAAGTAAATTTGTATTATAAAAAAAATTATGAATAATAAAGTTAAAATAAGTTTAGCACTTGTGTTTTTATTGTTAGTTGCTTGTGCAAAAAATCCTTTTACAGGAAAAAAAACAATGGCATTTGTTCCAAATAGTGAAATTTTTCCAACTGCCTTTCAACAATACGATCAATTTTTAACAGAAAACAAAGTAGTTAAAGGCACTATTGATGCAAAAAGAATAGAATCAATTGGCATGAAAATTAAAACAGCAGCAGAGCGTTATTTAGTAGCTAATGGCAATGCAGGATATTTAAAAGATTACAAATGGGAATATAATTTAGTAGATGATGCATCCATTAATGCCTGGTGTATGCCAGGGGGTAAAATTGTTTTTTACACAGGAATTTTACCGGTTTGTAAAGATGATGCTGGCATAGCAGCTGTTATGGGTCATGAAGTTGCTCATGCTTTAGCAAATCACGGACAACAACGAATGAGTGCAGGAATGTTTCAACAAGTTGGCCAAGTAGGTTTAGCGGTAGCGGTAGGTAATAAAGACCCACAAACGCAATCTTTGATAATGCAGGCTTATGGCATCGGTTCACAATTAGGTGGCATGTTGCCTTTTAGTCGTTCTCATGAAAGCGAAGCAGATATGATAGGTATATATTTAATGGCAATTGCGGGTTATCATCCTTCTAATGCCGTACAGGTATGGGAGCGTATGTCTCAAAACTCAAACGGTAATGAACCATCAGAAATATTAAGTACACACCCCAGTAACGCAAGTCGAATTCAAAATTTATCAGCTTTAGTTCCACAAGCAATTTTAGAAGCAGCTAAATTTGGTGTTACTTTTAAATAGTTCAATATAAAAATGTATATTCGAAGTCTCATTTTAATGGGACTTTTTTAATATACAGTATGAAAATTTTAGAAAAAGGAAACACAAAACTAGGCACGGCTTGGGCTTTTTATGATTGGGCAAATTCGGTTTATAATTTAGTTATTTCTTCAGCCATATTTCCTATATATTATGGCGCTTTGTTTAAATTAAAAGGAATATCTACTGTTCTTGTTTTTGGATATAATATAAAAAAAACAGCCTTAATAATCCTTGTGACCGCTTTTGCTTTTTTAGTAGTTGCACTTATTTCACCATTGCTTTCTGGGATTGCAGATTTTGCAGGAAATAAAAAAAGATTTATGCAATTTTTTTGTTATTTAGGCGCATTATCATGTATTGGCTTATCCTTTTTTACATTAGAAAATTTAACTTTTGGAATTTTTTGTTTCTTCTTTGGATTAGTTGGTTTTTGGGGAAGCTTGGTTTTTTATAATTCGTATTTACCCGATATAGCTTTTCCAGAACAGCAAGACAAATTAAGTGCAAAAGGGTTTTCCTTAGGTTATATTGGAAGTGTTATTTTATTGGTTTTTAATTTATCGATGGTCATGAAGCCCGAA
>NZ_CAWUTS010000133.1:0-11295 GCF_963925415.1 uncultured Flavobacterium sp. | reverse complement strand
ATTGTACGAAGAAAAGGCAGATTATACGTAATCAACAAAAAGAATCCTAGATTTAAACAAAGACAAGGATAATTATGGCAAGAATAGCAGGGGTAGATATACCTAAACAGAAAAGAGGAGTTATTGCTTTAACATACATATTTGGTGTGGGTAATAGCAGAGCAAAAGAAATTTTGCTGAAAGCTGAAGTTAGCTTAGACAAAAAAGTTTCAGATTGGAATGATGAAGAAATTGGTGCCATTCGTGATGCTGTTTCATTTTTCAAAATTGAAGGTGAATTGCGTTCAGAAATTCAGATAAACATTAAACGTTTAATGGATATTGGATGTCAAAGAGGTATTCGTCATAGAGCAGGTCTTCCTTTAAGAGGTCAAAGAACCAAAAACAATTCTAGAACGAGAAAAGGTAAAAGAAAAACTGTTGCAAACAAGAAAAAAGCAACTAAATAATAAGCAATATGGCTAAAGCAACAGCAAAAAAACGTAAAGTTATCGTTGAATCGACAGGAGAAGCTCATATTAGTGCAACTTTTAACAACATCATTATTTATTTAACAAATAAGAAAGGTGAAGTTATTTCTTGGTCTTCAGCTGGTAAAATGGGCTTTAGAGGTTCTAAAAAGAACACTCCTTATGCAGCTCAAATGGCAGCAGAAGATTGTTCAAAAGTAGCTCTTGAAGCTGGTCTTAAAAAAGTAAAAGTTTACGTTAAAGGACCAGGAAATGGTAGAGAATCTGCTATTAGATCATTACATAACGGTGGTATCGAAGTTACAGAAATTATTGATGTAACTCCAATGCCCCACAATGGATGTCGTCCTCCAAAAAGAAGAAGAGTTTAATTAAATATTTTACTATATTTACACTCTCAAAAAAATATTAAGTATAACCAAGATAGAATTACGATTATCGAAGGATTAGACCTGAATTCATAATCTCTATCTTAAACAATTAGAAATGGCAAGATATACTGGTCCAACAACTAAAATTGCTCGTAAATTTGGCGAAGCAATATTCGGAGAAGACAAAGCCTTCGAAAAAAGAAACTATCCTCCAGGACAACATGGTATGTCCAAAAGAAGAGGAAAAAAATCTGAATACGCTGTCCAATTAATGGAAAAACAAAAAGCTAAATATACTTATGGTATTTTAGAGCGTCAATTTAGAAACTTATTTGACAAAGCATCTGCAGCATCAGGAGTAACTGGTGAGATACTTTTACAACTTTGTGAAGCAAGATTAGACAATGTAGTCTATAGAATGGGAATTGCTCCTACTCGTAGAGGTGCACGTCAAATCGTTTCACATAGACATGTTACTGTTAATGGAGAATTAGTTAACATACCTTCTTACCACCTTAAACCAGGTGATAGAGTTGCGGTTCGTGAAAAATCTAAATCTCTTGAAGCAATCAACAGTTCTTTAACTAATGCATCTCAAGTTTATGAGTGGATTACTTGGAACAATGATACAAAGGAAGGTACTTTTGTAACTGTTCCTCAAAGACTTCAAATACCAGAAAACATTAAAGAGCAACTAATCGTAGAGTTGTATAACAAATAAAAATACATTAGTCGAATTATGGCAGTATTTAATTTTCAGAAGCCCGATAAAGTTATCATGATCGATTCAACCGATTTTGAAGGTAAGTTTGAATTCAGACCTTTAGAACCTGGTTACGGATTAACTGTTGGTAACGCATTAAGAAGAGTATTACTTTCAGCATTAGAAGGATTTGCTGTTACATCAATACGAATTGAAGGAGTAGAACATGAGTTCTCAACAATTCCTGGTGTAGTTGAAGATGTAACAGAAATTATCTTAAATCTTAAACAAGTACGTTTCAAACGTCAAATTGAAGATATAGATAATGAATCTGTTTCAATGTCATTGTCAGGAAAAGATGTTATAACAGCTGGTGATTTTCAAAAATTCATCTCTGGTTTTCAAATCTTAAATCCAGATTTAGTGATCTGTTACTTAGACAGTAAAACTTCAATAAACATGGAACTTACTATCGAAAAAGGTAGAGGATATGTTCCTGCAGAAGAAAACAAAAAAGCAAATGCACCTATTGGTACAATATATACTGACTCAATTTACACACCTGTAAAAAATGTGAAGTATTCAATTGAAAACTTTCGTGTGGAACAAAAAACTGATTATGAAAAATTAGTTTTCGAAATTCAAACAGATGGTTCAATTAACCCAAAAGACGCATTAACTGAAGCAGCTAAAACGTTGATTCATCACTTTATGTTGTTTTCTGACGAAAGAATTACACTTGAGGCAGATGAAATTGCTCAAACAGAATCTTATGATGAAGAATCATTACACATGAGACAGTTGTTAAAAACTAAACTTGTGGATATGGATTTATCAGTTAGAGCATTAAATTGTTTAAAAGCAGCAGAAGTTGATACCCTAGGTGACTTGGTTTCTTTTAACAAAAACGACTTAATGAAGTTCCGTAACTTTGGTAAAAAATCTTTAACAGAATTAGACGAATTAGTCGCTGTAAAAGGGCTTACTTTTGGCATGGATTTAGCAAAATATAAATTAGACAAAGAGTAATCTAATTTCGATTCAATTCGAGATTAAATTTAAGATACCATGAGACACGGAAAAAAATTCAATCATTTAAGCAGACAAAAAGGTCATAGAGCACTTTTGCTTTCAAATATGGCTTGTTCATTAATTGAACATAAAAGAATCAATACTACAGTAGCTAAAGCTAAAGCTTTAAAAGTGTATTTTGAACCATTAGTAACAAAATCAAAAGAAGATACAACTCACAACCGTCGTATTTGTTTCTCATATTTAAGAGACAAGTATGCAGTTACAGAGCTATTCAGAGAAGTAGCTGCTAAAGTAGGTGACCGACCAGGAGGATACACACGTATCATCAAACTAGGAAATCGTTTAGGAGATAACGCTGATATGGCCATGATAGAGTTAGTTGATTTTAACGAATTGTATAACGGTGGTAAAAAAGAAGAGAAAAAAGGCAGAAGTCGTCGTGGTGGAAAAGCTAAAATAGCTGAAACAACTGACGCTCCTGTTGCTGAAACTTCTGAAGAATCTACTGAAACTGCAGAATAATGAATATCAATTCATAAATATAAAAAAGGATAAGCTAATTACTAGTTTATCCTTTTTTTTTGGATTTTATCTCCCTTCTATCCACAAATTTACAAAATATGGCGTGGTAAAAAGTATCCATAATAAAATTATATTTTTTTAGTAGCAAAAGGCTTGGGCTTTATCTAGCCAAGTAATTCCTGTTGTCCATTCTATCTTTTTTAACAAAAAAGGATGCCATTTCCATCAGGGCTAAAAGAGAAACTATTCGATTATTTATAAACTTATTTTTTTTAAAAAAAGAATTATACTAAATTTGCAAAACAACTAACATCACATGCAATACACCACAAAACAAAAGGCCATCGTTTTATTAGCAGATGGAACAATTTTTCACGGAAAATCTATAGGAATTAGCGGCACAACATTTGGCGAGGTTTGTTTTAATACCGGAATGAGCGGGTATCAAGAAATCTTTACAGATCCTTCGTATTATGGACAAATTATGGTAACAACCAATCCTCATATTGGTAATTATGGTGTTCATATAAACGATGTAGAATCAAATGGTGTCAAAATAGCAGGTTTAATTTGTAAAAATTTTAGCTTTAACTATTCCCGATCAAGGGCATCCGAAAGTTTATATGATTATTTTGAAAAACAAAACATTGTAGCAGTTTCTGATGTTGATACTCGTGCTTTAGTTAGTTATATAAGAGATAATGGAGCGCAAAACGCAATTATTTCTACAGACGGAACTTCAATTGAAGATTTAAAAATTCAATTAGCAAACGTTCCAAACATGAAAGGATTAGAATTAGCTTCAAAAGTTTCTACAAAAGAACCTTATTTTTATGGAGATGAAAATGCAACTTTTAAAATATCAGCTTTAGACCTCGGAATAAAAACTAATATACTACGAAATCTTGCCAAAAGAGACTGCTATATAAAAGTATTCCCTTTTGATGCTACTTATCAAGACTTAAGCAGCTTTGACCCCAATGGCTACTTTTTGTCAAATGGACCTGGAGATCCAGAACCTTTAAGTCAAGCACAAAACACAGCTAAAGATATTATAGCTAATAATAAACCATTATTCGGAATTTGTTTAGGGCATCAAGTAATAGCTTTGGCAAATGGAATTTCGACTTATAAAATGTTCAACGGTCATAGAGGTATAAATCATCCTGTAAAAAACTTGTTGACCGGTAAAGGAGAAATTACATCACAAAATCATGGTTTTGCAGTACATAAACAAGAATTAGAAAATCATCCAGATATGGAAATTACACATTTACATTTAAATGACGATACTGTAGCTGGCATGAAAATGAAATCTAAAAATTGTTTTTCGGTACAATACCATCCAGAGGCGAGTCCAGGGCCACACGATTCAGCATATTTATTTGATACTTTTATTGAAAATATAAAATCTCACAATGTTATTGCTATTTAAAGCAAAAAATATTAAAAACTTATAAAAAAGCAACTAAATAAAGTTCATGCCAGCACCTTAAAATTCACTAAAACGTTATCGTTTATAAGTTTTTTAGAGTTTAAAATATAGAATGTTTAGTTTTGCTATACTAATTTATAAAAATCATTAAAAAATGAGCATAATCATTAAAATTCACGCCAGACAAATATTTGATTCACGTGGAAATCCAACAGTTGAAGTAGATGTAATTACAGAAAACGGAATTTTAGGAAGGGCTGCAGTACCAAGTGGTGCTTCTACAGGTGAGCACGAAGCTGTAGAATTACGAGATGGTGGTAAAGCTTTTATGGGAAAAGGAGTTTTAAAAGCTGTTGATAATGTAAATACAGAAATTGCTGCAGAAGTTGTAGGAATGTCTGTATTTGAACAAAATGCAATTGATAAAATGATGATTGAATTAGATGGTACTCCAAATAAATCTAATTTAGGGGCAAATGCTATTTTAGGTGTCTCTTTGGCATCAGCAAAAGCTGCAGCAGATGAGAGTGGCTTGAGTTTATTCAAATATGTAGGTGGAGTTTCTGCCAATACATTACCCCTTCCAATGATGAACATAATTAATGGTGGTTCTCATTCTGATGCGCCTATAGCGTTTCAAGAATTTATGATTATGCCCGTTAAGGCTAAAACTTTTTCTGAAGCAATGCAAATGGGTACAGAAATTTTTCATAACCTTAAAAAAGTATTACACGACAGAAATTTGTCAACAGCAGTTGGTGATGAAGGTGGTTTTGCTCCAAATTTAGCAGGTGGAACAGAAGATGCTTTAGATTCTATTAAATTAGCAGTTGAAAACGCAGGCTATACTTTTGGTGATGATGTTATGATCGCTTTAGATTGTGCTGCCGCTGAATTTTTTGTAGATGGCAAATACGACTACTCAAAATTTGAAGGACCTACCGGAAAAATTAGAACTTCTCAAGAACAAGCCGAATATTTAACTCAATTAACTACAAAATATCCTATCGTTTCTATTGAAGACGGTATGGATGAAAATGACTGGGCGGGTTGGAAAACACTAACCGAATTAGTTGGTGATAAAGTTCAATTAGTCGGTGACGATTTGTTTGTAACAAACGTAGAAAGATTAGCAAAAGGTATTGCTAATGATACTGCAAATTCTATTTTGATTAAAGTGAACCAAATAGGAACTCTTACTGAAACTATTGCTGCTGTTAATATGGCACATAACGCAGGTTATACATCAGTAATGAGCCATCGTTCAGGAGAAACTGAAGACAATACTATAGCCGATTTGGCTGTGGCATTAAATTGCGGACAAATTAAAACCGGATCAGCATCTCGTTCAGATAGAATGGCAAAATATAACCAACTTCTTCGAATTGAAGAAGAACTTGGAGACGTAGCTTACTTCCCCGGACTGAATGCTTTTAAGCAAAAATAATTAATATTTTTATTTATATACGAAACCTTTTAGATATCAAAATCTGAAAGGTTTTTTTATTTACAAGTCATTCCATTTTAAGTTTTAAAATGAAATTTGATTTATGTAACATTTTTAAGAATTTATTCAAATAGAAAAAAGTACAATTAAGTCATTTATAATTATTGTTTAATATAAAGATAATTAAAAATTTTAATCAAACTTTTGTTTTTATTTTTTAAAATATTTTTCAATTTACTTTTCTAATTTATTTTAATGTAAATTTTTCAAAAAAATTGCTTATGCTTTTTAAGGCTTAAAAAAAACGTTTAAAAAATATTGTTTCAATGCAGTAGTTTTCGATTATCATATTGGGTTTTTTATTTAAAATCAAAGTAAATTTAAACAAAAAGTATTCTGTACTTTGTAAAAAAAATAGCTATAAGTTTAAATAATTAAAACTGAGTTTGATTCTGCAATATTTAAAAGAAGTGTTTAAGCGTTTTCTTTATTTAAAATTAATTTTATTAAAAAAAACGAATATATATCAATTTTACATATTAATTATATATTTCCTAAAATACCTGTCATTATTTCTTTTTAATTAATAACTAATTCAGTAAATTTGTTGGATTGATAAAATTCAAGTTAAAAACGATACACTACTATGTTAAAAACGGCTACATTAGAATTAGATGGCAAAAAATACGAGTTTCCAGTAATTGTTGGAACAGAAAATGAGCTAGCTATTGAAATTGATACTTTACGTGGTGCAACAGGTGCTATTACATTAGACGCTGGTTTTAAAAACACAGGATCATGTAAAAGTGAAATTACTTTTCTAGATGGTGAAAAAGGAATACTTCGCTACAGAGGCTATTCTATAGAAGAATTAGCTGAAAAAGCAGACTTTTTAGAAGTTTCATTTTTATTGATTTTCGGAGAGTTACCAACTAAAGATCAATTAGATCAATTTGAAAAAGATATTAGAGCATATACTTTGGTTAATGAGGAAATGAAAAACATTATTGATGGTTTTCCTAAAACAGCTCATCCTATGGGTGTTTTAGCGGCATTAACTTCTGCATTAACAGCATTTAACCCAAAGTCAGTTAACCCTCACAACGAAAAAGAAATGTATGATGCTGTATGCAAAACCATGGCTAAATTTTTGGTTATTGCAACATGGACATATAGAAAATCAATGGGATTTCCATTAAATAATTATGATAACACTAAAGGTTATGTAGAAAACTTCATGCGAATGATGTTTGAAATTCCAACTGAACCTTATAAGTTTGACAGAAAAGTTATTAATGCGTTAAATAAATTATTTATCCTTCATGCTGATCATGAACAAAACTGTTCTACGTCTACCGTTCGAGTAGTAGGGTCTTCTCACGCAGGTTTATTTGCTTCTATCTCAGCGGGTGTTTCGGCACTATGGGGACCATTACACGGGGGAGCAAATCAGGCAGTGATAGAGATGTTACAAGAAATTCACAACAATGGTGGTGATGTGGCAAAATACGTTCTAAAAGCAAAAGATAAAGACGACTCTTTTCGTTTAATGGGTTTTGGTCATAGAGTTTATAAAAACTTTGATCCAAGAGCTACCATTATAAAAAAAGCAGCTAATGATGTTTTAGAGGCCTTGGGAGTTAATGACCCACTATTGGATATTGCAAAACAGCTAGAAAAAGTTGCATTAGAAGATGAATATTTTAAATCAAGAAATTTATATCCAAATGTAGATTTTTATTCTGGAATTATTTACCGTGCTATGGGTATACCTGTTGGTATGTTTACAGTATTATTCGCAATTGGTCGTTTACCAGGTTGGATAGCTCAATGGAAAGAAATGCGTTTAAATAAAGAGCCTATTGGAAGGCCTAGACAAGTTTATACCGGTTATAGTTTAAGGCATTTTAAAGAAGTTAATGATAGATAAAATATAAAAAAAGCCGTTTCAACTGAAACGGCTTTTTTATAAATAAAATAGAATTATCCTTTTGGAACATCTTTGTTAGAATTTCCTGTTAAATTATTTATTTTTTCCTCAGCTTTGTCAACTAAACCAGTTGATGTATCTTTAGCATCTCCTACTTTTTCATCGATCCATTCTGAAGCATCTTCTAATTTGTCTTTTGCGGCATCTATTACATCTGATAATTTATCACCAATACCCATTTCATCTAACTTAGCAGAAGCTTCATCAATAATGCCTGATGCTTTTTCTTTTAAATCCCCAGCAACATCTGCTGCCTTGTTTATTGTGTTTTCAGCCAAACCGCTTACTGTGTCTTTTACACCATCTAATGTTCCTTTTGTCTTTCCAAAAACGGAACTAAAAAAACTTGAAATTCCCATAATTACTTATTTATTGTTATGTTAAACTCAAATTTAAATTAAAAAAAATCAAAAAAAGTAATATTAAAAAGTTTAATAACCTTATTAAGATAAAAATTAAATATTATCGTTTAAAAACTAGAAGTCTTTTTTATCTTTACCAAATTACTAAATACTTTATTGAAGTATTCAAAAATAAATATATGTTACAATTAAACGTTAAAAACGAAACATCACGATTAAAGGCTGTTGTTTTAGGCTCAGCTAAAAGTAACGGTCCTACGCCAAGTAAATCAGAAGCGTATGATCCAAAATCATTAGAACATATTTTAGCAGGCACTTACCCTGTTGAAAAAGATATGGTAAAGGAAATGGAAGCTTTTAATCAAGTTTTTCAAAAATATGATGTTCATGTTTTTGGTCCCGAAATAATAGAAAATTGCAATCAAATTTTTACTAGAGATATAGGTTTTGTTATTGATGATGTTTTTATTAAATCTAATATCCTTCCGGATAGAGAAAAAGAGTTAGATGCTATTCAATATATAATTGATCAAATGGACCCTAAAAAAGTTGTGCGACCACCTAAAGAAGTTCATATAGAAGGTGGTGATGTTATGCTTTGGAATGATCATATTTTTATAGGCACATACAAGGGTTCTGATTATAAAGACTATATCACAGCAAGAACAAATATTGAAGGAGTACATTATATTAAAAGCTTATTTCCAAATAAAATAGTTAAAGAATTTGATTTGGTAAAGTCAAAACTAGAGGCAAGAGATAATGCGTTGCATTTGGATTGTTGTTTTCAGCCTGTTGGCCATAATAAAGGAATAATTTACAAAGGTGGTTTTAGGGAAGAAGCTGATTACGTGTATTTGGTTCAATTGTTTGGAAAAGAAAATTTATTCCATATTACTCGTGACGAAATGTATCATATGAATTCAAATGTATTTTCAATTGCACCAGATGTAGTAGTTTCTGAAAAGAACTTTACCCGATTAAACACTTGGTTAAGAGAACAAGGATTTACTGTAGAAGAAATCCCATATGCTCAAATTTCCAAACAAGAAGGATTGTTAAGATGTTCCACATTACCGTTAATAAGAGAATAAATTGTTCATAGTTTAAGATAAATGAACTAAAAACAACAAATAAACAAATTAAAATGAAACAAACAACAAATTCAATTTTGATGATTCGTCCAGTAGCTTTTCGAATGAATGAGCAAACGGCTGTAAATAATTATTACCAAAAAGTTTTAGACGGGTTAACTCCCGAAAATGTAAGTGCTAAAGCTCAAGAAGAGTTTGATACTTTTGTGCAAAAACTTAAAATGGTCGGTATTGATGTAACAGTTGTAGATGACTCGATTGACTCAGACACCCCTGATAGTATTTTTCCAAACAATTGGATTTCATTTCATGAGAATGGTGATGTTGCCATGTATCCCATGTTTGCTGAAAACCGAAGAGCTGAACGAAGAGAAGATATTTTAGATTTATTAGAAGAAAAAGGCTTTAAGCTTAACGATATAGTTGATTACACAGAAGCTGAAGAGGATGAAGTATATTTAGAAGGAACGGGTAGTCTTTTGTTAGACCGTGCAAACGGAAAAGTGTATTGCGCATTGTCTCCAAGAGCAGATGAGGAATTAATGATAGAATTTTGTGAAGATTTTGACATGGGACCCATCATTTTTGAAGCGTATCAAACTGTTAATGGTGAACGTAAATTGATATATCATACAAACGTAATGATGTGTTTAGGGGAAACTTTTGTCATAATTTGTGCTAATTCTATTGATGATAAAAGTGAAAGAAAACAAGTTTTACAAAGCTTAAAGCAAGATGGTAAAGAAATTATTTTAATTTCTGAAGAACAAGTAAACAGCTTTGCAGGAAACATGCTGCAATTAAAAGGAACCGATGACAAAAGTTACTTAGTAATGAGTAAATCTGCACATGAAAGTTTGACTTTAGAGCAAATAGAAAAAATCGAAAAACACGCTACTATTTTAAGTTCAAGTTTAGATACTATTGAAGCTTGTGGGGGTGGAAGCGCTCGATGCATGATGGCAGAAATATTTTTACCAAAAAACTAGATTTTAAAATATCCTATTTCAAATTTCAATATGCTTTATTGGAATTTGGAATTTTTGGGACTTACTTAAGTTGTTTTGGCTATGTTTTTTATCATTCCGCCAAATATAAAGTAGTGAAAAGGCACCAGTAGATACCAATATACCCTTCCAAATAATCCTTTTGGTCTAAAAGTTGCAATTTGATGTAAAACATTGTTTTCGTCAATCCTAAACTCCAGCCAAGCCTCACCAGGTAATCGCATTTCTGCAAAAAGCAAAAGCCTTTTTTCTTCTTTATCAGCCAATAAAACCCTCCAAAAATCTAAGGAATCTCCAGCTGCTACTTCGTTTAAATGAGTACGACCTCTTTGTAACCCAACACCACCAACTAGCTTGTCAAAAAAACCCCTTAATGCCCATATCCAATTTCCATAATACCACCCTTTTTCGCCACCAATTGACCAAATATTTTCTATTACTTTTTCTGTATTTTCTACTTTTATTGACTTTTCATCTTTTAAACAACCGTATGTAGGTACTTGAATGTAACCTCTTAAATCATTTTTAAGTCTCCCACTAACTAAACTATCTTTCCAACTAGAAATTACTAAGTTTTGTTCAATTTTTAAAAAGGCAAGTTGAATAGCTTCTTGATATGAAATAGGTTTTATGTCTAAAATATTCTGAAGTCTATTGTCTTTGCAAATAACCTCCATTTTCATGCTGTCAACTAAATTTATAGCTAATTTATAAGAAGTAGAGGTTACAAAGTACAACCAATAAGAAGATAATTTGGGAGTCATTACAGGTATCGTAAAAATCCATAGCTTTATCTTTCTTGTTTTGGCATATAAAAGCATCATTTGTTTATAAGTTATAATGTCTGGACCACCAATAT
>NZ_CAWUTS010000132.1:0-5109 GCF_963925415.1 uncultured Flavobacterium sp. | reverse complement strand
GAAGATTGAATTTTTAAATAATCAATTACTTCTAAAATATCTTCTGTTATAGCTTTAAATGTATATTTTGAAGAAGTTATTTTAATTTTATTTTTTGATTCACCATGTCCGCGCAAATCTAAAAGTAAAACATTATAATGCTTTTGAAAATCACGAATTTGTTTAAACCAAATTGACGAACTACCTCCGGCACCATGTACAAAGGTTATCCAATTTAAACTCGTTTCATTTTTATATATGGTATAGGAAAGCATAAAATTAATTTTGAATCAAATTTAGTGTTTTTTATGATTGGTACAAATTTAAAATAGCTTTAAAAACGGGTGTACTATCACATCTATAAAAACAAAATTTTATTTATTAATTATTTAAAATTTCTTCCATTTCTTGTTGTAATTTCTTAGCTTTTTCCCTAGCCTTTTGGGCAAAATCTTCTTGATTGGAAGCATAAATAATTCCACGAGAAGAATTTATTAGAAGCCCGACTGAATCATTCATTCCGTATTTACAAACATCTTGTAAATTTCCACCTTGAGCACCAATACCAGGTACCAATAAAAAACTATCTGGAACAATTTTTCGTATTTCAGCAAAATATTCGGCTTTAGTAGCACCAACAACGTACATGAGGTTTTCAGAATTTTTCCAAGCTTTTGATGTTTCTAAAACATGTTTATATAATTCTTTTCCGTTCGCTTCTTTAGTTTGAAAATCAAATGCTCCTTCATTAGAAGTTAGGGCCAACATGATGGTGTGTTTGTTTTCAAAAGCTAAAAAGGGCTCTACCGAATCTTTCCCCATATAAGGAGCAACGGTAACGCTGTCAAAGTTTAAATCATCAAAAAAAGCTTTAGCATACATAGATGAAGTATTGCCTATATCGCCTCGTTTTGCATCTGCAATCGTAAAAATTTCAGGATATTTTTTGTTAATATATTGTATTGTTTTTTGAAGCGATTGCCATCCTTTTATACCGTATGCTTCATAAAAAGCAGTGTTTGGTTTATAAGAAACACACAAGTCGTGTGTTGCGTCAATAGTGGCTTTATTGAATTCAAAAATAGGATCTTGTAGTTGCAATAAATGCTGGGGTATTTTATTTAAATCAACATCCAAGCCAATGCATAGAAATGATTTTTTAGCTTGAATTTGTTCGGTTAGGTATTGAGTTGTCATTTAATTTTAAATTGTATGCAAAATTTCAAACAAGGTCGTAAAAATATTTCTTATATAAAAATAAATGGCTTTTAAAAAAAAGCCATTTATTTGGTAAACATTATTTTTTAAATAAATTATTTGATTAAAATAATTTCAACTCTTCTGTTAGTTTTTTTACCTTGCTCAGTATCATTAGAAGAAATCGGTTTTGTTTCTCCAAAACCTTTAAATTCTAAACGAGTTTCTTCGATTCCATTTTCTATTAAATAGTTTCTTATTGCCTGAGCCCTTTGTTCAGACAATAACATGTTTTTATTATCATCACCAACATTATCTGTGTGTCCTTCTATAGAAAACCTTGAGCTAGGATATTCTTTTAATGTACTCAATATAAAATTTAAAATGTTTATGGAGTTTGCTTCAAAAGTAGATTTACCTGTAGCAAACAATATGGATTTAGTATAATCGTTTAAGGTCTTTACTGTACTAACAATTATTTCTGGACATCCACTATTGCTTATAGGACCGGCTTTTTCTGGACATTTGTCTAAATGATCAAATACACCATCAGAATCTGAATCACCCCACGGACAACCATTATTTTCGATAGGCCCTGCAACTTTAGGACATTTGTCTACATGATCAAATACACCATCCGAATCTACGTCTCCCCAAGGACAGCCTTTGTTTTCGATAGGCCCTGCAACATCAGGACAATTGTCTAATTTATCAATTATCCCATCAAAATCTTTATCCTTAATTCTATTCTGATAAATAGGTATTTTTAATCCAGCATGAATATCTATTGCTTTAGTTTTACTTAACAATCCTGAAACAACTGAGGTAGAACCCACAAACAAAGGTCCGGCTCTAAAACCAAAACCTGCATCAAAACCCGAATATTTTATAAACGAAACAGGCACATATACACTTATCCATTTAATTTCATATCGTGGCGTAATTGTAACATTATTTGCTATGTAACCTGAATTTTGTTTTGTGTTTTTTATCAGACTTAAATCGGTATTTAAATTTAAATATAAATTTTTATTAAAGTTCCAATCTACATTTGCATGAATTGCAGTAGGCGTAATCATCTTTGCAGATTTTGACGAACTTATTTCGGTAAAAGGCTCAAAATCATCATTATTACCTTGAGCTTCTGTATATACTGCAGTAGCATCGTAAACTTTTATTTCAGCATTTTTATAATTTATATACCCTATATCTGTAACCGAAAAACCAACACGTAGCAAGTATTTGTTTACGTCTTTATAGTAATGCGTTTTACCCTTTATATCTTTATATGAAAACCTTTCTATCTCTGGTCTAAATTCATATGTAAAACCTAAATCAGCTCCAAAACCTATTCCTTTAGCATCTATATTTGAATCCTTTAAGCTGTGAAAATTTCCAGAAGTTATAGTTCCAGAAGTTGTATACGTGTTTGTATTTTCATTACCTGTATGTAAATACGAAACATTGAAATTATTAGCTTTTATAAAGCCTGAAACTACGCCTCTTAAAACCTTAACAGACAAACCTCCTTTTAAAAAATGTACTCCGGTATTTTTTAAAACCCTAGCATAAGAAGCCCCTACTTCGGCCCAAGAGTGAGTTGCTAAATTAAAATTTTGATTTGGTGTCGTGAAAGTTTCATTTATGCCTTCAGGATTACCATTTATATACTCCAATAAATTTCCGTTAATATTTGTTACATTAGCTAGTATTCTAAATCTAGAAAACAAAGCCAAACTTTGGTTTGGTTTAAGATTAAACATAAAAGATGGACCTAAAATGTCAGAATTAAAAATAAAATTATTTCTGTCTTTTAAAGAAATCTCATGATAATCAATTTCAGAATCTCCGCCAAAATCAGATTTTAAGAAAGCTCTGTACTTTATAGAGTATATATCACTTGCCGTTAACACATTTGCTGAAAATAAATTAATATCAGATCTAAACCTCGAGTCAACTAAATTTGCGGGGTTGTTTGTTACAACATGTATACCGGCATAATTATCATTTTGAAAACCAAAATATGATTGACCATGAGATAAAATTGAACTAAAAAATAGGACAAAAAAATACTTTTTCATAAAATATTGAATTAAACGTTACTATTAAAAAACCTCAGATTCTTTTAACTTTTCGGTATTATTCACCAATTGAAGCTCGTCTATCAGTTTTTGAATTTTACCATTCATAACCCCATCCATATCAAAAATATCCATTCCTATCCTGTGATCCGTTACACGACCTTGTGAGTAATTATATGTTCTAATTTTTGCCGAACGATCGCCTGAACTTACTTGAGAAGTACGCGTTATGGCGTCTTCTGCTTGTTTTTTAGCTAATTCTTGTTCGTACAAACGAGAACGTAAAACGCCTAATGCTTTGTCTTTATTTTTATGTTGCGACTTTTGATCTTGACATTGTGCCACCAATCCAGATGGTATATGTGTCAATCGCACCGCCGATTTTGTAGTATTTACTGATTGACCTCCGGGACCCGATGAACAAAAGAAATCTACACGAACATCATTCATATCAATTTGCACATCAAATTCTTCTGCTTCTGGCAAAACCATAACGGTTGCTGCTGAAGTATGCACACGACCTTGTGTTTCGGTTTGCGGAACACGTTGTACGCGATGCACACCCGCTTCAAATTTTAATGTTCCATATACATCTTCTCCGGAAACTTCAAAAATAACTTCTTTAAAACCACCCGAGGTACCATCACTCATGTCTACAACTGAAGTTTTCCAACCTCTATTTTCACAATATTTGGTATACATTCTATACAAATCTCCAGCAAAAATGGATGCTTCATCCCCACCGGTTCCAGCGCGAATTTCAACCATTACATTTTTAGCATCTTCTGGATCTTTTGGAATCAATAAAAATTTTATTTCTTCATCTAATATGGGTAAGCGTTTTTTTGATTCGTCTAATTGCATTTTGGCCATTTCAACCATTTCAGCATCAGATCCATCAGCTATTATTTCTTGAGCCTCGGCTATATTTGAATTGATATTTATTAAATCTTCACGCTTTTCCATTAAGTCTTTTAAACCTTTATATTCTTGGTTTAAGGACACATAACGTTTTTGATCCATGATAATATCAGGTTGAATAATCAAATCTGATATTTCATCAAAACGTTGTTTTACATATTGAAGTCTTTCTAACATTTATTGTTTTATTATTTAAAGGCCAAAGTTAATTCTTTTTTATTAAAAGTTAAAAAATTTTAAAAACCTTTAGTATTTATTTTATAAATATTTTTAAAAAAAAGTGCCTATTTAAAATAAATCTAAATAAGTTTTGCAGAATCAAATATACATATTACTTTTCCATCGTTATTTTAATTATATTTAATAAGATATGAAAATGTGATTTTGCTATTTGTAATTTGTTTTGTAACGCTTCAGTCTGGGGATCAAGAAAATTATAAATTAAAAGGAAGTGCCGCTATGCTTTTTGGAAATGTTTATCTGGGTGGAATTTTTAGATTTAGTTACTAAAAAACCAAAATACGAATGGGTGATGAAGTTGCATCAAATAATAAATTAGGTAAAGCAATATCTAAATGTAAAGGATATTTTGAAGTCACATTTAAATATTGAGATAATTCATCAACATCTAAAATTGAATTTTGTTTTTTACTTACCAATGGATTTAATAAATTATAACACATTAAGATGGCTTTACCTACTGGAGGAATTCCTGTTTTTTTTTATATTTATATGGGTACAATCTTAAAGTTCAACTCATGTCTCTTTTAGAAATTTCTTTATTTTTTTTTTAGAAAATAAAAATAGTTTTCTTTAGATTTTATAGTCCTATCACAATCCATTTAAAATTTCTTAATAAGGACTTTATTAGCAATTTGATCTTCAATAAATTTTAAAATTAAAAAATTAACACTCTCAGCAAATTGATCTA
>NZ_CAWUTS010000131.1:0-5598 GCF_963925415.1 uncultured Flavobacterium sp. | reverse complement strand
TAAACAACAATACAAGTAATATAAAAACTAACATGAAAATATAGTTAATATATATGGAGAAACTAACAAAAATTATAATGAAATTTCTTCTTTTTAAGATGAATTAATTAAAACGAATCGCTTTTAAAGATTTGTTAGTTGAAACTAAAGGTTGGTATTCTGCAATTATTACTAAAAACAAATTGGTTCCTTATAATTTAAAAACAAATTATAAGCCATTAAAGGCAGAATAACTTTATATATATTGATTAAACATTCATAAAAAAAATCATATACTTATAATGTATAATAATATTTTAATAAATCAGTACCTATATATATTGTATGTGTTTTAGGTTTTTTTATATTTGCATCCTATTAAAATTCTAAAATGATACAAATTACTTTACCTGACGGGTCAATTAAGGAAATGGCAAAGAGCTCTACTCCTATGGATGTTGCAATGAGCATAAGTGAAGGGCTGGCTAGAAATGTTATTTCGGCTTCCTTTAACAATTCTACTGTTGAAACAACAACCCCTTTAAACACTGACGGCTCAATAGTATTATATACTTGGAATAATGACGAAGGTAAGAAAGCTTTTTGGCATTCTACTTCACATGTTTTAGCTCAAGCAATTGAAGAAAAGTATCCCAATGCAAAGTTAACATTAGGACCCGCTATTGATAATGGGTTTTATTATGATGTAGATTTTGGGGAAGATAAATTTACAGATGCCGAATTTAAAGCAATTGAAGATCGAATTTTAGAAATCTCGAGAGAGAAGCATCAATTTAAAATGCGTTCGATTTCAAAAGCAGATGCATTGTCTGTATATAAGGACAATGAATATAAAACTGAATTGATTTCGAATCTTGAAGATGGAACTATTACATTTTGTGATCATTCAACCTTTTTTGATTTATGCAGAGGTGGGCATATTCCAAACACAGGAATTATAAAAGCTATGAAGATTTTATCTGTAGCTGGAGCGTATTGGAGAGGTAATGAAAAGAACAAGCAGTTGACTCGAGTTTATGGGATTTCGTTTCCAAAACAAAAAGAATTAACTGAATACATGTACTTACTTGAAGAGGCAAAAAAACGAGACCATAGAAAATTGGGAAAAGAATTGGATTTATTCCATTTTTCACCACGAGTAGGCCAAGGATTGCCTTTATGGTTGCCTAAAGGTGCTGCTTTAAGAGACAGGTTGGAACAGTTTTTGAAAAAAGCGCAAAAGAAAGCAGGTTATGAGCAAGTTATTACGCCACACATAGGTCAAAAGGAGCTCTATGTAACATCGGGTCATTATGCAAAATATGGTGCTGACAGTTTTCAACCTATAAAAACACCTGCAGATGGAGAAGAGTTTTTATTGAAACCTATGAATTGCCCTCATCATTGTGAGATTTATAACGCAAGACCATGGTCATATAAAGACTTACCCAAACGATATGCTGAATTTGGCACTGTATATAGATATGAACAAAGTGGCGAATTACACGGTTTAACTCGTGTTAGAGGATTTACTCAAGACGATGCCCATATTTTTTGCACACCAGATCAATTGGATGAAGAATTTAAAAAAGTAATAGATCTTGTACTCTATGTTTTTGGATCTTTAGGGTTTGAAAATTTTACAGCACAAATATCATTACGAGATAAAGAAAACAGAGATAAGTATATAGGTAGTGATGAAAACTGGGAAAAAGCAGAAAATGCTATCATCAATGCTGCAAAAGATAAAAACTTAACTACTGTTGTTGAATATGGTGAAGCTGCGTTTTATGGTCCAAAACTGGATTTTATGGTAAAAGATGCATTAGGCAGAAGTTGGCAATTAGGAACAATTCAGGTAGATTATAATTTACCTGAGCGGTTTGACCTTACCTATAAAGGAAGTGATAATGAGTTACACAGACCTGTAATGATTCATAGAGCACCTTTTGGTTCGATGGAGCGTTTTATTGCAATTTTAATAGAACATACTGGTGGAAATTTTCCACTTTGGCTGATGCCAGAACAGGCTATAATTTTATCTTTAAGTGAGAAATATGAAAAATATGCTCAAAAAGTTTTAGAATTGCTAGAAAATCACGAAATTCGCACGCTCTTAGATAACAGAAACGAGACAATAGGAAAGAAAATACGAGATGCTGAAGGACAAAAATATCCGTTCATGCTAATCATAGGTGAGGAAGAAGAAAAAAACGGTACAGTTTCTGTGAGAAAACATGGTCAAGATGGAAAAGGGAATATTACTGTTTCAATTGACGCTTTTGCATCACTTATTAATGAGGAAGTGCAAAAAACATTAAAAACATTTGAAGTTTAACTAAATAATTGAAACCATAGCAATAAGAAACAACAGAGGATATCAGCCTCGAGTAGAAAAAAAAGATGCACATAAAATCAACAATTTTATTCGTGTACCAGAAGTCCGTCTTGTAGGAGATAATATTGAACCTAAAGTTTACAAAACTTCTGAGGCTATGAGAATGGCTGAAGAACAAGAACTTGATTTGGTTGAAATTTCTCCAAATGCAGAACCGCCCGTTTGTAAAATAATGGATTATAAAAAGTTTCTTTACATGCAAAAAAAGCGTGAAAAGGAATTGAAGGCAAAATCTTCTCAAGTTGTGGTTAAAGAAATTCGTTTTGGTCCACAAACCGATGAGCATGATTACGAATTTAAGCGTAAAAATGCTGAGAAGTTTTTAAAAGAGGGCGCAAAGCTAAAAGCTTTTGTGTTTTTTAAAGGAAGATCAATTATATATAAAGAACAAGGTCAAATTTTATTATTACGTTTGGCTCAAGATCTTGAAGAATTTGGTAAAGTGGAGCAATTGCCAATACTAGAAGGTAAGCGTATGATTATGTTCATCGCTTCTAAAAAAAAGAAATAAACAATTTGCGCAAAGCAAATGCAACATAAAATGAGGATGCTTCGCAAACTCGTAAAGAAAGTAAGTAAGATAAATTTAAATAAAAGGAAGAAATGCCTAAAATGAAAACCAAGTCTAGTGCCAAGAAACGATTTAAAGTTACTGGTTCTGGAAAGATCAAGAGAAAGCACGCTTTTAAAAGTCACATTTTGACTAAAAAATCTAAAAAGCGTAAATTAGCTTTAACTCATTCTGCTTTAGTTCATAAAACAGATATGAAAAGCATTAAACAACAATTAAGAATTATTTAAAAAACAGCTGGTAAAAGTCATAAACCATAACTTTAAAACTTATGAAAATTGACGACTTACTGTTGTTTAAATAAAACTTTAGGTTAAAACAATTTAATAACCCTGTACTAGAGCAACTAAGAACTTTGCAACAAAAAGACGCCTACTACAAAACACAATTAAAATTATGCCAAGATCAGTAAATTCAGTTGCTAAAAGAGCACGAAGAAAAAGAATATTAAAGCAAGCCAAAGGATACTTTGGAAGACGTAAAAACGTTTGGACAGTAGCTAAGAATGCCGTTGAAAAAGCATTAACATATGCTTATCGCGATAGAAAAGTAAACAAAAGAAATTTTCGTTCATTATGGATTGTTCGTATTAACGCTGCAGCTCGTTTACACGGAATGACTTATTCTCAGTTTATGGGTAAAGTAAAAGCTAATAACATTGAATTGAACCGAAAAGTTCTTGCCGATTTAGCGATGAACCATTCAGATGCTTTTGAAGCTATTGTAAACAAAATTAAATAAAACGTCTAACCGTTTATCTTACTTATAAAAAGAATCCCAATCGAAAGATTGGGATTCTTTTATTTATAACTCTATCTTTACAAAAACAAAACACACTTTGAATACAACACCCGAAAAAAAAGGCTTTCATTCTAGAAACAAACACAGGTTTGGATATGATTTTACAGAATTAATCAATTCAAATTCGAGCTTAAAACAATTTGTTTCTGTAAATAAATATGGAAATGAAAGTATTGACTTTTCAAATCCAGAAGCAATAAAAACATTAAATACGTCTTTATTGAAAAGTAATTACAATATTGAATATTGGGATATTCCTGATGGATTTCTTTGTCCTCCAATTCCTGGAAGAGCAGAATACATTCATCATGTTGCAGATGTATTAAGTGACGTTTATGGAGAAATTCCGACCGGAAAAAAAATAAAAATTTTAGATGTCGGAGTTGGAGCAAATTGTATCTATCCTATTATAGGAACAGCCGAATACGGATGGCATTTTGTAGGGTCTGAAATAGATAAGCAGGCCATAAAATGTGCCGATAAAACAGTTAAATCTAATGTAGGCTTACAAGATTTAGTAGAACTAAGGATGCAACCATCAAAACGAAATGTATTTAAAAACATTATTAATGTTGGAGAAATTTTTGACATGACCATCTGTAATCCACCTTTTCACAGTTCAAAACAGGAGGCTACAAAAGGAACCCTTAGAAAGTTAAAAAATTTAAATAACGATAATACACAAAAACCAGCTTTAAACTTTGGCGGTGTAAATAACGAATTGTGGTGTGAGGGTGGTGAATTGGCTTTCATTACTAACATGATTTATGAAAGTGTTCATTTTAAAAGCCAATCGTTATGGTTTTCTACGTTAGTTTCTAAAAAAGAAAACCTAAAACAGGTCTATAAACTTCTTAAAAAAGTAGGAGTTATTGACGTTAAAACTATTGAATTATCACAAGGAAATAAGATAAGTCGTCTGCTTTTTTGGACTTTTAAAGATTTGAAAGTAAGGGTATAATTTTTTCCATTACAAAATCTTGCATCAAATAGCCTTTACCAATTTCAATATCTTCTTGATATGCAATTTTGAATCCTGCTTTTTTATAGAAATATTGAGCTTTATTGAATCTGTTTACATTTAAATATAGCATGTTATTTTGAGCTTCTTTCGTTTTTTTTTTTCAATTTCATTTAATAATTGAAAACCAAAACCTTTTCCTTGTGTTTCTGGTAAAACATATATTTTGTGAATTTTAGTCTTGTGATCATTACAATTTATTTCGTAAGAAGCAAAACCAACAAATTTTTCATTTTCTTCAACTAATAAAAAAATATGATTGCGTTTTACTAGCTGTTCGGTTAAAGCTTCCAAATTATAAAATTTATCTAACATATAAGTTAATTGTTCTTTAGACAATATTTCACTATATGCAGAAGGCCAAATAGCAAAAGCTAATTCAGCAATAATTGGTAATTGAGATTTTGAAGCTTGAACTATGTTCATATTCTTTTATAAAAAATCACGAATTTATACTATAAAATTAATACAAATTTGTGAAATTATTTTTGAATTATTAATACTATTACGCGTTTTTCATTTTTTTTTGTTCTCTTGCTAAAAGTGTGTTTTTTAACAACATTGCAATAGTCATCGGTCCTACTCCACCAGGAACAGGTGTTATATATGATGCTTTTTTAGAAACATTTTCAAAATCTACATCACCTGTAATTCTATATCCTTTTTCTTTAGTTTCATCAACAACACGAGTAATACCTACATCAATTACTACAACATCATCTTTTACCATTTCGGCTTTAAGATAGTTTGGCACACCTAATGCAGTAATAATGATATCAGCTTGACTCGTAATTTGATTAATGTTCTTAGTATGACTATGCGTTAGGG
>NZ_CAWUTS010000130.1:0-3199 GCF_963925415.1 uncultured Flavobacterium sp. | reverse complement strand
CGTTATTCATCATAACTACAAAAAAAATAAAAGTAAATTTATGAATCTGTTTTTCAAAATATCTTTTAATATCTTCTTAAAAGGTTCTTTCTTGCTGGTCAGTTTATTTATTTTTTCTTCGACCACCTTAGCACAGACATTTAGTGTCGGTCATACCTCTGTAGTGTTTTATGATAGCATTAGAAACAGGAACATAGCAACGGAAATCTATTATCCAGCAGATAACGCTGGACAAAACAAACCAGTTTCGGTTGGAGCCTTCCCTGTTTTGGTTTTTGGACATGGATTTTTAATGGGTTGGGTTTCTTATCAAAACTTTTGGACTGAAATAGTTCCAAACGGATATGTTATTTGTTTTCCTACCACTGAAATGGGTATAACTCCGGACCATCAACAATTCGGTGAGGATTTAAAGTTTCTGGCTACACAGATGCAAAATGAAACGCAAGACAGCACTTCATTATTCTTTAATTCTTTAGCTCCGAAAACAGGTCTTATTGGTCATTCAATGGGTGGTGGAGCTTCTTTTCTCGCTGCAGAAAACAATTCAAACATACATGCTTTAATCAATTTTGCAGCGGCAGAAACTACCCCATCTGCAATTTCAGCCGCAAGAGGTATAACCGTTCCTTCACTTATCTTCTCTGGTGATGATGACTGTGTCGCTCCACCAATAAATCATCAAAACAGTATGTATGATAGTTTAAATTCAAATTGCAAAACACAAGTAAAAATAATTAATGGTGGTCATTGTTATTTTGCTGATGAAAACGCAGCTTGCAGTTTTGGGGAATCTTTTTGCAACGGAAGCCTAAATATTACTAGACCAGAGCAACAAGCAGTAACGAATGATTTTTTAAATCTTTGGTTAGACTATTCATTAAAAGGAAATCAAAATGCTTTTAATATTTTCAACGATTCTTTGCAAACTTCAAATAGAATAAATTACTTACAAAATTGTAATACTTTAGGTTTACGACATTTAGATAATTCTGTTGAATTAGATGTTTTTCCCAATCCAGTCGTTGAAAAATTAAATCTGGTTATTCCAATTGAGCATATAAATGGTATACTTACAATTTATAATATAGCTGGGCAAAAGATGTATCAAAAATCAATATTAAATAGCAATACTCAAATTGATTTATCTGGTTATGCGAAAGGATCATATTATATAAAGTATATTAACGACTGGGTTATTCTGTACAATAAGATTATTAAAATAGATCATTAATAAAACTACGAACGCCCAATCTCGATACCGCCCCACTAATTAAAGCAGGGAGGGCCTCTCACAGCGAGCTAAGCGAGCTTTGCTACTTCATTGCACACTAAACCTAAAAAGTCCTGAAATTCATGGTTTAAATAGTACTTTTGAGAAATACTATAATTCTGCAATTAAAAACACCTACAAAATGAACACCATACTTCGTACAATCGGCTTTTCTCTTCTTATTGCGCTATTGGGTTGTAGCCAAAACCAACCGAACACAGAAACTCCTAGATCACCCGAAATACGTGAACTGCTTAGCGATTGGAACAAGGCCCATAATACCAAAGATGTACATGCGATTTATGCCTTGTATGACCTACACGTGCTTTATTACAAGCAGCCTTTTTTTAATGATGCTTGTGTTCAAGATAAATTTTCGTTTTTTGAAAAGTATCCCAACTTTAAACAAACCATCGAAAACGTACACCATGTGCTATCCAATGACACCGTAACCATCCACTTTAACAAACTAGTAACCATGGATGCTAAAAGCCAAACCTACCCATCTTATTTGAAGTTTGTACAAAAAGATAAGGAATGGAAAATCATTGAAGAAAGCGACAGTATTACAGACCTTGCGGTAAAAAATCTTTACGCATCAAACCCTGCTGTACCTGCCGGTGCGGTAAGAGGACATTTTAACGATGACGATATATTGGATTACATGTGGTTAGAAAAACCAGCGTTTCCGGAGCGTACACCTGAAACCCAGGAGGGCGAATTAATGGGTCAATGTATTGGTGAATGCGACAGCTATATTGCGTTTTCAGATAAAACGATTCCCAAAATATTTATCAAAAGCTGTATTGATGGTATACCCCAAAATTTGGGAGATATGAATGGGAATGGCATAGATGATATTGCCTTAATCCCTGGATGGTGGACCAGTTGCCACATGCGATATTATACATGGACGAACATCAATGGGTCTTTTGCCCCTTTGGTAGATTGTTTTTCCGTTCATTGCAATCAACTGGACGATGACGTTGCTGAAATTAAAATAGACCCCAAAAAAGAAGGATATGTTACCATACAATTCATAGATTGGGGACCTGATATGTGGAAGATTGCAACCAAATCGGTAAAAATGGAAAAATAACGTCCTCACTCCTACTAGTAATCCTATCAGAAAACAGAATTTAGCCGAAAAGAAGAATCACACTAAAACTTAAATCAAGAATAATATGAAAAAGACCCTGAGCATAATCCTATTTACCATGCTATCATTGGCAGGATATTCGCAAAAGGTATTTAGCGTTAAGTACCAAAGTCAGGCAGATATTAAAGTATTTGTTGTTAAGTATGAATCACAATGCGACCTAAAGGTATACAAGGTAGACTATGTGAATCAAGCTGAGGGGAATGCTGGCTTATGGAGTTTTGTGTCCTACGATAGCCAAGCAGACAAAAAAATATTCTTCGTAGATTATGAAAGCCAATGTGAGCTAAAAATATTTTTTGTTAAATACAAATCACAAGCAGGATGGGTTGACACATCCAAAAAACATTTAATGTTTTAACTAGTACCATACGTGCTAATACACTATGCTCCTTTTCTCGGCGTTGCAATTGAAGTTGCAAGCCGTTCTATTGCACAAATATGCAACAGAAACCCATGTATCTAACCGCCGTTGTAAATACCCAAGATGCAGTGTTGTATTATTTAACATTGTGAGTTATTCCACGAAAACTAATTTTCAAGCATTTAATGCAATTAAAGGTAATTAAGTTTTATGTTCGTATACTCTTACGAGATAAATGTTTAAAACTATACTTTTAGGTTGCTTTACTTTGTTGTCGACTCTTTTTGTTAATGGACAAACCATTGATGCGGGGACTGACACTACGGTATGCAAAGGTCAAACTGTTCAATTAGGTGGCAGTATATTAGCTACAGGAACACCCGACAGTATCAGTTGGACATCT
>NZ_CAWUTS010000129.1:0-8198 GCF_963925415.1 uncultured Flavobacterium sp. | reverse complement strand
ATAGCAAAAGCTTTGGCTGCTAGCTTATCTTCAGAATTTGAAATTCAACTTATCTATTGCTTCGAAAAAAACGGGGTTTTAAGAGATCCCGAAGATGACAATTCTGTAATTGAAAGCTTAGACTTTAAATTGTTTCAAGATTTAAAGAATAAAGAGATAATTAACAAAGGGATGATTACAAAATTAGAAAATTGTTTTGATGCATTAGAAAATGGTGTTCATACAATAGGCATTATTAATGCATCAAAAATTGCTAACTATTTAAACCATAAAAGTAATGAAGGAAGTAGAATTAAATAATAAATCTGTAAATCTATTATTTGAACAAGCAATTGTTTTATTAAAAAAACTAATAGCTATTCCTTCATTTAGTAAAGAGGAAGATAAAACAGCCGATTGCATTCAGGAATTTCTTGAGAAACGTGGTATACCAACACATCGCGCAATGAATAATGTGTGGGCTTATAATAAACATTTCGATTCTTTGAAACCTACTATATTGTTAAATTCTCATCATGACACGGTTAAACCAAATTTTAGTTACACCTTAAATCCTTTTGAAGCAATTGAAAAAGACGGAAAACTATATGGTTTAGGGAGCAATGATGCTGGTGGTGCCTTAGTTAGTTTAATAACAACGTTTATTCATTTTTGGGATAAAGAAGGTTTAAAATACAATCTTATTTTAACCGCTACAGCTGAAGAGGAAATTTCGGGCATTAATGGTATCGAATCTATTTACAGTTCGCTTGGAGCTATAAACTTTGCTATTATAGGCGAACCTACAGAAATGAATTTAGCTATAGCCGAAAAAGGCTTGTTGGTTTTAGATTGCGTTGCAAAAGGAACTCCCTCTCATGCAGCACACCCTAATAACAACAACGCTATTTTAAAAGCATTTAGAGATATTGATTGGTTTTCTAAATATAAATTTGATAAAGTCTCTGATTTACTTGGCGAAGTAAAAATGACACCAACTATTATCAATAGTGGCTCTCAACATAATGTAGTACCTGACACTTGTACTTTTACTATAGACGTACGAACTACTGAATTATATTCTAATGCAGCTATTTTAAAGATAATAAAAGATAATATAAAAAGTGAAGTTAAAGCCCGTTCTATGAGATTAAACTCATCATACATATCGTCAAAGCATCCTTTTGTTGTAGCGGGTTTACATCTTGGAAGAACGCATTATGGGTCTCCAACCTCATCAGATCAAGCAGTAATACCCTGTCCATCTTTAAAAATGGGTCCAGGCTTATCTACACGCTCTCATAGTAGCGATGAATTTATATATGTAGCAGAAATTAGCGAAGCAATTCAAATATACAACTCAATATTAAAACAAATACTTTAAAATATGAAACAAAAAATTTGGCAAAAATCAGCAAGTAACAATACACAACACACTACAATTGTAGAAAAATTCACAGTTGGAAACGATCTTGTTTTTGATAATATTTTAGCTAAATTTGACGTACTAGGCTCTTTAGCGCATTGTGAAATGCTTTGTTCTATTAAATTACTAACAAAACAGGAATGGGTGCTTATTGAAAAAGAATTGAAACAAATTTTAAAAGAAATAGAAAATAATAATTTTAAAATTGAACCTGGAATTGAGGATATTCATTCGCAAGTTGAACATCTATTAATTGAAAGAATTGGTGATATTGGTAAAAAAATTCACAGTGGACGATCTCGAAACGACCAAGTTTTAACTGATTTAAAACTCTTTTTTAAATCAGAAATTATCGAAATTATTTCATTAATCGAAATTTTATTTAAAACATTGATTCAATTAAGCAATAAACATAAGGATGAATTACTGCCCGGCTACACACATTTACAAATTGCGATGCCCTCATCGTTTGGGTTATGGTTTGGTGCCTATGCAGAAAGCTTAGTAGATGATTTAGAAATGCTATTAGCTGCTTATAATGTTTGCAATAAAAACCCATTGGGGTCTGGTGCTGGTTATGGCAGTTCATTTCCTTTAAACAGAACATTAACCACAAAATTATTGGGTTTTAAATCCTTAAATGTAAATTCTGTTTATGCTCAAATGACCCGTGGAAAATCAGAAAAAATAGTTGCTATGGGTTTAGCTGGCTTAGCTGGAACTTTAAGTAAATTTTCATATGATATGTGCTTGTATTTGAATCAAAATTTTAATTTTATATCATTTCCTGATTCGCTAACCACAGGTAGTAGTATTATGCCACATAAAAAAAATCCTGATGTTTTTGAAATTATGAGAGCTCGCTGCAATAAAATTCAGGCTTTGCCAAATGAATTAATTATATTATTAAATAATCTACCGTCAGGTTATCACAGAGATTGTCAACTAACCAAAGAAAGCTTGTTTCCCGCTTTTCAATCCATGAAAGAGTGTCTGGAAATGTTAAATTTTATGCTGCAAAATATACAAATTAAAAAAAACAGCATAAAAAATTCTAAGTATGATTATATGTTTAGTGTCGAAAATGTTAACCAAAAAGTTATAGACGGTATGCCTTTTAGAGATGCTTATAAAAATATTGGGTTAGATATTTTAAACAATACTTTTGAGCCTAATTATAACATAAAACACACTCATGAAGGAAGTATTGGAAATCTGTGTAACGATTTAATTGAACAAGATTTTCTTGAGATAAAAGCTAAATTTAATTAATCTAATGCTGGTAAAATAAAAGCAGTATTTCTCTTTACTTCCTTTAAAACAATACTGCTGTGATAAAGACCTATGTTTGGAATATTAGAAATAACACTTACCACAAATTCATTATATGATTTTACATCTTTTGCAACAATTCTGAGCATATAATCATAATTGCCCGACAGGCTAAACATTTCTTGTATTTCATCAATTTCATTGACTAATTTTTCGAAATCGATTAAAGCATCTCTTGATTGTTCTTTTAAAGTAATATTACAATAAGCCACCAAATCAATTCCTATTTTTAATGGATCAACTAAGGCAACATATTTTTTTATTACCGTATTATTTTCTAAATTTTTTATTCGCTCATATGTAGGTGTAAACGACAACCCAATGCGCTCTCCTATTTCTTTAACTGAAAGACTAGAATTTTGTTGTAAAATTTCTAAAATCAACTGGTCTTTTAAATCTATTTGATCTTTCATAATTATAATTAAAGTGTATGTTTATTTAAAATACAAATATACGAAAACAAAAAGGAGCTATAAATAGTTTAAATTTAAAAATTATAATCTATTTTTTGTTCATGTAATCTTGCAACATAATAGTAGCTGCAATTTCGTCAATTAATGCTTTATTTTGCCTTTGTTTTTTCTTTAAACCACTATCAATCATTGTCTGAAAGGCCATTTTTGATGTAAAACGTTCATCAATTCTATCCAAAGGCATGTTTGGAAAAGTAATTTTAAATTTTTTGATAAATTTTTCAATAATTGCTGCACTCTCAGAAGGGGTTCCATCCATTTGTTTGGGTTCACCAATGATAACTTTTTCAACTTTTTCTTTTTCAAAATATGATGAAAGAAAAACAATCAAACTATCTGACGGAATTGTTGTTAACCCAGAAGCAATAATTTGCATTTCGTCTGTTATAGCTATTCCGGTTCGTTTTAATCCGTAATCTAATGAAAGAATTCTGGGCATTATTATTTTTTTATAAAGATAGGCATTTGCTGTGTTTTACAAAAACCAAAACCAATATATATACAAAACATATAACTCGATCAAACCTGGCAGAATAAATAACCCTATAACGAAGCAGAAAACTTAAAGAAAAGGCATGAAAACGAAAAATAAACATAAGGCGACACATCGTTTCAAGAAAAAATTTATTTTATATTTGTGTAAAATTTATAAAATGCAAAAATTACAAACAATTATAGAACAAGCTTGGGAAAACCGAGCATTGTTACAAGAATCAGAAACTACAACCGCAATTAGAGAAGTTATTGACTTGTTAGACAATGGAAAACTGCGAGTGGCAGAACCAACAGGATTAGGTTGGCAAGTGAATGAATGGATTAAAAAAGCAGTAGTAATGTACTTTCCTATTCAAAAAATGAACACTTGGGAAGCAGGTATTTTTGAATATCATGATAAAATGGAATTGAAGCGCAATTATGCAGAAAAGGGAATTCGTGTTGTACCACCAGCAGTTGCTCGTTATGGTGCGTATATTTCAAAAGGTGTTATATTGATGCCAAGTTATGTAAATATTGGGGCTTATGTAGACGAAGGAACTATGGTTGACACATGGGCAACTGTAGGTAGTTGTGCTCAAATTGGTAAAAATGTACATTTATCTGGGGGTGTTGGCATTGGAGGCGTTTTAGAACCCTTACAAGCTGCTCCTGTAATTATTGAAGATGGTGCTTTTATAGGATCAAGATGCATTGTAGTAGAAGGTGTTAGAATTGAAAAAGAAGCTGTTTTAGGAGCCAATGTGGTTTTAACTGCTTCTACAAAAATTATAGACGTTACAGGCAATGAACCCGTTGAATATAAAGGAGTTGTTCCTACACGTTCTGTAGTTATACCAGGGAGTTACACCAAAAAATTTGCTGCTGGTGACTTTCAAGTGCCTTGTGCTTTAATCATTGGAAAACGTAAACCTTCTACTGATTTAAAAACATCTTTAAATGATGCTTTGCGTGAATATGATGTAGCTGTATAATAATATAAAGATGACATTATTTTCTGTTTTAATAGTAAATTATAAAGGTTGGGATGCACTGGAGGATTGTTTAGAATCATTAACCCTGTTTTCTTCTGACCGGTATTCAATTGAAGTATTGGTTGTTGATAATTGTTCTAACGACAATAATCTTGACGCTTTTATTTCTTTATATCCGTCTATAACATTTATTTTAAACACAGGAAACAATGGTTTTGCTAATGGGTGTAATTTAGCAGCCTCTGCTGCTAAATCAAATTATTACTTATTTCTAAATCCTGACACAAAAGTTGATTCATTAAACTTAGAAACATATTTTGATTTTTATTTAAAAGATTCTAATGCTGTTTTGTCGTGTTTACAAATCAATGAAAATGGCACCTTTTACAATCAAAATAATTTATTGCCAAAGTTTATAACTTTCTTTGGTATACCTAGGGCAATATATAAAAGGATGCATAGAAAAAAAATTGCCCATAAATTAAATGAAAACGAAAACTATTTTTACCCGCAATGGGTAACTGGGGCAGTTGTATTGATAAGTAAAAATTGGTTTAAAAAAATAAATGGATGGAATGAGGACTACTGGATGTATATGGAAGATGTTGATTTTTCTAATAAAGTTTTAAAAAATAACGGTAAAATTGCAGTGTTAAAAAAAGCCGTTTTGTTTCATAAACATGGAGGTGCTAGCAGAATAAACATAAAAACAAAAGCCTTAACCAAAACTGAAGTGTTAATTTCAAAACACACCTATATTCAAAATAATTTTTCAACCACAACCTCATTTTTACTTCATATGAGATTGACAACAGGCATACTGTTAGAAAAAACAATTTTGAGTTTTTTGTCTATACCTCTATTCTTTATTCCAAAACTAAAAGTGCATAAAATTGTACTAAAAAATTATGTGACCTATTTATTTAGTGCGATTTTAAACCAAACTTTTATTAGTCCCAGGGCTATGAATTATAAAAAAAAATGAAAGTGAAAATTTTAGTGATTCAGCAAAAAATGATTGGTGATGTTTTAGTCAGTTCAATTCTATGTGAAAACCTGAGACTTGCATATCCTAATGCTCAAATAAATTATTTAATTTACGACAGTACGAAAGCCGTTCTTGACGGCATGAATTGTATTGATAATTTAATTTTATTTACTAAAAAAGAACGAAATAACAAACTTGCATTACTAAAATTTGGCCTTCAATTAAGAAAAACAAAATATGACATTATTATTGATAGTTATGCAAAACTAGAAAGTATACTTTTGGTTATTTTGTCAGGTGCTAATACAAAAATTTCATTTACAAAAACACACAGCAATCTTTTCTACACCCATACAGTTATTAGACGAAATGATTATAAATCTAATTTAGGATTAATAATAGAACAACGCTTAGCTTTATTAGAACCTTTAAAAATTGATAAAAAAATTACAAATCCAGTCATTTATGTAAATGATGAAGAAGTGCAATTTGCTAAAGATGTTTTTTTAAAACATGCAATTGACACTTCAAAAAAAACGATAATGATAAGCATTATGGGGAGTGACGATTTAAAAACATACCCTCTTCAATACATGGCACACTTAATCGACAGTATTATTGATACTTGTGATGTTAATATTCTTTTTAATTATATCCCAAATCAAAAAAAACAAGCACTTGAAGTTTTTTCGTATTGCTCAACTAAAACTCAAAAAAACATTTACATTGATATAATAGGAAATTCAATTCGAGAATTTATTGCAATTATGAATCGTTGTGACTGCATTGTAGGAAACGATGGAGGCGCTATAAATATGGCCAAAGCTCTAAACAAACCTTCTTTTATAGTTTTTTCGCCTTGGATAGATAAAAAAGGTTGGGCAACATTTGAAGATGGACAAAAAAACGTGTCATTTCACTTAAAAGATTTCAAACCAGAATTATTTAAAGGCAAGACCGATAAAAAAGTAAAGAAAATTTCAAAAGAATTATACGCTCATTTTAAACCTGAGTTGATGGCGAAACAGTTGATTAATTTTTTAAAAATCAACATTTAACAATTCCATTTTTAATTTTTATAATGTTATTTTTTTTATTAAAAACTCGAATAGCATTATTACTTTTCCAAATTTCAGCATTTGCATAACCTCTTTTGTGATCTAAGTGTAGACAAATAGCTTGGTAGCGTATTTGTTTAGATAAAACACCATAATTAAATAACCGCTCGCCTATTTCTCTGTCTAAACCTCCATATTGCATATCTTCATTAAAACCATTTACTGCTATTAAATCACTTTTAAAACATGATGTATTGTGACCGTTAAATGTTTTTTTTGTAGGAGTAATCCAATTCATAAAGATTGCAAAGTACTTATTGTGTGTCAATTTAGTTAATTTGAAGCTCTTTTTTACGCCATTTTTGATTAACCACGAAGTTGAAAAACAATTTTGCACTCTGATATCTTCATCTGAAATAAATTTAGATGTTTCCATAGGTAATTTGAAATAACCACCCGAAAGAAAATATCCTTTTTCTGCAAATTTTATATGCTGATTCACAAAATCTTCTCTAGGTATGCAATCACCATCCGTAAATAAAAGATACTCCGAAGTAGTTTTAAGTATAGCTTTGTTTAAAATTTTACATTTTTGAAAACCATTGTCTTCTTGCCAAACATGGATTATTGGATATAGAAATTTACCTCTAAATAAATCAATAACTTCTTTTGTTTTTGGGGTAGATCCGTCATCAGCAATTACAATCTCAAAATCATTCGCAGTTTGCCTACAAAACCCTATGAGGACTTTGGACAACCATTCTTCTGAATTGTAGGTAGAGATAATTACGGATAACTTCATGAAAACTATTAAGATGTGAAAATTACTGTTTTTTCCAAAACTTTAAACTCTTTTTTAACCTTTTTTTTCTATAAAAACGATATTGAAAATCTTGAGTTAATTTCCACATAGCAGTAAAGACTTGTTCTTCATCAATTCCTGAGAGTTTTGCATATTCACTACTCATGATTAATACCATATCTTTTTTAGGAGTCAATTTAGATAAATTTTTCATTCGAGTTTTAAAATTCATTTGCTTATGAAATTTCATTCGATTTAAATCTACCAAATAAAAATTATATTTTTGATTAATAGTTTTGACAATTAATGTATTACCCGGTGAATGATCTAAGAATTCAATACCTTTTTGATGCATTAAAAAAGTAAATTGTATAAACTGTCTTAAAATATTTTCCGTGTCGGGATAATTGGTTTGCACCAACTCACGATACGTTAAATTACAATCTAAATGTTCACTTACATAATAACTGTCTTTTAAGCCTAGTAAAGATTTTTTTTCAAAAAAAGCTATAGGTTGTGGTGTTCCAATATTATTTTTTAATAAATAAGTAGCATATTCAAATGAGCGCTTAGCTTTAGATTTTCTAAAATTATTGTATATAATTTTATTAAAAAAATGAGGTTCTTTAAATGATTTAATATTTAAAGTTAAAGTGTCTAATTCAAAAGTT
>NZ_CAWUTS010000128.1:0-13486 GCF_963925415.1 uncultured Flavobacterium sp. | reverse complement strand
GGAGAAATTCCTTGTTATAAAATTGCTGAAGACGAAAATTATTTAGCCTTTTTAGATGTAAATCCAAATGCAAAAGGGCATACTTTATGCATTTCTAAACAAGAAATTAATAAAATCTTTGATATGGATGAAGATTTATATCTTGGATTAATGCTGTTTAGTAGAAAAGTTGCAAAAGCTATTGAAAAAGCTATTGAATGCAAAAGAGTAGGAGTTGCAGTTGTAGGTTTAGAAGTGCCTCATGTACATGTTCACTTAATTCCATTACAAGACATGGATGATATGCGTTTTCAACGAAAAGTAAGTCTTGAGAAAGAAGAATTTGAAGAATTGGCTATATCAATTAGCCGCAAATTATAAAAGCATAAAAAACTAAAGAAGTATAGTTTTTTATGCTTTCTTATAACTAATTTGCATCGTTGTTCCTTTTCCTATTTCAGAATGTGCAATTTTTATTTTGCCTTTGTGATATTCTTGAACAATTCTTTTGGTTAATGATAGGCCTAATCCCCACCCACGCCTTTTAGTTGTAAAACCGGGTTCAAAAACTTTTGAAAAATTTGATTTTAAAACACCATTTCCTGTATCGGTTACTTTAATGCGAACAAAATTATCCTTTTCTTCAATGCTAAGGGTTAGTTTTCCTTTTCCTTTCATTGCATCAATAGCATTTTTTATTAAATTTTCTATAGTCCAGCTATGCAAAGCGGGATTAATTGCTACAAATAGTTCTTTATTAGGCGCGATAAAATTAAAGACTAGAAATTTAGAACTTCTGTCTTTTAAATAATCAAAAGTAGTTTTTGTTTCTGCTATAATATTTTTTATTTCTAATACGGGTTCTGATCCTACTTTTGAAAACCTATCCGTTATGGTCTGTAAACGCGTAATATCTTTTTCTATTTCTGTTATAGTAGTAGGTTCTACGTTATCTAATTTCAAAATTTCCAACCAACCAATCAAAGAAGACAAAGGTGTTCCAATTTGATGTGCAGTTTCTTTTGCCATTCCTGCCCACAATTTGTTTTGAGTAGACATTTTTGTAGCTCTATAAAAATTATAGACTACAGTACCAAAAAGAAAAATGATCAATAATAGGGCAATAGGATAATATTTGAGTTGATTAATTAGTTTAGAATTGCCATAATAAAGGTACTGTGTTTTTGTTTCAGATAATTTTGTAATTATAGGATTATTTTGAGACTTAAGTTTTTCAATATATGTTTTTAATTTATTTGAATCTATTATGATGTTCTCCTCAACATTGGCAGTAAGGCTTATGGAATCATTTATTGAAACAATGATAGGTATTCTTGGGTTTTGAATAATTTCAAATGGCAATTCTAAATCCACATTTAAGTCATCAGAATTTATTTTTTTTTGAGCTTTTGCCCAAAGTTCCATTTTGCTTCGTTCTTCGTTTTTGAATATTTGAAAAAAACTATAGGTATTCGATAAAATCAATACAACAATAAAAAAGGAAAAAATAATGATCAACCATCGACTCGTATCGCTTCTTTTTGAAAACCTCATTTACTATTTTTTGTTAAAAGTACTAAAATTAATTCAAAAAATTAAAGTCATATTTAAACGAGTTAAAGTATAAAAAATTATATTTGTATAAATGTTTTTTTATGATAAGTATTGATCCCAAAACTATTTCTCCTGCAAAACTACAAGGCTATTTACAAAGTGCAATAGCTCCTAGGCCTATTGCTTTTGCAAGCACAGTTGATATAAATGGGAATTCTAATTTATCACCGTTTAGTTTTTTTAATGTATTCAGCTCTAATCCTCCTGTTTTGGTTTTTTCACCTGCTAGGAGAGTTCGCAACAACACTATAAAACATACTTTGATAAATTGCGATAACACCAGGCAGGTAGTAATAAACATAGTAGATTATGGTATGGTACAACAAATGTCTTTATCCAGTTCAGAATATCCTGAGGGAGTAAATGAATTTGAAAAAGCGGGGTTTACCATGCTACCATCAGAAATCATAAAGCCATTCAGAGTTGCAGAAAGTCCTGTTCAGTTTGAATGTAAGGTAAACGATATTATTGCATTAGGTAATGAAGGTGGAGCAGGAAATTTAATTATTTGTGAAGTTCTTAAAATTCACATCAATGAAGCTATTTTAGATGCCAGCGGAATGATAGATCAAACAAAAATTGATTTGGTGTCTCGCCTAGGAGGTAATTGGTACAGTAGGGCAATATCAGGTTTATTTGAAGTTGAAAAACCAATATCTACTTTAGGAATTGGAGTTGATTCCATTCCACATTTTATTAAGGAAAGTGTTTATTTTGACGGAAATGATTTAGGTAAATTAGGAAATATTGAGGCCGTTCCTAATAAAGAAGAAATTACTATATTTGTAAAAGAAAACTTTTCGGTAAAAGCCGTTTTGAGTTCTGACGATGAAGATAAAATACATCAAAAAGCTAAAGAATATTTGGATAATAATGATACTTTAAGTGCTTGGAAAGTGCTTTTAGCAAAATAATAAAAAATAATAAGTATGGAAATTTTAGGAAGAATTAAGGTTATCAACCCAGAACAACAAGTAAGTGCAACGTTCAAAAAAAGAGAATTGGTTGTTTCAACTGATGAACAATACCCGCAACACATTATTATGGACTTTGTTCAAGATAAAACAGATTTATTAAACCAATATAATGTTGGAGAACAAGTAAAAGTTTCTATTAATGTAAGAGGAAGAGAGTGGGTAAGCCCACAAGGAGAAACAAAATATTTTAACACATTACAGGGCTGGAGAATTGAAAAAATACAAACAGAAACAGCACCAACAAATATGCCTCCAATGCCAGCGGCAGAAGCTTTTGAGCCTGCTAAAAACTTCAATGAAGAAGAGCACGACGATTTGCCTTTTTAATTAAAAAAGTTTGAAATTAAATGTAAACAGAGTCAGAAGTTCGAGTATATAACTTGAATTTCTGATTTTTTATTTGTAAAATTTATTTTTTTGAAATTCCCATAAAATCATGTATTGCTTAACAAAAGAACTTTATTTTCCACCAGTAGAAGAAGCGTCTTATGAAGGCATTTTAGCCTATGGAGGTGATTTGTCAACAGAGCGCTTATTATTGGCTTATACAAGCGGTATTTTTCCTTGGTTTGATGCAGATGAGCCTATACTATGGTGGTCACCATCTGATCGAATGGTAATAAATCCCCAAGATTATAAAGTTAAAAAATCTTTGAGAAACATTATTAATAGAGATATTTTTAAAGTAACATTTAATCAAAATTTTTTAGCAGTAATTGTTCAATGTCAATTGTCAAAGCGAAAAGGACAAAATAGCACTTGGATTACTCAAGATATGATAGATGCTTTTTGTAAGCTGCATAAACAAGGGAATGCAATGAGTGTTGAGGTTTGGCAAAACGACGAATTAGTAGGCGGCTTGTATGGCGTTGATTTAGGAACTATTTTTTGTGGCGAAAGTATGTTTTCTCACGTTTCTAATGCATCTAAAGTAGGGTTTGTAAAATTAATTGAATATCTCAAAATTAACAACTATTGTTTGTTAGATTGTCAAGTACATAATGATCATTTAGAAAAACTAGGTGCATTTGAAATTTCTCGAGATAGTTTTATGCGAATTTTGGAAGTCCAAATTTAAGTAGGAAAATTGAATTCATTTTTTGTCCAACAATCTTCTACATGATCATTAACAATACCCGTAGCCTGAAGATACGCATATATAACTGTTGATCCTACAAACTTAAAACCGCGTTTTTTTAAATCGTTACTTATGGCATCAGAAAGCGGAGTAGTAGCGGGAATATCTTGATGCTTTTTAGGCATATTGAGAATAGGTTTTTCGTCTACAAAATTCCAAATATACTTAGAGAAATTGCCAAATTCTTCTTGAACTTTTATAAATGCAATTGCATTAGAAATGCTGGCTTTAATTTTTAATAAATTTCGTATTATCCCTGCATTTAGCATTAATTCTTGCACCTTTTCATCGTTATAAAGGGCAATTGTTTTACAATCAAAACCTGCTAAAGCTTTTCTAAAATTTTCTCTTTTGGATAAAATAGTGTACCAACTTAAACCTGCCTGAAACGTTTCTAATATTAAAAACTCAAATAATTTATCATCATCATAAACAGGTTTACCCCATTCGTAATCATGATAATTTCTATATAAATCATCTTTTTCACACCAAGCACAACGGATTTTTAAAGCCATAATTTTTTGAATCGAATTAAATAAATTTATAAAAAAAAACCTTAATTTATTTAAAATTAAGGTTTTAAAATTATAATCTTCAGAAATAAGTTTAATATAAATTATCCTAAAGCAACTCTTTTGTATCCTGTTACCGTTAAATCTGCATTCACAGACTTTACATAAGCAGCAACACTCATAGAACTATCTTTAATAAAATCTTGGTTTACTAAAGTGTTATCTTTAAAGAAACGATTTAATTTTCCTTTTGCGATATTGTCTAACATTGCTTCTGGTTTTCCTTCAGAACGCAATAAATCTTTAGCAATTTCAATTTCTTTTTCAATTGTATGTGCATCAACTCCCGCTTCGTTTAAAGCTATTGGATTCATCGCAGCAGCTTGCATAGAAACGTTTCTTGAAACTTCATGAGCGCCTTCAACATTTGCTGATAAAGCAGTTATAGTAGCAATTTTGTTTCCAGCATGTATGTAAGAACCAATAAAAGCACCTTCTAATCTTTCGAAAGAGGCAATTTCAATTTTTTCTCCAATTACACCTGTTTGTTCAATTAATTTATCAGCAACAGTTACTCCATTAAAGTCTGAAGCTAATAATTCTTCTTTAGTGTTAAATTGTAATGCTTGATGAGCTAAGTCTGTAGCTAATTTTACAAAACTTTCGTTTTTACCAACGAAATCTGTTTCGCAGTTTAATGTAATTACAACACCAGCTGTGTTTTCAGCATTTACAACAGCAATTGCAGCACCTTCAGTTGATTCTCTATCAGAACGATTAGCAGCAACTTTTTGACCTTTTTTTCTAAGGTTTTCAATTGCTAAATCAAAATCGCCATCAGCTTCAACTAATGCTTTTTTGCAGTCCATCATACCTGCACCAGTAATTGTTCTTAATTTATTTACGTCTGCAGCAGTAATTGTTGCCATAATTTTTATTTTTAATAATTGTAAATTTAATGTCTTAAACTATAAAAATCCAAATTCCAACTTTATTAAATCATCAACTAATTGAAGTTTTATTGGAATTTGGATCTTATAAAATTTGAATATTTATATTATACTTCTGTTGAAGTTTCTTCTGTTGAAGTTTCAATATTAGTAACTTCAGCTACTACTTCCTCTGTAGTTGCTTCAGCCTGAGCTTCAGCTACTACTTCTACCGCAGTTGCTTCAACTACAGCTTCAGTAACTTGCTTAGTTTTTGGAGCTATTTTTTTCATTTCTTTTCCTTCTTCTTGGTCTTCACCATCAGAAGTTCTTTCAGATAAGCCATCGCTAATTGCACCTGTAACTAAGGTTAAGATTTTATCGATAGATTTAGAAGCATCATCATTTGATGGAATAACAAAATCTACTTCACGAGGATCAGAGTTTGTATCAACCATTGCAAAAACTGGAATGTTTAATTTGTGAGCTTCTTTAATTGCGATATGTTCTGCTTTTACATCTACTATAAAAAGCGCAGCAGGTAAACGTGTCATATCAGATATAGAACCTAGGTTTTTCTCTAATTTTGCACGCAAACGATCTACTTGTAATCTTTCTTTTTTAGACAAGGTCATGAACGTACCATCTTTTTTCATTCTATCAATAGTAGCCATTTTTTTAACAGCTTTTCTGATTGTAATAAAGTTAGTTAGCATTCCACCTGGCCATCTTTCAGTGATGTAAGGCATGTTTACTGCAGCAGCTTTTTCTGCTACAATATCTTTAGCTTGTTTTTTGGTAGCTACGAAAAGTACTTTTCTACCTGATGCTGCAATTTTTTTCAAAGCCTCATTAGCTTCTTCAATTTTTGCAGCTGTTTTATATAGATTAATGATATGTATACCATTACGTTCCATATAAATGTATGGAGCCATATTTGGGTCCCATTTACGAGTCATGTGTCCAAAATGTACACCTGCTTCTAATAATTCTTTAACGTCAATTTTGTTTGCCATTGTGTAATAGTTTACGTTCCGTGTTATAGCAATGTTCCTTTGGCTTTAGCCTTTGGCTTCATTTAGATGCTAAACTAATTCCCTTTTATAAAGGAATATCGACAACTGTGTTTTAAATTCAATTTTAATTGTAAAAATTTGTCTGCAAAATAATCCAAACCCATTCGAAATATTAACGTTTCGAGAATTGGAATTTCTTTCTTGCTTTTTTCTGACCGAATTTTTTACGTTCTACCATTCTTGGATCTCTTGTAAGTAATCCTTCTGGTTTTAAGATAGCTCTGTTTTCAGCTTCTACCTCACACATAGCTCTAGCAATTGCCATTCTCACAGCTTCTGCTTGACCTGTTGAACCTCCACCATATACATTTACTTTTACATCAAAGTTTGTTACATTTTCTGTCAATGACATAGGTTGTAATACTTTGTACTGTAAAGTTGCTGTTGGGAAATAGGTTGCAAACTCTTTTTTGTTTACGGTAATTTTTCCTGTTCCTTCTGAAACATAAATACGTGCAACTGCACATTTTCTTCTCCCGATTTTGTGAATAACTCCCATTACTTAAGATCGTTTAGGTTAACGGTTTTAGGTTTTTGAGCTCCATGAGAATGCTCAGCACCTACAAATACATTTAAATTTCGGAATAATTCAGCACCTAATTTGTTTTTAGGCAACATTCCTTTTACAGCTTTTTCTACTAAAATTGCAGGGTTTTTTTGTTGCAATACTTTAGCAGTCAAACTTCTTTGACCTCCTGGGTAACCTGTGTGACGAATATACGTTTTTTCGTCAAGCTTGTTACCGGTTAGGTTGATTTTTTCTGCGTTGATAACAATAACGTTATCTCCACAGTCAACGTGCGGTGTAAAACTTGGTTTATATTTTCCTCTTAAAATTTTAGCAACTTTACTAGAAAAACGACCTAAGTTATGACCTTCAGCATCTACAACAACCCACTGTTTATCAACTGTGGCTTTGTTAGCTGAAACTGTCTTGTAGCTTAATGTGTTCACAATAATTTATTTTAATTAAACATTCCATTCCCTTCCAATAATTTGGGTAAGGGAGTGCAAAAGTACAATTATTTATTTTAAAACCAAATTACAATACAATATTATTTATATTGTGTATGAAGTAGTTATGCCATTTAAAAAATTGCTGTTTATTAGGGCTTCAAAGTACAGCATTAAATTTTATTCAAGTCAAGGTTTAATAGTTCTATTAAAAATTACTATTTTTACAAATCAATTAATAGATATGAAAGTAAAAGCAACTTTAAAGCAACTGGCCAAAGAACTCGGATTCTCAGTTTCTACTGTCTCAAAAGCTTTAAGTGATAGTCCGGAAATTAGTGAAGCAACTAAAATTAAGATTAAAGAATTTGCCGCTTTAAAAAATTACAAACCAAACAGTATTGCTAAAAATTTAAAAAATCAACGCACCAATACTATAGGCGTTATTATTCCAAATATATTGAACCCATTTTTTGCTAAAGTTTTTAGTGGAATTGAAAAAATAGCGCTGGTTAGAGGCTATAATTTAATTACGGGTATTTCCAATGAATCTCAGAAAAAAGAAGAGCAAGTAATGGAAATGTTAAACAATGGAACTATAGATGGTTTTATTGTATGTCTTGCCGAAGAAACACAATCAAAAAAAGCTTATACACATATTAAAGATATACTTAACAGTGGCACTCCTATTGTAATGTTTGATCGAATAGCCGAAGAAATTAAATGTGATAAAGTTATTGTAGATGATTTAGATTCAGCTTTTCATGCTACAAATCACTTGATAAAACTAGGTTCAAAAAAAATAGCACTGATTTCTTCTATAGATAATTTAAGTGTTGGAAAACTTCGTTATGATGGGTACATTAAATCAATAGAACAAAGTGATTTTTCTGTTGATACATCTTTAATAGTTATTGAAAATGATTTGGATGAATTAGATGTAAAATTGGAAAAACTAATTTCAACTAAAAAAATTGATGCTGTTTTTGCATTGGATGAAGATTCTGCTACTAAGATGATGCGATTGATTATTAAAAAAGGAATACAAATACCCGAGCAAATAAATATTATTGGCTTTGCAGATGGTATTTGGTCTAAAAGATTGACGCCAAGTTTATCAACAATAAGTCAGCATGCTCCTGAAATAGGTGAAAAAGCGGCTTCTTTATTAATAGACAGGTTAGAAGATAAATCAGAGAACGAATTTCCAGAATACAACACAGTGATTATCAAAACCGAATTGCGTCAACGCGAATCGACTCGAAAATTATAATTGTTTTTTTCGATCATCTTGCCATGTAATATATCCTAAGATGGCATTAAAAAAATAGAAAACATATTTAAAAACATTAGCAATATTCATTTGCAGTATATTTTGTATCAATTTAGTTAAATTATACAATTGCCACATGATCCAATTATCAGGATACATTCGTGCGGTATTAAATGTTCCTCCAAAGGTTAAACCAGCCGGAATTACTATGGCAAAAAACAACTTCCAATCTATATTTTTTTCTGATAAATATTTAAAAGCGATGTAGTTTAATATAAACGACAAAACAAACCCAAGGATTAAATTTCGATAAAAAATAAAATCAACAGAACGCAACACCTTGCTTTTTTGCCAAGTTTTAAACACCAAAAAATTACCAATAAAAGAAACAGGATAGGTCAATATCGCACCCACATTTCCCAATAAAAAATCTATGGAGCCACTCAAAAATGTATTACACGTAGTAATAAAATTGCCACTATTTTTTTTTTTGGTTACCAATCGATTTCCTATCATTGAAAAACTAGTGCTTACAATAGAAACATAACCCAAATAAAAAACATAATTTGTATTTTGAAAAGTAAAGTGGTATAGGGTATTATGATAGCCTAATGTAAAAGAAGCTGTAACAACTATAAAAAGGCCTATAATATCTAAATAGGTGCTATTTGTTATCCTTTTAATTTTGTCAATTAATGAGTTTGACATTATTCTTTTGTGAATTTAAATCTTTGTCCACCTTGTTTTAATGTAAAACTTTGGTCTTCAAAAATCATTTCGATGCCGCCTGCGGAAAACACAAATTCTGTTTCGTTTTTTGGCGTTAAAGCAAATGAACTTTGACCCGTAGCCTGAGCTATCAATTGATCTTTTATTATTGAAATGGTAATTTTTAGCGGAAGATTTGATGATGCATAGGTTCCAACATATTTTTGTAAAACAGAATGGTCAATAGTGTCAAAATTTGGAAAAGGAAACGGAATTTTATAGTATATGCTTAATATACCCACCATAATATCGTTTCGGTTAAAATTTTCGCCGTTAACAATTAAAGAAACGCAAAGATCATCAGCGGGATAATAACCCACAACAGATCTAAAACTTTCAATGCCGCCTGTATGACCATAAAAGCGTCTTTCGCCAAAAGGAAATTGCATTAAAGCTATACCATAACCATCCTTTAGCTCTTTCATTTGTTCTAAGGATGTTTTTTTGACTAATTTTCCATTAAAGAGGCTATGCATAAATTCGGTTAAATCATCAGGGGTTGCAATTATTTCACCTGCGGCATATGCAAGATCAGCAGCCCATTCATCTGTTTTTTTCCAATTTGTTCCATCAAAAATATAGGAATAACATTCCTTATTTGAGGTATTAATTTTTTCTGATGGATAATAAGTGTTTTTTAAATCTAATTTTTTTACAATCCGTTCCTGAACATTTTCTAAAAACGATTTGCGAGTTATTTTTTCAATTATACCACCCAATATAAAGTAATTTGAATTGCTGTATAAAAATTGTGTATTAGGCTCAAAAATAGATTCATAATTATTAATTTTTGAATATATGATGTCTTTTAAATGAGCACTTTTAAAATCTTCAATACTCAACGAATCTTGATTGATGTAATCTAAGATGCCACTGCGATGGTGAAGTAAATCTGAAATTGAAATTTTAGCTGCATTTTGAACTTTCGGATAATATTTAATCAACTTGCTTTCTAATCGCAATTTTTTTTCTTCTATTAATTGCATAATAATAGTTGCAGTAAATGTTTTGGTAATTGAGCCTATTTTATATTTAAAAACATTGTCTGCCTTAATATTCTTATCCACATCTGCAAAACCATATGCTTTTGAGAAAACTATTTTATTTCCTTCTCGTAATGATAAGGAACCCATAAACTTATTGTTTTGGTTTAAATACGTTAGTAAGCTATCCATTTTTTGATACTTGTTTTGGGAAAACCCCAAAATTGAAATACTTAAGAAGGCTATTAAAAGTTTCTTTTTCATGTGTATAATTAAATTAAACTTTAAAGAATTATTGTGATTTTTAATGGCTTTGCATATATTTACAAACATACTATTTTTTTAAAAATAAATCATTAATTAGGCTATGGCTTTTAAAGAACTAAACATTAATTTTTATACCGAACCATCTGTTTTAGATATTTTGGAACTCATAAAATGGAAAAAAAGTTGCAATGCCTATAATTTTAATGTTTTGCCCAAAACAGCAATTATTACACTACACAAACATTATTTGGATAGAAAAATACGCTTTTTTGCTAAAAAAATAAAAGGGATAAAAGGGAAACATTTTTTATTAAATAAAAAAACATTAGTTTGTGCCGAATTTGGAAATGGTGCTCCAGCTATTGTTGGTTTACTTGAAGAATTAAGAGGCTTAGGTGTAGAAAATTTTATTTTTATTGGTTTTGCGGGTAGTTTGAATCTCAATTTCAAAGAAAGCGATGTTTGTATTGTTCAAAAAGCATATTCAACAACAGGTTGTGCCTCTCTTTATTCTAAAGATGATTTTTTTGAACCAAAAAAGAGTACTTGGTTTTCTCATTTGGAAACCAAATTGTGTTATAAAGAATCCATTTGTTGGAGTACAGATGCTCCTTTTAGAGAAACACCTAGTTTAATAAACCATTTTAAAGAAAAAAGGACAACCCATGTAGATATGGAATGTGCTGCTATTTATGCTTTTGCTGAATTCTATAAATTAAATGCTCTTTGTGTTTTGATAACTGCCGATAGTTTATCTGAAAATAGTTGGTTGCCACCAAAAAACAACAAAAAGCTTGCTAATAGCATTAAAAATACTACAAACCACTTTGTAAATTTACTTTCAAATGAGTAATACAACTACTTTAATTTCGCTCGTCATCGTTTTTTATAACGAAGAAAATTATTTAGACAGATGTTTGCAATCTGTGGTAAATCAAACCTATAATAAAATTGAAGTTATTTTAATTAATGATGGTTCAACAGATCATTCGTTGCAAGTTGCCCAAAAATACACAACCATTCTTGAAAACGTAAAATTGATTTCTATTGAAAATTCTGGTTCAGCGGTAGCTCGAAATATGGGCTTAAAAAACGTTACGTCAAAATATGTTACGTTCTTAGATGCCGACGACACTTTGCAACCTAATATGATGCAGGTTTTTGCTTCAGAAATTAAACAAACCAACGCCGATTTATTGCTGTGTGATTTTCATATTCTTTCAGAAGATGGAACTACCGAAATGCCTTCCAAATGGCATTTTTCCTACACAAATATTAAAAACTCATCAGATTTAGCAAACACTTTTTATAGAGAAGGAATTGTAGAAACTATTTGGTCTAAAGTTTTTTTAGCATCTATTGCAAAACAAATTACTTTTGACAAAGAACTCAAATTGTTTGACGATCGCCCTTTTGTGTTAGAATTTATTTTATTATCAAACTCTGTTTCGTTTATTCCCCAAAAACTAATTAACAATTATTCCCGAAAAGCATCGCTAACCAGAAGAGTTTTATCGGATGTAAGAGTAAAAGATGTGTATCGTCTTTTTGAAGTGGAATTTGCAGTTTTAAAAAAATATCAAGTAGAAAATATATATAAAAAAGGAGTTTTTAAGAATGCTTTAGATTATTTTATGGATACTTTTTTAATTCAAATTATTGATAAAAAAGAAATAAAACAATTAAAAGAACTCCGTAAATTGTTTCAAAATTTACTGCATAATTTTATTAATGACATGAAAAAGGAACATTTTTATTTTGGGATTAAAGATAAAATTGCTCTTTTTTTAATACACTCGCCTACTTTTTTTGGTTGGAAGTTCTCTAACGGAATAGTATCTGCTCTAAAACATAAAAGAATACAAATTATAAAAAAAATAAAAGACCAATCATGAGGCAATGGATAAAAAAAACGGGGTTTCGTTTTGGCGTATTAAGTGGCATTCAGCTATTAAATATACTTTTTCCTTTGGCGTTATATTTGGTTTTAATTGATAGGCTTTCGCTTGCCATAATAGGAAAAATAACTACTTGGCAAATGATTTTTTATATTTTGGCAGGCATAAGTAGTTATAGTTTTCCGCAAAATTTAATTCCGATAGCCGAAAAGCTAAAATCTAGTGCCAAAACGCTTGCGTGTTATTGGAATACATTGCTTCAAATTCGGTTTTTAATCATTAGTTTAGTCTTTGTTTTTGTTGCTATTTTTGCCGTTTATTTGCCACAAGTTGCTTTATTTTCTTCGGTTTTGCTGTTAGGAAGACTTTTTAATCCGAGTTCTTTTTTTTATGTTTTATCCAAAAACAAATTGTTGCTTTGGTATCATTTTTTTACCAAATTACTATCCTTTGTTTTGGTTTTCTTCTTTATTTCTAATGAAAATTGGTTTGCAACAAACCTTTTTATAGGTTTATCCGAATTATTGGTGGCTTTATTTATTTTAATCCGTATAAAATGGAAAATCACTTTCTCAGCTTTAAATTTACAAAAAGCAACTATTTATTTTAAAACAGACAGAAAAATATTTTACATTCAACTCATTAATATGTTGATTTTGTTTATCACCATTCCGTTAACTAATTTGTTTTTTGGAGCATATATAGCAGGAGTTGTTTCTATTTTAGAAAAAATAACTTCCGTGATAAGAGGTGTTTCAGGGAATCTTTTTTTTACAATTCTACCAAATTTCTCCTCTACAAAAAAAGAAGAATTACTAAAAGGGATTCAAAAAAGTATGGCTAAAATTAGTTTTTTTACATTAGGATTGTTTTTGGTTTCAATGGTATTACTGCTTTTTTTTAAAGAAGATATTATACAAAAATTTGAAAAAGAACCTATGTTTTATTATGTTTTAACTTTGATGTTTGTTTGGTTTCCAATAATGATTAGCACACCTTATCAGGTTGTTTGTTTGAAATTAAGCCTTTGGAAAAAAATTCATTTTAATTCAAAAACACAACTGATTGTATTAGCTTTAGGATTAATTTTATTAGGTAAATTATTTGGCATCTGGGGC
>NZ_CAWUTS010000127.1:0-4427 GCF_963925415.1 uncultured Flavobacterium sp. | reverse complement strand
AGCTTTCTAGCGTTAATATCCCTGTTAGAATTAACCCAAATAGAATCATTGAATTTTTCATCATTTTATTTTTTAAATATTCATTCTTACTCTTTTGGATTTTCAGAATACTCCCTGTTTTTTATGTTGTTTTCTTGTCTCAACTTCTTTTGTTTGTCACTTTAGGTGGTCAGCCTGCCTTCAACCGCTATGTTGTTTAAACTTGCCCATAACGGTTTGCAGATTTGCGATGTGGCTGATTTAGTAGCACTATCTTTCATTTTACAACTAATGTTTATTAGTTGCAGAATATTTTAATTACCACTAAACCCGCCATATTCGCAAATGTGCTGTTATGGGCTGGTTTTAATTAAGCAACAAAGAAGTAAGTCTAATTCCCCGCTGACAAACACATCTCATTTATAAGCTCAGCAACCATAAAATCATTTTGTGCTTCTCCATTAATTTCAAATGCATTGATTTGCCAGCGATCATCCCCGTCCATTTCAAATTGAATAACTGCATTTACTGGTTTATTTTCATAGGCGATTTGACCAGATGCATTTAGATGATAGTTGTCGTCGTCAGGAGAAACAAAACTTTCCCATTTAGGATTAGCAAAAAAGCTTTTTACTAGAGTTTCTACATTGTGTTTTTTACAAGCATCAAAGTAGCCATTTTTAATTGTGTCATCCATTTTAGATTTACAACTAAACAGGGTTGTTAATAAGAATAAGAATGCTATTTTTTTCATATGATTAATTATTTATGTATTTACTAATATGTGCACAAATTAATTCAGACTTTGATGTTGGCAAATTTTTAATGCTTCCATCTTTCATTTTCAAAGAAATTCCAAACTCAAATCCCGAAAGTTTACCTATTTTAGTGTTTGCAATATCTTTCACCTTAACTGCGGATACATTGATTATGTCGGTGTAATAAATTATTGCTTTTTCATCCGCAATTACATTGTCATTTTGTTTCAATGTATTTTCTTCAACATTAAATGCCCTATAGATGATTTTTTTTGATGTGAGGGTGATAATTGTGGTGTTACCTGAATTTTTGAATATTATTTCCTCGCCTGTTTCTATGTCTGATATTGCATCTATCTCGGATTTTTCCTTGGCATTTTCTTTTCTTAGCAACCAAATTCCGGTTGCAATCATTATCCAAGCTCCATATTGTGAAATTGCATTAACACCGACTATTAATTCGAGCCAGCCGAAAGAGAAGCCATTAAAAACCCAAATAATTAAATCAAGAGCTCCAAGGCCAATTAAGATGTAAAAAAATATTTTTTTGTTCATTATTTTTAAAATTAAAATTTTTTCCTACTCTTAAGGATTTTCAGAATACTCCCTGTTTTTAAAGTGGTTTTCTTGTCTCCACTTTTTTGTTTGTCACTTTAGGTGGTCAGCCTGCTTTGAACCGCTATGTTTCTTAAACTTGCCCATAACGGTTTGCAGCTACAAGAAGGTGGGGCATTAGAAGCACTTTACTTTTAATTTTGCACAAAATTTACTTAAAAGCACTAATATTCAAATAACCCACAACCGCCCCACTTGTGAGTAGGTGCGGTTATGGGCTGGTTTTAAATATTGCTTTAGAACTGCCATCCAAGAGCTACATTTAATCTCAAGTTGACGCCACCAGAAGGTGTCGTTTCCGTGTATTGGTCAATCTTTCTTGTAGCAGTCGTTAAATTAGAATTAAATCCAATTCCCGAGTAAAAATCAACAGAAAAATGATCGCCAATTAATCGTTGAACGCCTAATTGTAACCCAACGATAATTTTTCTATTTTTAATGTCCCATTCATTTATTTCCGAATATAGATCAAATATTTCTTCAGTGGAGGTGCCCTCCCAAGAACTGAATCGATTAGAGTTGTACAATCCAACGAAAAAACCATCCATTACTTTATCATTTTTAGCATACCAACGAATTTCAGGATCAATAGCAATTCCGGTATTAAATTTTGTTGGAGGATATAGCAAGCTTCCAATAATTGGACCCCACATGATTGGCGCTACTCCTACGCCCATTGTGAAAGACTTAAATACATTATGTTCATAATGAATCATTACAGGTTGACCTTTTAAAAATGTAAAAGGTGAAATCTTAATAGCTTTTTGTTGCTGAGCAAATGTTTGAGTATTTACTAATAAACATGCTATTGTAAAAAACGTAAAATTTAACTTTCTCATTATTATTAATTTAAAGTTTGTCCCTACTCATTTGGCTTTTCGGAATACGCCCCGTTTTTTAGAGTGGGTTCTGGTCTCCACTTTTTTCTTTTTCTTTCTGTCAGTCGTTAATAGTCAAAAACTGTCAAACCGCAAGAACGGTGGTTCTCGTGTTTGTCTGCGTTCGGTATGTCGTTTTTTAAACTTGCCCATAACGGTTAGTATATAAAAAGTAGGCGATTTCGAAGCACTAAACTTTCAGTTAAGCACAAAGTTTGATACGAACCAAAACCCTTGATTTTAGCACTAATTCGCCTATTTTTTATATACATTGTTAGGCACTGGCTTTCTATTTCTTTCCTATTAGTTTGTCGTACCATTTCAAGTTTTTAAGTCGTTCTATTTCTGCTTTATTGGTCTGGTTTTCTTTGTTCTTATTCCGTAAATCTGATTCAGTTTTCTGAAGTTTAGTTTCAAGTCCGTTCGAGTGAATTTGTGAGTCAGATAGTTTTTTCTCGGTTAGTTTTAATGATTTTTTTAGTCGTTCAGTTTCATTTTCAAACTCGGAAGTTTTTTCTAAAAGCAGTCCAATCGAAGAGTTCTGTTCTGATATTTTGGTAGACTTTTTGTTAATTTCTTCCGTTTGCAATTCAATATTTTCTTTTGCTTCTAAAAGTTCATTGTTCGTTAATTCAAGTTGCTTTATAAGCGAAGAATTCTTTTGTTTAAAATCTAAAAGACGTTTTCCCTGTACTTCAATGAATTTCTTGAAAACTTCTGTGTCAATATCGTTACGAAACTTTAAGGCTCTTTTGAAAAAGTCAAACGCAGATTTGATTTTACCTTTTCCAAAATCTTCTCTAGCTTTTTTGTAGTAGAAATCCGCTTTGCCTGTGTTAAGCTGTTCAGTTATTAATGTTCCCGGTGTTTCGTTTTGGGCAAATTCGATAACTCTTGGGTCGGTTTTTATAGCATAACTGTTAAGTTGAGTTTTAAGCATTAAACCACTAAATGAAGTACAACGACTTAAAGCAACATAAACTTGTCCTGGTGCAAATGCTCTTCCTAAATCGGCAATAACTTTTTCAAATGTTAAACCTTGGCTTTTATGAACTGTAATTGCCCAAGCTAAACGAATAGGGAACTGTTCAAAAGTTCCTACAATTTCTTCTACAATCTTTTTTTGTTCTCTATTGTATGAATACTGAATGTTATTCCAAACTGCTCTCTCAACTTCAACTTCGGATTCATCATCAAATACTACTTTGATAGAAGCTGCTTCAAGTTCTTTTATTTTACCAATTTTACCATTGTAATAGCGTTTGTACTCGCCTGTATCATTCTTGATAAACATTATTTGAGCACCAACTTTTAATTTTAAATAATGGTCTGTCGGCTTATGTTTATCTGGGAAAGTACCTGTTACATTGGCTTCATAAGTAAATAGTTCAGTTGTGAGTTGATTTAGTTTTGTAAGGTTTGTTTCGTTTACAATGTTATTGTGTGTTGCAAGAATTATATAATCACTTCCATTACCTGAAAATGTTGGATTGTATTTTGCATTAAGAACAGTAAAATCATTTGCATTTACTTGACTAACTCGAACCCTATTCAATAAGTCAATAAATTCTTGTTCGTTCTGCCTATAGATTTTTTTCAGCTCGATATAAAGAGGCGTGTTCTGCTCTATTATTTTTGAACTAAAGAAAAAAGGTGTTTTGTAGAACTGCGATAGAATTGACCATTGTTCATTATCAGCAATTGGTGGCAATTGAAAAGTATCTCCAATTAATATGACCTGAACACCACCAAAAGGCAAATAGGGTTTCTTGCGAAAAACTTTTAAAATTCTGTCAATTACATCCTATACATCTGCTCTTACCATTGAAATCTCGTCAATGATTAGCAATTCCAAATTTTCAATTATTTCTTTCTTATCATCTCTGTATCTGAAAGTCGTATAAATTGTCTCCCCGTTTTCCGTTCCCGTTGCTGTTGTTCTCAATCTTGAATCATCAGGAACAAAAGGTCCAAAAGGAATTTGAAAAAAAGAATGAATTGTAACTCCGCCTGCATTTATTGCTGCAACTCCTGTTGGTGCAAGAATTACCGTATTTTTATTTGTAGTGTCTTTAATGAATTTTAAAAAAGTTGTTTTACCTGTTCCTGCTTTTCCTGTTAGGTAAACTAATTTATCAGTATGTCGAACAAATTCAGCAGCGTTGTAAAATTCAACGTTTTCCTTGTCAAGTTCTAT
>NZ_CAWUTS010000126.1:0-21232 GCF_963925415.1 uncultured Flavobacterium sp. | reverse complement strand
AGATTTTAATAGAGACGATTGGTTTGGCGTTTTTTTAAATTCAATAGTAGAACGTTTTGACCCACATACATTTTATTTTTCACCCGAAAACAAAGAACGTTTTGATGTAAGTATGAGTGGAACATTTGAAGGAATTGGAGCTCGTTTGCAAAAGAAAAATGTTGGAGTAGAAGTGTCTGAATTAATTTCGGGTGGCCCTGCTTGGAAAGGAAAAGAACTTGCCCAAGGCGATCTTATTATTAAAGTAGCTCAAGCAGAAAAGGCACCTATAGATATTACGGGGATGCGAATTAACGATGTGGTTAAAAAAATAAAAGGTCCAAAAGGAACCGAAGTTCGATTAACTGTAAAGCGTGTTGACGGAACAATTAAAGTAATTTCAATTATAAGAGATATTGTTGAAACTGAAGAAACGTTTGCAAAATCAACGACAGTTATAAAGGGCGAAAAATTATTTGGAATTATTTATTTACCTAAATTTTATATTTCTTTTGACAACAAAGATAATAGAGATGCTTTTAAAGATGTTGCTAAAGAAATTGAGCTTTTAAAAAAGCAAAATGTAGAGGGTATCATTATGGATTTAAGAGACAATGGAGGAGGTTCTCTTCAAACAGTTGTAGACATGGTTGGTTTGTTTATTGACAAAGGCCCTATAGTTCAGGTTAAATATGCTAAATCAGAACCCAATATATTAAAAGATAAAGATTCAAATGTACAATGGGATGGTCCTTTAGTGGTTATGGTTAATGGTTATTCAGCCTCGGCTTCTGAAATATTTGCGGCGGCCATTCAAGATTATAAACGCGGAATAGTTATTGGTAGTAAGCAAACTTATGGAAAAGGAACGGTTCAAAATGTTATTGATCTAAACGATATGGTTCGTGGCAATGATTTAGGAGATTTAGGCTCTTTAAAAACAACGATTCAGAAATTTTATAGAATAAATGGAGGTTCAACTCAAAGAGAAGGGGTTGCGTCTGACATTGTTTTGCCCGATTATTTTGCCTATATAGAAACTGGCGAAAGAGATGAACCCGAAGCTTTGCCATGGGATAAAATTACACCAGCAGAGTACAATACAACAGGTGCAAATTTTGACAATGTTATTGCTTACAGCAAATTAAGAATTAAATCCAGCAAGCAGTTTAGTTTAATTGATTCTTATGCCAAATGGAATTTTGAACGAAAAGACGATAAAGATATAAGTCTAAATTATACACTATACAAAAAAGAATTAGCCGCTTTAGAGGCTGTAAATAAAACCTATGAAGGGCTTAAAGAATATAAAAACAACTTAGAATTTACTTCACTGCCTTATGAATTATTGGCGTTTAAAAAAGACACTCTTTTAAAAGAAAAAAGAGAACGTTGGCACGAAGAGTTGAGTAAAGATGCTTATGTTGACGAATCTTTGAATGTTATTGACGACATTTCTAAATTTGTTAGATTATCTAACTTCGTATCATTAAATAAAAATAAATAATTTAATACTGCCTTTTTATATAAAATCCCATTTGATAAAATGGGATTTTTTTTGACTTTTTTTATAAACTAATTTGAAATAAACTTACCGTGGCATTTTCGTAATGCGCAGGTAGGCCTATAGTATTTTTAAGTTGTAAAAGGCCTAAAAAATCAAAGCCACATGTTTTATAATGTTTAATTAAACCTTCATTATTACCAACGGTATCTAAACGTATGTATTTTTTGTTGTTTTCATTAGCATATGATTTAGCCCATTTTGCAACTATACGAACAAAATTGTGACCGCGATAGTCAGCATTTGTTGCAATTCTGTGCAAATAAACAGCTGTGTCATTATTGCGTTCTTCCCATATTTGAGCATCAGAAAATGTGGTTGCCCATACACATACAATTACATCATTGATGCTAATTTTCCATTGTCTATTTTCGGCAATTTCTTGCTCAATTAATGTTCTGTCAAACAGAGGCCATTGTGTTTCATCTTTTGTTTTTTGAAAATCGACAGCAGTTTTGTATAGCTTAAATATAGTGTCTAAATCTTCAGGAGTGCTGTTTTTTATTAGCATGATTTTTTTGTAAGAAACACGTTAAAATTATAAAAAAAGTATGTTTGATTGCTGTTTCATAATTTCCCTTTAGTTTGCTTTAACTTTGTATATGGTTATAATTTGGAGATTTAAGTAAGTTTAACCAAAGGGATAAGTTTTATTTTATGTATTTCAAATATATAAAAAATCTCCTCAAGAATAAAAATCAATATCGAATTTATTAGTATTTTAAAATACAATTAGTTTAATAAATTGTTTAATATTTTTTTATTTTTATCGAGATCTAATTTTAAGGCAATAATTTTTGTTTCTTGTTTTGTTATTTTTTATTTTTCGTTTTCTATTTTTTGAAGTACCCCGATTTGAGTTTCAATTTTTTCTTTTTCAGTTTTTATTTGCTCTCGTGTGTTTTTCTCTTTCGTATTTAGTTCTTGTTTCAAAAGCACTTCAGTTGTTTTTAAGCTGTCTATTTTTGCTGTAAAAATTGCATCAGATTTTTGGCTAAATACATAATTGAATGAACAAATGTATAGAAAAAGTATTAATTTGGTTTTCATAATTGTTTGATTTAATTTTATAAAATTAATAATATAAGACACTAAACTATTTAACCACGATGAGGTATTTTAAAATATTAATTTTTTACGTTGTAATGCATTTTTTATCGTGCAAGGACAAAGCGTCTAACCAAAACGATATTTATTCTTTCGAGAAAACAAGTGTAGACCATACGTTATTTGATTATTTACCGTCTTCAACTTCAAATGATGTTTACACAAATGATTCATATTCTTTTTCGTACAAAGAAATTTATGAACAATCTGAATGGGTGGCATATGAATTGACGTCATCAGATATGAATAACGCTCATTATCAAAGACCCTATTTTAATCAAGATAACTCTGTGAAATCAAAATCAGCAGATTGGAAAAATTATAAAAATTCGGGTTATAATAAAGGGCATCTATGCCCAGCCGCAGATCGAAAAAGCAGCTATAATATGTATAAGCAAACATTTTTAACGTCAAACATTTCACCACAAATATCAGATTTTAATGCTGGAATATGGAACCGATTAGAACAAAAAACCAGGTATTGGGCAACTCGTTATGGTGGTCTTTACGTTATTACAGGGGGTGTTCTAAAAAAGGGTTTAAAAACAATTGGGAAAGAAAATGTAGCCGTGCCTACTTATTTTTATAAAATTATTTTAACTAAAGATAAGTTAAACATGATAGCTTTTTTAGTTCCTCATGAGGCTTCAAATGCTTCATTATATAGTTTTGTGGTATCTGTAGATGAGATAGAAAAGATGACAGGAATTGATTTTTTTAAGGCTTTGCCAGATGATTTAGAAAATAGCTTAGAAGGAAATAAAGGCTATAAAAACTGGAGTTTTTAATTTATTTTATTACCATTCATTTACTTTATTAGCATCTAATTTTATAAAAATAAAAAGTAGGGAAGTAAACGACCATAGACTCGATCCTCCATAAGAAAAGAAAGGCAGGGGTATTCCAATAGTTGGAAATAAATTTATAAGCATACTTATGTTTATAAAAAAGTGAGTAAATAATATAGTTGCCACACAATAGCCATAAATTTTGCTGAATTTAGACTTTTGTTTTTCGGCTCTAATAATAATTCTTAATATCAAGACTACAAACAAACCTATTATTATAGAGCTGCCTAAAAAGCCCCATTCTTCACCTACAGTTGTAAAAATATAATCTGTATGTTGTTCAGGTACAAAGTTTCCTTTTGTTTGAGTGCCTTGTAAATATCCTTTGCCAGAAAAACCTCCAGATCCAATTGCAATCATAGATTGATTTAAATTATACCCTTCATTTTTCATATCAACATTGTCTTTAAACATAACGTCTATCCTGTCTTTTTGATGTGACTCTAACACGTTTTCATATACATAATCAACCGATAGTGTATAGCCAGCCATTAATAAAAAAGTTAAGATATATACTATTGGGTTTCTAGAAATTTTAGTATTAATTATAAAATGGATTATCGTAAAAATTAGGATTAAACTAACAATAAAAACAGGCTTAACAAAAAGGGCTAAAACAAAAATAAAAATACAAATAACACCTGTCCATATATACCATGAAGGTAGCCCATACCTGTTTAGAACAAAAATTAAAGCTAAAAATATCATAGCACTACCTGCGTCTGGTTGAAGCATAATTAATGCTACAGGAAACATTATTATTGCTAAAGCTATATATTGAATTTTAGGTTTATTTAAGTTATTTTGTGGATAGCTTAAAAATTTAGCTAAGAGCAATGAACAAGATATTTTAACAACCTCTGAAGGTTGAAAACCAAATCCAGCTATCTTATACCAATTAGTTTGACCTTTAATAGTAGTTCCAAAAACAAATAAACCAAGCAACAATACAATGCCAACAAAGTAAAATAGTACAGAAAATTTCTCATAAATTTTGGCATTTAAATTTAGTAAAATTAGTATTATGGGTATACTAAAAATTATAAACATAAGTTGTTTACCATATTTTTGAGTAGTATCTAAAATAAATGTTTCTTCAGCTGGTAATGATGCAGAATAAATATTTGCCCATCCAATAACCACTAAGATTATATAGATTATGACAATAACCCAGTCGATGTTTGCTAGTACACTTTGGTTTTTCATGTATTAGTGATTAATAGTAAAAGGTTTGCCGCTAGTTATTTTGTCGTATTCAGATTGTAAACTACCGGTTAACATTTTTATTTCTAAATCTTTTCTGGAAACTTCACCTTTTAAATATTTTTCAATCATTAAGGTTGCAATTGCACCTGCCCATCTATTTCCCCAATATCCGTTTTCAACCAAAACTGCGATGGCTATTTTGGGATTGTCTTTTGGCGCAAAGGCTACAAAAATTGAATGATCTGTTAATTGGGTTCTTTTGCCATCAATTTTAGCAAAGTTTTCGGCAGTACCCGTCTTACCACAAATTTCAAGATCTTTTACTTTTAAAGATTTTGCCGTTCCTATATTATAAACATCATACAAGCCCTCGATAACGGGTTTAAAATATGACTTGTCAATGCTAGTTTGATGCTTAGTAGTAAATTTTTTGTCGATAGAAAAATTTTTTATTTTTTTAACGATATGTGGTGTGTAATAATATCCTTCATTTGCTACAGCTGCCATCATGTTTGCTAATTGAATAGGCGTTACATCAATTTCTCCTTGTCCAATTGCATTTGAAATAATGGTATTACTTCTCCATCCACCATTTGGGTAAAATTTTTCATATAATCCAGAATTTGGAATCCTACCGGCTTTTCCAATTGGCAAATCTGTCCCTAAATAATTTCCTAAACCAAAACTTTGTAAGTGTTTGTTCCATTTGTCAACACTAAATGATGGTTTTGAATATTTATCAATTGTTTTTTTAAATACGTTTGCAAAATATGTATTACAAGAATTATAAATTCCATTATGAAGTATAGACATTCCCGAACAATGGCATTTCATAAAAGCACCCTTTCCATAATAAAAACCGTGATGGCACACAAAGCTTGTTTCTTCATCTATAACTTCTTCTTGTAAACCTATTAACCCTGTTAGTATTTTAAAAGGTGAGCCTGGCGGGTATTCTGCCAGTAAGCTTCTGTCATACAAAGGTTTAGCTATCGAGTCGTAATATAGCATGGTATAATTTTTTGAACGATTTTTACCTACCAATAATGCAGGATCGTAGCTTGGTGCAGAAACTAGTGCTAATATTTCTCCTGTTTTAGGTTCAATAGCTACAATTCCGCCTCGTTTATTAATCATTAATTCTTCGCCATATTTTTGTAAATCACCATCAATGGTTAAGGTTAAGTCTTTTCCTTGAACTGCAATAGTATCATATTTTTCATTTTTATATGATCCAATAATTTTATTAAAACGGTTTTTTTGAAAATATTTTACACCTTTTACACCTCTAAGTTCTTTTTCATATTCTTGCTCAATGCCCTGTTTGCCAATTAAATCACCACTTTTATAATATGAATTGTTGGCAATAATAGCGTCATTAACTTGAGAGATATATCCAAATATGTTGGCTCCATTTTTGGTTTGATAATCTCTTAAAAAACGTTTTTGAATATAAAAACCTTTAAACTTTCTAATTTTTTCTTGAAAAGCAGCAAATTCTAACTTTGTTAATTCGGACAAAAAAACAGAGGGTAATCGAGGGCTATAAACGATGGCTCTTTTTACTTTAGTATTGAAATAATCGAGGTCAACTTTTAATAATTCACATAATTGTAAGGTGTCTAAATTTTTAATTTCTCTAGGAACAACCATTATGTCATAAGAAGGTTGATTTGCTAGTAATAGCTTACCATTTCTATCATATACATAACCTCTTTCTGGAAAAGTAAATTCAATTTTAATGGCATTATTGTCTGATTTTATTTTTAATGTTTCATCAATAATTTGTAAATAAAAAAGCTTGACCAATATTAGGATTGATGAAACAATAATAATTAATGGAAGTAAAATTTTTCTCATTGTCTACTGGGTTTAATCAAGTATAAAGACAAAATACAAATTATAGATGTAAAAACAGCATTTAGAAGTGGTCTTACCAATATATCAATTGATAAACCAAAACGAAACAATTCAAGCGTATATATAATAAAATGATGAATAAAAACGGCTATAAAAACGAATACAATTCGTTCTGAAGAAACTTTTTCAGAAATTTTAATAGTTTGATATTCATAGCTTAAACCAAAAGCAAATTTAAAAATATAAGGCCTTATGAATGCTAAAATTAAGCATGCCGTTGCATGAATACCTCCAGTGTCGCTAAACAAGTCTAATGTGATTCCTAAAAAAAAACTGCTAAGTAACAATATTGATTTGTTACTGTTTGCGGGGTAAAGTATAATAAAAAGCACATAAGGAAATGGGTCAATGTAGCCAAATAACTTGATGTTGTTAAATACTAAAACCTGAAAAGATATAAGAATTACAAATCGCAACAGGTTTATAAGAAAATTACTATTCATTGTATGATTTTTGTAATTCTATTAATTCTGTTTTTTTTGTATTATCAATAACGTAAACAAAACCAATATTTGTCATGTCATTAAACAAACGTACTTTTATGGTATAATAGTTTGTGTTTTTGTCTACATATGCTTTGTCTATTCTGCCTATAGGTATGTTTTCTGGAAAAATAACAGACTGTCCACCAGTAACTATAGTATCCCCTCTTTTAAGACTTGCTAAACGGGGCACATCAACAAATTGAACATATCCAGCATTTTTTGCATCCCATGTTATTGTGCCATAGTAGTTACTGTTTTTTATTTTAGCATTTAATTTTGACTTGGAGTTTAAAATACTTAAAATAGTGGCATAGTTAGTTGAAGTTTTATCAACTATTCCTACAACACCTTTGCTGTTTATAACGCCCATGTCTTCGTTAATTCCTTCTTTTTTTCCTGCATCTAATGTTAAATAATTATCATATACATTAAACGAATTTTTGGTCACCCTAGCCTTTATAATTTTGTATTGAAGCATTTCTAAAGGTAGCTCAATAGAAGTTGATAATAGTGTGTCTTTTTTATTGAAAAGAATTTTTTTTAACTGACTGTTTTCTTCAAAAAGATTATAATTTTCTTCGACTAAATTAAAATATTTATTAGCGTTTTCAATTCTTTCATATACATAACCTGAAAAAAAATTTGCGGAACTTATAGTTCTGCTTTTATGGTACGAGTTGTTTTGTATTGTAAAATATATTGATATACCTAAAAGCAACAAAAACAGCAATTTATAGCTGTTTTTAATAATGATATTTATTATTTGTTGCATTTAATTATTTTTTATTTGATAAGTATTCCTTTGTATTTATTTAAGTTTTTTAGAGCCATTCCAGTTCCTCTTACAACTGCTCTTAAAGGGTCTTCAGCTATATACACGGGTAAATCTGTTTTTAAAGATATTCTTTTGTCTAAGCCTCTAAGCATGGATCCACCACCAGCTAAATAGATACCCGTATTATATATGTCGGCAGCTAATTCAGGAGGTGTTTGTGATAATGTTTCCATTACTGCATCTTCTACACGTTGAATAGATTTGTCTAGTGCTTTTGCAATCTCTCTATAAGAAACCTCTACTTGTTTAGGTTTTCCAGTAAGCAAATCTCTACCTTGTACAGACATGTCTTCTGGCGGATTTTCTAATTCTTCTATTGCTGCACCCACTTGAATTTTTATTTTTTCGGCAGTAGCTTCTCCAACAAATAAATTATGTTGGGTTCTCATATAATAAATAATGTCATTAGTAAAAACGTCTCCAGCTATTTTAACCGATTTGTCACAAACAATTCCACCAAGAGCTATTACGGCAATTTCTGTAGTTCCACCACCTATATCAACGATCATGTTTCCTTTTGGTTGCATAATGTCAACACCAATACCAATAGCAGCAGCCATAGGTTCATGTATAAGATATACTTCTTTTCCATTTACTCTTTCACAAGATTCTTTAACGGCCCTCATTTCTACTTCAGTAATTCCAGATGGTATGCAAACAACCATTCTTAAAGCAGGTGTAAACATTTTGTTTTTTAATGCTGGTATACTTTTGATAAACATGCTTATCATTTTCTCTGATGCATCAAAATCTGCGATAACTCCATCTTTTAATGGTCGAATTGTTTTAATGTTTTCATGTGTTTTTCCTTGCATCATATTTGCCTCTTTTCCAACAGCAATTATTCGTCCTGATATACGATCACGAGCTACAATAGAGGGACTATCAATAACAACTTTGTCATTATGAATAATCAATGTGTTTGCGGTACCAAGGTCAATTGCTATGTCCTCAGTCATGAAATCAAAAAAACCCATATTTAAAAATGGTATTAGTTACTAATTAAACAATTTTTATCTAACAAAAGTAATAAAATTAATGTTTAAAATGACGTATTCCAGTAAATACCATAGAAACATTATTTTCATTACAATATTTAATGCTCAATTCATCCTTAATTGATCCACCAGGCTGAATTACAGCTGTAATTCCTGCTTTATTTGCTAACTCTACACAATCTGGAAAAGGAAAGAATGCATCACTAGCCATTACGGCTCCGGTTAGGTCAAATTCAAATGAAATTGCTTTTTCAATAGCATGTGTTAAAGCATCTACTCGAGATGTTTGTCCTGTTCCTGACGCACATAATTGTTTGTTTTTCGCAAATACTATTGTGTTGGATTTTGTGTGTTTGCAAATTTTTGAAGCAAAAAGTAAATCTTCTATTTCGTCGGTAGTAGGTTCTGTTAACGTAGCCGTTTTTAAATGTTCTCTAGAATCTGTAATAATATCCTTGTCTTGAACAAGAACCCCGTTTAAACAAGTTCGTACGGTTGTGTTTGGTAATTCAACTTCTTTTTGAACTAAAATTATTCTGTTTTTCTTTTCTTCTAATGTTTCTAACGCTTCATTATCATAATCTGGAGCTATTACTACTTCACAAAATAATTTATTAATTTCTTTAGCGGTTTCATTATCAATCTTACCGTTAGCTATTAATACGCCACCAAAAGCAGATGTAGGGTCTCCAGCAAGAGCATCAAGATATGCCTCTTTCATTGTGCTTCTTGAAGCAATTCCGCAAGCGTTATTGTGTTTTAAAATTGCAAAGGTAGGTTCGTCATTTTTAAATTCATTCATTAAGTTTACAGCTGCGTCTACGTCTAATAAATTATTATAAGACAATTCTTTTCCATGAATTTTTGAAAATATTTCCTCAAAATTTCCAAAAAACAATCCTTTTTGATGTGGGTTTTCACCATAGCGAAGTACATTTCCATTTGTTTCACTAATTTTTAAAACAGGTTCGTTATAGCTTTTGTTAAAATAATTAAAAATTGCGGTATCATAGTGAGACGAAACATTAAATGCTCTTGAAGCTAAGAGTCGTCTGTTTTCAATAGTAGTACCGCTATTGTTTTCTGAATAAAAATTTAAGAAAGACGTATAATCATCAACCGAAGCAACAATAACAGTGTCTTTATAGTTTTTTGCAGCAGCTCTAATTAAAGAAATTCCACCGATGTCAATTTTTTCAATAATATCAGCTTCACCAGCGCCACTTGCAAGCGTTTTTTCAAAAGGATATAAATCGACGATAACTAAATCAATTTGTGGAATATCAAATTCTTTCATTTGCTGTACATCGCTTTCATTGTCTTGACGGTTTAATATACCACCAAAAACTTTAGGGTGAAGTGTTTTTACTCTGCCACCAAGTATTGAAGGGTATAAAGTTACATCTTCCACTGCTACAACAGGAATGCCTAATGCGGTTATATAAGATTCTGTTCCACCTGTTGAATAAATAGTTACATTATTTTCATGAAGTGCTTTAACAATAGGTTCTAATCCTGTTTTATCAAAGACAGAAATTAGTGCCGAATTTATTTTTTTTGTTATCATCATTAGGAGTAGATTGTTTGAAGTGCAAAAGTAGGGATTGTTGACAAAATATTCAAGTATAATTACAAGAGTTTTTTTGATTTAAATGTAACAAATGCAAGTTTAATTCTACTTATATACAATTCCTTAATACTATGCTTTTATATTTTAGATTACTGAGTGAGAGTTTGAGTTTTGCATTAAATGCATTACGAAATAACAAATTGCGTACTTTATTATCGCTGTTAGGTGTTACCATTGGTATTTTTTCGATTATTGCTGTTTTGGCAGCTGTGGATTCTATGGACAAAAAAATCAAAGAAGATTTGAGTGATATGGATATGAATACCATTTATTTAATGCGATTTTCTTTTGGTCCGTCTGATGTTCCACGTTGGAAACGGCAACAATTTCCAGATGTCTCTTATGAAGAATTTGAAATGTTAAAGCGTTCGGTTAAAGGTGTAGATAAAATTTCGTTTAATATGTTTACACGAAATGAAAATATAAAATACGAAGACAAAACCGTTAGCTCTATTCGAGTTAAACCTTCAACGAATGAGTTTTTTGAGATTGAATCTTTTAAAATTGAAAAAGGTAGGTTGTTTAATGAATCGGAGTCTAATTCAGGAAATGCAGTAATAATTATAGGATATGAAGTTGCAAGTGGCTTGTTTGGTGACTTAAACCCATTAGGAGAAAAAATTAGATTATACGGTCAAAAATTTACCGTAATTGGTGTTTTAAAAAAGCAAGGACAAGGTATGTTTGGCGACAGTAATGATGTAGCTGTTTTTTTACCTGTAAACTTTTTGCGAAAAAAGTATGGCGATAACAATCAATCTTTAACACCTGCAATTTTAATTAAACCTGAAAAAGGTATAGACTTAGAAGAGTTTAAGGCAGAAATTACCCAAAAAATAAGATCCACGCGTGGTGTTAAAACAGGTGAAATTGATAATTTTTACATCAATGTGTTATCTGGTTTTACTGATTTTATTGACAATATTATAGGTCAAATGAATATGATTGGTTGGATTATCAGTTTATTTTCTTTGCTAGTTGGTGGTTTTGGAATTGCCAATATTATGTTTGTTTCTGTAAAAGAACGAACCAACTTAATAGGTATTCAAAAAGCATTAGGAGCTAAGAACAGATTTATATTGTTTCAATTTTTATTTGAAGCTATAATTTTATCTTTAATTGGTGGATTAATCGGAATGTTTTTAGTTTGGATAATTGCATTAATATTATCCAATGCCTTAGATTTTGAATTTGTATTAAGTGCATACAACATGTTTTTAGGGACTGGTTTAGCTGCATTTATTGGCTTACTGTCTGGAATTATTCCTGCAATTACTGCATCAAAATTAGATCCCGTAGAAGCGATTCGAACTGGAATGTAATTCAATGGAAAATTTAATTATAAAACTATTTACTACCTGTAATTAAAAGTGGAGCAGTTTATTATGTTAAAAACATGCTCGCCTTTTTTTATCTCTCACAACTTTCTTAAGAGTCTCGAATAAGGGTCTATTATGGGTTTATACGTGTTAATTTTCGCTTCGACACAGATTCTAGTAAAAAAGTACTTGGTTGTAACGGCTGTGATTACAGAAAAAATTAGTCGAGTTATAAACGAGAAATTGAGCAAAAAAAAATTCCATTCTAACTTAAGAATGGAATTTTTTTATTTATCTAATATCTTGATTTAAAATTAAATCAATGTAAAGGTTTATTTTATTTTTCATTTCTTTTCTATGAGCAATGAAATCTAAGAAACCATGTTCTAGTAAGAACTCTGAAGTTTGAAAGCCATCTGGTAAATCTTTACCTGTTGTGTCTTTTACAATACGGGGTCCTGCAAAGCCAATTAAAGCTCCAGGTTCTCCAATATTAATATCACCTAACATAGCATAAGACGCAGTTGTTCCACCTGTTGTAGGGTCTGTACACAACGAAATGTAAGGTATTTTTTCATCTGCAAGTTGTGCTAATTTTGCAGCGGTTTTTGCTAATTGCATTAATGAATAAGCTGCCTCCATCATACGAGCGCCACCTGATTTTGAAATCATTACAAATGGAATCTTATTTTTGATAGAATAGTCAATTCCACGTGCAATTTTTTCGCCAACAACGGCACCCATTGAACCTCCAATAAAGGCAAAATCCATACAGCAAATTACCAAATTATTACCTTTTGATTTTCCAACACCTGTTCGAACAGCATCTTTCAATTCTGTTTTTTTCATAGCATCTTTTAATCGGTCGCTATATTTTTTGGTGTCTTCAAATTTTAAAGGATCTTTTGATGTTAATTTAGCATCTAATTCTATAAATACGTTTTCATCAAAAAGAATTTCAAAATATTCTTTACTGCCTATTCTTACATGAAAATCATCTTCAGGACTTACCCATAAGTTTTTTGCTAATTCTTTTGTGTCTATAATTTTCCCGGTAGGAGACTTATACCACAAACCTTCTGGCACATCTCTTTTATCTTCTGTAGCAGTTGTGATTCCTTTTTCTTTTCTTTTAAACCAAGCCATAATTGTTTAATTATGAATTAAGAATTACAAATTACGAATTTATACGCAGCTCATAATTTTTAATTTGAAATTTATAATGTGTTTACGTTGTTAAGATCTGCAAATGCTTGTTCTAATCTTTTGATAAAAGTTAGCTCACTTTCGCGAACCCATTTTCTAGGGTCGTAATGTTTTTTATTAGGTGAATCTGCTCCATCTGGACTTCCAATTTGAGTTCTTAAGTACTCAATATTTTTTGTCATATAATCTCTTGATCCTTCTGTGTAAGCAAATTGTAAATCAGTATCAATATTCATTTTAATTACACCATAGCCAATAGCTTCTCTAATTTCTTCAACTGTAGATCCACTTCCACCATGAAAAACAAAATCAATAGGATTTGCTTCTGTCTGGTAATTTTTTTGAATAAACTCTTGCGAATTTTTTAATATTTTTGGTGTTAATTTTACATTTCCTGGTTTGTAAACTCCATGAACGTTTCCAAAAGCTGCTGCAATTGTAAACCTTGGGCTTACTTTTAACAATTCTTCGTAAGCATAAGCTACTTCTTCAGGTTGTGTGTATAATTTTGAGCTGTCAACGTCAGAGTTGTCTACACCATCTTCTTCACCACCCGTAATTCCTAATTCTATTTCTAATGTCATACCTATTTTACTCATACGAGCTAAATAAGTTTTACATATTTCAATATTTTCTTCAATAGGCTCTTCTGACAAATCAATCATATGTGAACTGTAAAGAGGTTTTCCTGTTTCAGCAAAATGTTGTTCTGAAGCATCTAATAAACCATCAATCCACGGTAATAATTTTTTAGCACAATGGTCTGTATGAAGAATAACTGTTGCCCCATATGCTTCAGCTAAAGCATGAATATGTTTTGCACCTGCAATACCACCTAATATAGCCGCTTTTTCATTTGCATTAGAAAGTCCTTTTCCTGCATTAAATTGCGCACCACCATTCGAAAATTGAATAATTACAGGAGCATTTAATTTTGCAGCAGTTTCCATAACCGCATTAACAGTGCTTGAACTTACTACGTTTATAGCAGGTAAAGCAAAGCCTTTTTCTTTTGCATAATTAAATATATTTTGAACTTCATCGCCTGTTGCTACGCCAGGTTTAATATTGTGTGCCATTTTAGTTTGTTTTTACGGGGTTTGATTTTTATATTTTGGTAAAAATAAGTATTTATATTTAAAATGGGTAATTTATACCAAAATTTAGGACAGTTTTGCTAAAGTTGAGGTCTTTGCCCCATCTTTGGTTTTCTAAACGACCAGGATTGTATGTTTTATAACCAAAATCTAATCGGAAAACAAAAAAACTAAAGTCATATCTAAAGCCAATACCGGTTCCAAGTGCAATTTCTTTTAGCGAAGTAATTCCGTTAAACGTATAAGACTTGTCTTGTACATTATCAAAAACATTCCAAATGTTTCCAGCATCTGCAAAAAAAGCGCCATATAATTGCCCAAAAAACGGAAAACGATATTCCGCATTAAATGCTAATTTAAAGTTGGCTTCATTGAAATCATTAATTCCACCACTAGACCCGGGCCCTAGTGAATAAGGTTGCCAGGCTCTATTGTCATTAGATCCGCCAGAAAAATAACTTTTTGAGAAAGGAATAGAATTAGAGTTACCATAAGGTATTGCTAAACCTATAAAACTTCTCATTGCATAACTTCTTTTTCTGCCTAAATCCCAATGTTTTATGTATTCAAAATCACCTTTAATATATTGCGCATATTCTACACCAAATTGTGTTTTATTGCCATTATCACTAAGGGGTTGTTTGTCAATATTTGCAAGTAATGAAAGCATGTTGCCAGCAGATTCTAATTTAATTTTTAAATTGTAAAAATTAAAGTCATACACATCTGTTTTGTTTGTTTTTGAAAATGTAAAACTAGATGCTGCAATTAAATAATCTTCAATTAAACGTTCTCTTCTTTCTCCAATACTCCTTACTGATTGATATTCAGTTTCATTTGAAGTTAATGTGGTGCTTCCAGTTATTACGTCGTTAATAAAATTTACGGCTCCAGTTGAAGTAAGGTTTCCGTTTAAAATATTATTAGGATCTATATTATAAATCTGCCCTATTTCATTTAAATCATTATAAGACGATGTATACACATTAAAATAATTATTTATATTTAAATTTTTTACAAATTGAAGGTTTAATAATTCAAATTTAGAGCTTGTATTTTTTTTGCTTGTCCAATTGTAATCAATTATTCCAGAAAAATTTTCTTTATCAAGTCCAATGTTGGTTTGTCTAAACAATCCTAATGTTATATTAGTAGATGGAGACATTTCTTTTTTGATAAATTTTGAACTAGAAATCATAAAAAAGATACGTGGAAACGTTAGCTTGGCATCAACACCATATTCTGAAATGTTAAAAAAAACATCATTAGGATTTGCTAAATCTTTTGAAGAACCAATATTGCCCCGCGTGCTTAATTGTAAAATTTCGGCACCTCTAAAAACATTTCTAAAAGTGACAGATAAATTACCAGCAATTCCAAATTCTTGGATATTAGAATGAATAAAATCTGCACTAGCATTAAAAGTATAATTTTTTATTGGGGACAGATTTATGTTTGAAATTAAAGCAGTACTGTCTTTGGTTTCTTTAAAATCAATTGTAGGATAATTAAAAATATTTAGATTGCCCAATGAACGTGTAGTTTGAAATCGATACAAATCGCTATAATAATCTCCTTTGTTTATAAAAACGGCATTGGTAATAGCTTTAGGTTTATATTTGATTTTTTTTGAACCATATAGGGTATAGTTATTATATGTAATACTGTCTTTTATTTTACTTTTATCTTTAATAACATTATTATCTAGATAAATATTGACTTTTTCAATTTTATATATTTTATGTGGTATAGAAATGGCAACTTCATCAACGGAAATTTTTCTGTCGTTAATATTTATATCAACGGCAAGTTTTTTTGTAACGGTATCTTGATAAACGTTATAATTAATGTCGTTTTCTTGAAAATAATAAGCACCATTATTTCTGAAATTATTGGCTATTCTTTTTCGTTCCTTATTAAAATCTGTAACATTATATTGCTTATTTAATTTTAAAAAGGAGCTGTCTTTTGTAGATTGATACATGCTATCGATCACAGCAGTTTCAATAATTGAATTAATAGTTTCAATAATATAAGGATTCTTTTTTAACACCGTATAGGTAATTTTTCCTCTTTTTTTTCCAACAGAATCTATAGAAGCGCTAATTTGATTGTCAAAATAGCCATATTTTTTATAATAGCCATTTAATCTTTTTTTAGATTTTTCAATTTTATTTTCATCAATAATCACAGGTTCTTCTCCAATTTTTTTAAAGAAGTTGCTATACCCTTTTACTAAGAAAGATTCTCCTAATCGGGCCACTTGTTTTTCAGACAATAGCGCGGTTAAGTTTTCTTTTCTATAGGGCTTTTTATTCAGCCAAGATACAAAGGAAGAATCTGGATTTTTTTTACCTAAATGATATAAATACAAGCGAATAGGTATTTTTAAAAAACTAGAATTGGGCTTTTGATACAATAAAACGTGAATACTATCAGTCGTATTTTTTTGATTATCAATTACTACCTCGTTTTTTGTCAATAACATTTCATCATCAGGCACTCTCATAAGTGGAGAACACGAATAGATAATTGCTATTATTACAATTAATAATGTTATTTTTGATGAATTATATTTCAATTTGCCGTATATGATGGTTCAAAAATACTTCTTTTAATGATAAGTAAAAATCAAATTAAATTAATAAAAAGCCTTCAACAGAAAAAATACAGAAAATTGTATCAACTTTTCTTTGCCGAAGGTGTAAAAGTAATCCAAGAATTGCTTAATTCCAATTATGAACTGGTTGAAATATTCACTATTAATGAATTATTTCTAAATGTAGAAAAAAGCAAAATCAATTTCATTTCTGAAACCGAGTTAAAAAGCATCAGTTCCTTAGTTACTCCAAATGAATGTTTAGCTGTTTTTATTATACCAGAAACCGAATTAAAAGACTACTCTAATACCCTGCAAATTGCTTTAGATGATATTCGTGATCCCGGAAATATGGGTACAATTATACGATTAGCAGATTGGTTTGGTGTTCAAAATATAATTTGTAGTGAGGCTACTGTTGATGTGTACAATCCAAAAGTTATTCAAGCTACAATGGGCTCAATAGCTCGAGTTCATGTTGTGTATTGTGATTTAAAAGCACACTTGTCAGAAGTATCAGTTCCTATATACGGCACTCTTTTACAAGGCTCAGCTATTTATTCAAAAAAATTAATTCAACCTAGTATTATTGTTTTGGGTAATGAATCGAATGGAATTAGTAAAAATATACAACAATTAATTACACATAAAATCACCATTCCCCGTTTTGGATCATTACAACAAACCGAAAGTTTAAATGTTGCAACGGCTGCGGCAATTGTTTTAAGCGAATTTTGTCGAAATAATTAATGAAAAGAGAAATTTATAAAAACACCTCTTGTTCGCATGGCGTCAATATTTGAAGTCCAAGGACTGTTTGGGTCGTTGTCATTTATTAATTCGTTTGTAGTGCTAAATACACCTCGTATTGAAGGCGAAAAAACAAAATACTCATAAAATAAATCTACTCCAAAGCCTAATTCATAATTACTGGTCCATTTGGTCATTCTAAAAACAGTTGATTCATTGTCATTTGGAGAATCAGAATTACTTCCTAAATTTAAACTTTTTGACAATCCGCCTAACAAATAAGGTCTAACATTACCAAACCTTTTAGAAGAAAACTTAAGTAATAACGGAAAGTGTAAATAGGTAGATTTAACTTCTCTAAAGGCATCTACAGGATCTTCTATGTCTGGATAGTTTAAATCTCGTTCGGTATAATATAATCCGGGCTCAAAACGTAAATCAATGTTTTCATGCAGTCTTAAATTCCCTATTATTCCCACATTAAAACCTGTGGTATTTTTTACAATTAAATCTTTAGCAACCGATTTATAACCAAACTGAAAATCATAAAAATTGAATCCTAAGAAAAAACCATAATGGATTCGCTTTTTCTGAAAATTTTCTAAATTAATGATAGGGTCTTTTCCAAACTGTGCATGGCTAGCAATTGTAAATGCTGCAAAAAAGATTATAAATATACTTTTCATTTTTGGTGTTACTTCTTAGTTGCGTGATAAATTGTAGCGACTCCAAAGGTTTGAGGAAGATGCTGTACATCTATAAACCCAATTTTTCGTAAAATATTGTTTAAAGCCTCACCAAAAGGAAATTCGTTTGCAGAATCAGATAAATAGGTATAAGCTACTTTGTCTTTAGAAAAAAGTTTTCCAATTAGGGGTAAAATAAATTTGGTATGAATTGCATAACCTTGTTTGTAAGGAAACTTTGTTGGCACGGATGTTTCAAGAATAACAAAAATTCCGGTTGGTTTTAAAACCCTTAAAATTTCTGTCAATCCTTTTTCTAAGGTTTCAAAATTTCGAACCCCAAAAGCAACTGTTATGGCGTCAAAATAATTATCAGGATAAGGTATTTTTTCGCTGTCTCCTAAAACCATTTGAATTTTTGAATCTAGTTTTTTAGCGGCTATTTTTTTAATCCCTACTTCAAGCATCCCTGCAGAAATATCTAAACCTATTATTTCTTCGGCAGAAGTATGGGTCATTAAAATAGCTAAATCTCCAGTTCCTGTTGCGATATCTAAAACAGTTTTTGGATTTTTATCTGCAACCAACTTCAGTACTTTTTTACGCCATTTTACATCAATTCCAAAAGAAATTATGCGATTTAATTCGTCATAATTAGGAGATATGTTATCAAACATTTGAGCAATTTGCTCTTTTTTGCCTAATTCAGAATCTTTGTAGGGCTTTATGTTTTCTGCCATCTTGTTTGTATTGGTCTGCAAAAATACAATTTATAATCAAATTCAGGTTAATTAAATACGTATAATACTTCAATATTTTAGAACGATAAATTAGATCTTTAGACAAACATAGTGGTCTATTTTATTTCTATTTCATCTATGAATATGAATGCATCACCATCAAAAGGAAACCCTTGATGCCATTGTGGTAATTTGCCAAAATTTTTCGCCAAAATTTTCACATATCGTACTTTTTTAACCTCAAATTTTAATTCAAAACTTTTAAGTACTATTTCATTTTCTTTTGGATCAATTGTGTTATTAATAGATCCAATTTTTTCATAAGTGATGTTGTCTTTCGAAATGTAGTAATCTACTTTTGGGGGCATTAAAATCCAAGCACGCGTATCTTGTAAATAGTTAGATGCAATAGCGTGAATTTCTTTTAGGTATTGCAGATCTATAATGCATTCAAAATCTTGAGATTGATAGCCTTGCCATTCGCCTTTTCGCCAATTTTCGTTTCCATAAATACCATCAATTAAACCTTCGTTACCACCTGCATGATATTGTGGATTGTATGTTGATTTGATGTCTATGGTAAAGTTGTTTGGTTTCTTAATAAATTGAGATGACACGGTTTTGCTAACTTTTCCATTTCCATTATCAGAATAGAACTTTATAATGGCCGACTTGTCTATAATTAACTCAGCATCATACATTTTAAATTCAGAACTATTGATACTGTAAAAATAGTTGGTGTCTTTATTCTGGGAATCAAATGTAATCTTCAATTTGTCCTTAAACGACTTACTTTCAGCTAATATAACAGGAACTGGAATAAGTCTCGGATAAATTTCAGTATGCTTATATTTTACTTTTTCTAAATCTATATATTCTGATTTAACTAGATAATTATCTAAAGTAATTTCTGCTACTTTTTTACTTTCAAAATTCACTTTCACATTCTCAAAATAAGGCTTTGTTACTGACCAAGAACCTTCACCAGGAGTAACCGAATAAATCCCCATAGAACTTAATACATACCATGCACTCATTTGGCCACAATCTTCGTTACCTATTAAACCATCTGGTGTGTTTTTGTAGAAATTATCTAAAATGTATTTTACTTTTTCTTTTGTTTTTGAGGGCTTACCCACATAATTATACAAATAAGCCATGTGATGACTGGGTTCGTTTCCGTGGGCATATTGGCCTATCAAACCAGTAACATCTACTTGTTCTCTGCCTGTAGTTTTGCTTTCACTGTTGAACATTTCGTCTAATTTGGCTTCAAATTGTTCTGCTCCACCATAAGCTTCAATCATTCCGGAAATATCTTGTGGCACAAAAAACGAATATTGCCACGAATTTCCTTCTGTATAATTATTATTCACTTCTCTTGGATCAAACGGTTTGTCCCAACCTCCGTTTTTCTTTGGACGCATAAAGCCGGTTTTCCAATCGAAAACATTTTTCCAATTTTGAGAACGCTTCATGAAATAATCATAATCTTTTTGTTGGTTTAAAATCATTGCCATTTGTGCAATACACCAGTCGTCATAAGCATATTCTAAGGTTTTAGAAACACTTTCGTGGTCGTCATCTATAGAAATAAAACCCTGTCTTTTATAGGCTTCTAGGCCTAACACTTCGCGCATTGCTGAAGCTTTACTGGCTTCAAATGCTTTTGCGTAATCAAAACCTATAATGCCTTTTGCCATAGCATCGGCAATCACTGAAACGGAATGATAGCCAATCATACAATCGGTTTCGTTGGAGGCCAGTTCCCAAACGGGTAATCTGCCTCCTTGCTCATATTGCTTTATAAATGTATTTACGTAGTCTGAAGTTCGTTTTTTGTCAATTATAGTATATAACGGATGTGCTGCTCGAAATGTATCCCAAAGCGAAAAAACCGTGTAATAATCAAATCCTTCTGCGGTGTGAATTTCATGATCACGACCGCGATATTTTCCGTCTAAATCTTGAGCAATATTAGGTTGTATCATGGTGTGATATAAGGCGGTATAAAAAATGGCTAGTTTGTCGTTGTCTTCTGAACTGACTTCAATTTTTGATAATTCTTGGTTCCAAAGTTGTTCTGTTTCTTTCTTTACTTTATCAAAATTCCAATGCTTGATTTCAGACATATTCAAATTTGCCCCTTCATTACTTGTTGGAGAAAGTGACACTTTTACAAGGATTTTTTCTCCTTTTTTAACAGATTTAGAGAAACTTAAAGCTAATGTTTGTATATCTAAATCATTTGAATTTTTAATTC
>NZ_CAWUTS010000125.1:0-26613 GCF_963925415.1 uncultured Flavobacterium sp. | reverse complement strand
TAATTTATCTTCAGAATTATAATCACTCAACTTAATTTTAGAAAACGCTTCTTTCCATTTTTTTGAATAAGGCGTATATACTACATAAGGGTTGCCATCATCTTTAACAATTTCACTTTTTTCAAAAACAACTTGGTCTTTACTTGTTTTAAATGCTATGTTATGTTCTTTAAACAACTGATTCAATTCCTTATCTCTTTTTCGGGCATAAGGTTCATAATCGTGATTGGCAAAAACGGTTTTAATTTTATTTTCTTGAATTATTTTTTCAAAAATCGCTTTAGGGTTCCCGTAAAAAAGGGCTATAGACTTTCCGTTTTGTTGAAGTTTGGTCTGAATATGTGTCAACAACTCATGAATAAAACTCACACGAGGATCATTTTTTGGTAATTCAGATAAAATTTTCTCATCAAATATAAAAATAGGCAAAACATCATCATCACTTAGTGCATGAAACAAGCCTACATTATCATCTAACCGTAAATCTCTTCTAAACCAAAATACATTCATGTTCAATTACAATTACAAATTTAAATTTATTCTGAACAAAGCCTTTTAACCATTTAACCCCATATACTTTTAACCCCAAAATTATCCATTAACCAATAAAGAAGACATTCCGCCATCCACATGAAGAATTTGTCCACTCATCCAACTGCTTTTTTCGCTTAGCAAAAAAAGTGCCATTTGCGCAATATCTTCTGGCTGACCAAAACGTTTTAAAGGATGACGTTCTGAAGATTTTTCTTTTTTGACATCATTATTTAAAAATTTATCTGCTAATGGTGTGTCTGTTAGCGAAGGTGCTATTACGTTTACTCTAATTTTTGGAGCATATTCGGCAGCTAAAGCTTTTGCAAAACCCTCAATAGCGCCTTTTGAAGCGGCAATGCTTGTGTGAAAAGGCATTCCCATACTTGCTGCAACACTACTAAGCAATACAATACTAGATTGTGTTGAAGCTGTTAAGTTGGGTAAAATTGTTTGGATAACTTTAACCATGCTTATAAAATTAATTTGCAAATCATTTTCAAAGGCCTCTATTTTTAACCCTCTAAACGGTCTTAAATTAATGCTTCCTGGTAAATAGACCATTCCGTCAATAACGCTTGGTAATTTAGATATATCTAACGTATCTGTTGTTGCATCAAAAGCAATATGGGTTACATTTAAGTTTATTATTTCTTGGTTTGTTCTAGAGGCTATCAATACGTTATTGCTGTGCTGTAATTCTTTGGCGATAGCCAAGCCGATGCCGTATGATCCTCCAATTAATAATATATTTTTCATTTTTTTTTATCTTTTTTAATTTGACGCTTTTCTGTTTTTTTATTATATACCTTAAGTGTATTGGATCAATTTATTTAAATTGACCAAATAAATCTATTAATTTCTTTCTTCTGTATTCAAATATTTCTTTCAATTTTGGAGCTACAATTATAGGGTGAACCATTTGACCTAAAATACCCATAGGAACTTTATAGTCTATAATGTCTTCCATTTCAACACCTCCTTCAATTTCTTTTAAAAAATGTTTGTGATGCCATAATGCATATGGACCAAAACGCTGTTCATCTACAAAAAACTTCTTATCCACAACATGTGTAATTTCAGTAACCCATTTGGTCTTTATCCCTAATATGGGTGTTACTAAGTATTGAATTAACTGTCCTTGATACATAGGTCTATCAGCTCCTGAAAGTATTTCAAATCCCATATATTCAGGAGTAATTGTCTTTAAATTACTTGGGTTTGATAAAAATGCCCAAGCTTCATTTAATGATATTGGTAAGTTTTGTTTTGTTTGTAGGGTATAAATTTTCATGGACTGTTTATTATTTTCTGTAAATATAATATTTGTTTAACAAAATTAAATATTTATTAAACAATAATAATATGTTTTTTTAAAACATTATCTAAATTTCATTTTATATTTATTAATTTTGAAACAATTAAAAAACCAATTATGAAAAAATTATTTTTGACAGCAATTTTTGCTCTTTCAAGTTTTGTATTATTAGCACAAGTGAGAACACCTCAATCAAGTCCAAGTTCTACACTTGAACAAGTTGTAGGATTAACTACAATCAAAATTAATTACTCTCGACCAAGTGCAAAAGATAGAACTGTTTTTGGATCATTGGTTCCTTATGGTGCAAATTGGCGAACAGGAGCTAATGCAAACACAACAGTTTCCTTTGATGAAAATGTAAAAATTGAAGGGCAAAATTTAGCAAAAGGAACATATGCATTATATACAACTCCAAAAGCAGACAGTTGGGATGTAATGTTTTACAAAACAACAGATAACTGGGGCTTACCTAAAACTTGGATTGATGCAGATGTAGCTTTAAAAGTTTCAGTTCCTTCTGAATCTTCATCACGACATATTGAAACCTTTACTATTTCGGTTAACTCTATTTCAAATGATGATGCATTTTTAAATTTAGAATGGGAAAAAACATTAATTTCTTTAAAAATGGAATTTTTTACAAAAGATGTTGTGCTTTCAAGTATCGAAAGTGCATTGTCAGGGCCTAAAGCAGCAGATTATTTTTCTGCAGCTCAATATTTTTATCAATCAAATGCTGATTTGTCTAAAGCATTGGTTTGGGTAAATAAAGCTCTAGACATTAATTTACAAGATGGTAAAGATGCTCCTTTTTGGTATTTACGTCAAAAATCATTAATTCAGGCTAAATTAAAGGATATAAAAGGTGCTATCGCAACGGCTAAATTATCTTTAGCAAGTTCTATTAAAGCAGGGAATACAGATTATGAAAAAATGAATAATGATTCTATTTTAGAGTGGTCAAAAAAATAAATTCATTTTTTTACCTACAAAAATGCCTTTCTATTTAGAAAGGCATTTTTTTTATTTTTTATTGAAAAAACACTGAAAAATTAATGACAACATTAAAGTTAAAACAGCACCTATAAAATTTAACCATAGAAAACCAACCAGATCAATATAATAGATATAAAAAATGCTAAGTTGACTGATGCAAGCTGCAATAAAAATGGCTTTTCCTTTCACATACTTAATATAGAATCCGACTAGAAAAATACCCAAAACTGTCCCATAAAATATAGATCCAATAATATTTACGAGTTGTATTAAATTTTCAAATAGGGAGCTTATACAGGCAAAACCAATTGCAACAATCCCCCAAAAAAGCGTAAAATATTGTGTAGCATATACATAGTGCTTGTCTGATTTTGTACCAATATTACGTTTGTAAATATCTATAGTCGAAGTGGCAGCGAGAGAATTTAAGCCGGATGCGCTTGATGACATTGCGGCACTAAATATAACGGCTAATAATAAGCCTAAAATGCCTTTTGGCAAGTGATGCAATATAAAATATAAAAAAACATAATCTTTATCATTGGTTTCGGCAGTTATATCTGCTTTTGAAATTAACTCTTTTGCCTGTTCTCTTAATTCTTTTTCTTGACCTGATAAATTTTGCATTTTCATTTTTAATGCTTTATTATCGTATTCGTAATTTAATTGCTCAATATAAATGAGGTTGATTACATTTTTTTCTACGTTGATAAGATCAAGTTTGTTTTCTAATGTATTGTACTCTTTTTTGTATTTAGAATTTTCAACAGTTGTTACATTTGTAGGATTAAAATGTAGTGGTGCACTGTTAAATTGGTAAAAAACAAATACTAAAACGCCTGTCAACAATATAAAAAATTGCATAGGAACTTTAAGGATGCCATTCATAATTAATCCCATTTGACTTTCTTTTACCGATTTACCAGATAAATATCGGCCCACTTGTGACTGGTCTGTTCCAAAATACGAAAGCATTAAGAAAAACCCACCCGTAATTCCACTCCAAAAGGTGTAGCGTGTTTCAGGATTATAAGAAAAATCTAAAATATCCATTTTTCCATTGGCGCCTGCTATTTTTAAAACATTAAAAAAGTCTAGTTTTTCGGGAAGTTGATTTAAAATTATAAAAAATGTAATGACCATGCCACAAAAAATGACAAACATTTGTTGTTTTTGAGTAACGTTTACAGCTTTTGTGCCTCCAGTTACTGTATAAAATATGACTAAAATACCTATGATAATGTTTAATAGAAATAAATTCCAACCTAATAAAGCAGAAAGTATTATTGCCGGAGCATAAATGGTAATACCTGTTCCTAATCCTCTTTGAATTAAAAACAAAATAGCAGCAAGTGTTCTGGTTTTTACATCAAAACGTTGTTCTAAATATTCATATGCAGTGTAGACTTTTAATTTATGATAAATGGGAATAAACGTATAAGCAATAACAACCATTGCAAGGGGTAAGCCAAAATAAAATTGAACAAAACCCATTCCGTCATGATAGGCTTGACCGGGTGTTGAAAGAAAAGTAATTGCACTGGCTTGTGTTGCCATAACAGATATACCGACCGTAAACCAAGGAGTTTCGTTGTTTCCTAAAATATAATCTTTAACATTAGGGCTGCCTTTTGTTTTTAAGGCTCCATAAATCACAATAAAAAGTAGCGTAAACGATAATACCAGCCAATCTATATTTGTCATATTAAGTAAATAGTTCCATTATTAAATAAAACACTAATATGAATAGAGCATTGAGCAACAATACGATGCTATAACTCACTTTCCATTTGTTTTTCTCTTTTTCCATTTATTGTGAAATTGTTTCAGAGTCTTAAGGATCTGATTTTACATTTAAATAGCTTGCTTATAGCTATTCTAGGGCAATAATATTTGCTAATAATCGATATGCACCGCTCACACCTTCTGGCAATTCTCTAAAAAAGCTTAAGCCAGTATAAATATAATTTCCTTTTCCATATTTAGCTATTAATAAAGCCCCTTTTTTTGGTGTTTCACCATCGTCATTGGATTCTAAAATAGCTGTAAATTCAGGTGCATATACATCTGGATAATATAAACCTTGTTCCTGAAACCAGCCTTCAAAATCTTTGTTTGTTATTTTATTAGGTGTATTTAATACGGGGTGATTAGGTGCTAAAAAAGTAACTTTTGCATTTTCGTTTGTGACTCTGTCTCTTGATAATTGTAAATCGTAGGGCGCAATATCTTTAGTAACTAATCGTCCATTGGTATTGTATTGCACTATTAAATTACCTCCATTATTAACATATTCAAATAGGATTTTGTTTTTAAATGCCAATTCCTCAATTACATTAAAAGCACGAATGCCGATAAGTATGGCGTCATAATTTTGAAGATTTTCTATGGCGATTTCAGATGGTTTTATTGTTGTGACTTTATATCCTAAATTTTCTAAATTTAAATCTACTTGGTCTCCTGCACCTTGAATATAACCTATGTTTTTTCCTTTTGTTTCAATAGCTAGTTTGACTAATTTAGAAGTAGAGTTTTGTAAAATAGTTTGCTTGGGTATGTGCGGATAATTGATTTCGATATGTTCTTGGTTGAATTTTTTTTCATTCAGTAGAACGATGGCTTGTAAAGTTGTTGTTGATTCTTTTTTTGGTGGTAAAACTTTAAAAATTACGGTTTGTTCGTCATGTTTTTGAAAAATTTGAAAAGCAATTGATGCTGGTTCTACAATCCAGTTTTCATCAACTTGAAGCGAAATACTTCCCGTTATATTATCGGTTTGAGAAATAATTTTTACTGCAACTTCTTTTGCTTGATTGTCCTTAAAAATAGAGACTTTGTTTACAATATTTGTAGTTACTTCTGGTAAAACTGTAAAAGGCATATAGGTTTCGCCAAATTCAGGATCATTTTTTTTATAGACTACATTTTTTATAATTTCAATCTGAGTTCCTTCAACAGTTAAAGAAAAAAATACAGGGTATTGTAAGGTTTCTTCGGGCAATATTCGAATGGTTTTATTGGATACTTTATACATGCCAACTGTTGGAGTTTCTTTTAACCAAAATAAATTAGAATAGTCAAAATCGTCAGGAATTGTATTTTTTTCTAATTTCAAATTGATTTTAGAATTGTTTTTTAAAACTATATTTTTATCAGAAACGACCTTATTTCCAAACGAAACCGAATTTAAAATCATGTTGGCATTACTTCGGTTTATGGCTTCAATGTTTAATGTATAAGTATCTGATTTTGTAACTTTTTCGTCAGAACTAATAGCTTCTAAATATAAACCACTACATGCTTCAATTAGAATTGAAATTTGTTCTAATTTAATTTTTTTCCAATGTGATTCTTCTAAATTTTGTATCAATTTATAAGCTTTAACCAATTGAGGAATGTGGGTTTCTGGGCTTTTAAAGTTAAAATTTTCTTCAATAGGATTCAATATATTTCCTATGGCATTTCCTCCTTTTATTCTATTCCAACTGGTATCAATACCTTCAAAAATATCACCTGAAGCAGGCATTGTTCCTTTTAAAAGTTCTAAATATTCGGTTTCATCACCTCGAGTACCAGTAGATCCAAAACCTTGACAACGGTGTTGACTTCTGCTCAAAGCGGCTATTTCATAATTACTTTTTCCTAAAATAGGAAAAAACACATTGGCATTTATTGCTAATAAGTTACTTTTGTCTGCTTTATCAAAGGCTTCTTGACTTCCATAAAACCAATATGAGGTATTGAAAAACACGCGTTTTGGTTTTTCTTTTATTAGGCCATAGGCTTCAATACTTAACAAAGCACTTGCTGTGTGATGACCATGTGTTGTGCCTGGAGAACGATGATCAAAACGATTGATGATGATGTCGGGTTGAAATGTTTCAATGGTTTGAATAACATCGTCTAAAACTTCTTGTTTGTTCCAAATTCTTAGGGTTTCTGTTGGAGCTTTTGAATAACCGAAGTCATTAGCACGTGAAAAAAATTGTTTGCTGCCATCAATTCTTCGAGCAGCTAAAAGTTCTTGCGTTCTTACAGCTCCCAGTTGTTCTCTTAATTCGGGTCCAATTAAATTTTGCCCGCCATCACCACGAGTTAACGATAAATAAGCTGTTTGTGCATGATAATGATTTGAAAAGTACGAAATTAAACGTGTGTTTTCATCATCAGGATGTGCTGCTACATATAATACAGATCCTAAAAAATTTAGTTTTTTAACGTGTTCATATACATTACCTGTTGCTAGTTTTTGAGGTTGTTGTGCCCAGAAGCATGTTGAGAATAGTGCTGTTAAAAACCAAATATTTTGTTGTAGTCGCATGTATTAATTTTATATAGGGGTAAAGTTAATCAAAAATAAAATTATTCGGAATCATTCGAAATAACTGAAATTCCTTTTTGCATCAAAAGAATGTTAGGATAGGTTGTTATTTCGCCATCATCCGTTTTTAAAAGCAAATAAAAAGCTTTAATGTTTACTATTTCTGCATGAATTGGAAAATCTTTATCGTGTATTTTAATAGAATCGCCAATTTTAAAGGGATAAGAAATGAATAAAATAACACCAGCAGTAATATTACTCAACAGCGACCATTGCGCAAAAAAGGCAACACCAATTACTGTAAAAAGCGAAGAAAAAAACAAAAATAGTTGATCTTTGTTTACTCCCCAAATAATTACAATAGCAATTATAGCAATACAAATTAACAATATACTTACATATTTAATAACCAAATTTGTTCTATGGTCTAACGATTGATTTATTAAAGCTGATTTTTTAATTATTTTTTTAGAATAGTATTTAAAAAACAAATAGAGTGCTATAATTATTAGGGTATAAATTTCTTGGTGTAAATGTTCGTTTTGAAATAAATCAAGCATAATTTTTTAGTTTAGTGTATAGTTTATCAACAGGCAATCCGACGACATTAGGGTAAGAGCCTTCAATTTTTGAAATACCAATTAATCCAATCCACTCTTGAATGCCATAGGCACCAGCTTTATCAAAAGGTTTAAAATTAGTAATATAGTAATCAATTTCATCTTTAGTCAAATGTACAAAAGTTACTTTTGTAATGCTATGAAATGTTTCTAATTTTACATTAGTTTTTATGCAAACTGATGTAATGACTTCGTGAGTTTTACCACTCATTGAAGAAATCATTTGAAAGGCATCGTCATAATCTTTGGGTTTACCCAATGCTTTATTTTCATGCCATACAATTGTATCACTTGTAATTAATATGTCATTTTTAGACAATTGACCTTCAAACGCCTTTGATTTAAGCTGGGCTAAAAAATCAGTAATTTGGTGATGTTTTAAATGGTCTGGATAAATTTCTTCAACTTCTTTTAATTGTATGGAAAAATCTAATCCTAATTCTTTGCAATACTCTTGTCTTCGGGGCGATCCAGAAGCTAATATTATTTTTTTATGAGGTAAAAAATTATTCAATGATTGGTAAATTATTAAGGTTATAGGTTATTATTGCAATAGAAAAAAGGGCGGTTAACACTATAAATTTTAGCACTAATGTTAAACGTTTAAAATCTTGTTGACTTTTTGCTTGCCATATTTTTATAATGCAATAGAGTAGAGGTCCAATTACCAATGCAAGCGTGTAGTAAATAACATATTCTAAATGGATAAAATTGGCATTCAAATAATAGAGTAGGATAATTAAGGGAATAAAACTCAATCCAAAAATTAGCTTTTGTGTTTTTTCTTTTCCATAAAGTACAGGTAAAGTATTGACTCCAGTTTTTAAATCATCATTATAGTTTTCTAAATCACCAATTAAATTTAGAATGAATGTTAGTAAGAAAACTAAAACAGCATAATCTATTAGTATTTGAAATAATACGCCTAAAAAAGGTCTGTTTTCATTTGAAATTATTGGATATAAATCAAAAATACCTACCAAAAGTAAGCTAAAAGCCATTAAAAAAGAAACTAGAAAAGTACCTGCTAATAAGGATTGTTTGAATTGTGTTGTGTATATGTAAATTAAAAAAGCAATGACAATAAAAACAGCAACAAAATTTTCTTTAAAAACAATATTGGCAATATAAAACCCTATTCCAACACCTATAATATTAAGGACAATATAAAAATTATAAGCCATGTTTTCAGAAATGTGATTTCCAATAATTACTTTATTTGGTTTAACAATTGTATCGTTTTTACAATCTATAATGTCATTAATTATGTATCCGGCTGCGGCAATGCAAATTGTAGAAATAATAAGTAAAATAAACTCAAGGTCATTTAATGCCAAAAGCAAACCTGTTTGTTGCTTGAGAAAACCAAAGTGAAATACAGCTTGAATGAGTGCAATAAAAACGAGATTTTGATAGCGTATTAGTTTTAAAAATTTCATTGTTTTAGTGACTGATAGTTAGTAAAAAGTAATGAGAAAATTTGAATTTATAAAAAGACGTTTATTGTGGTTTAATCAGACTTTGCATCAAAATGCTCCATCCATTTGCCCTGTACTTTCATCACTTGTTCAATCACATCTCTTACACAACCTTTTCCACCGTTTATGTGTGATATATATGTACTTACGCTTTTGATTTCAGGGACAGCATTTTGAGGACAAGTTGGTAAACCTACCAATTGCATTACATGAAAATCAGGAATATCATCACCCATGTATAAAATATGCTGAGGATTGATGGTGTATAATTCAGTAAATTCTTTAAAAGTTTCAACTTTATTTGGAACGCCCAAATGTATATCTGTAATTCCTAAATTGCGTAATCGTATGCGAACTCCTTCATTGCTTCCTCCCGAAATAATGCAAACCGTATAGCCATTTTCAACAGCGGCCTTCATAGCGTATCCATCTCTAATGTGCATTTTACGAAGCATTTCGCCGGTTTGGGTTACATGTATTGTTCCATCAGTTAAAACACCATCTACATCAAAAATAAATGTAGTAATATCGTTCATAATTTCTTTATAGCTTTTTGGCATGTTGTATTGATAAAGTTAATTTTTGGTATAAGTCTTTGTATGTTGTGTTTTGTAATGCTTCTAAATGTTGCTCTATTATGTTTTCGTCATTGCGAATGGCTGGGCCCGTTTGCGCTTGAAGGGGAGTGAGTGTTTTTATTTTGTTGGCTGTTTCTTCAATTAAAGGTTGTAAGATAGCAAAAGGAACGTTGTTTTTTTTGCAAAGTTCATGTCCAATATGATATATATGATTCACAAAATTAGAGACAAAAACAGCTGAAATATGTAGGCTTTTACGTTGTTTACCATCAATTTTATAAACTAATTTAGATAAATTTTTCGCTAAAATTTCTAACACATTATAGTCTTCTTCGTTTTCAGTTTCCAAGCAAAAAGGAACAGATTGCATATGAATTTCTTTATTCTTTGAAAAAGTTTGCAAGGGATAAAACACACCCCGTTTGTTTTTGGGATTCATGATTTTATAATCCATTGTTCCCGATGTATGAACCACTAATTTATTTGAAAATGGAATTTGATTGGAAACATCTTCTATAACTTTATCACTTACGGCAATAATATATATATCAGCTTCTTTTAAACTTGAAAATTCTGTTGTTATTTTTGTGGTATCTATTTTGTTTTCAAGAGATTTTTTCGAACGAGTATATACCTGAACTAAATCAATAGAGTTATTGTTTTTTAAAGACTGAATCAAATGTGATGCAACATTGCCCGAACCTATTAGTACAACTTTAATCATTTGGCTAAATTACAGTAAAAATTAAAATTAAGAATAAAATAAGTTATAATATACTAATTTTGAAAAAAAAATAAAATGAAGCACAATTCTATTTTCAACTTTTGTCCTAATTGTAAATCAGTAGATTTTTCATTTGATAATAATTTTAAATTTTATTGTCATTCATGTAATTTTGTATTGTATCACAATATTGCAGCTGCTGTAGCCGTAATTATTAAACATGAGGACAAAATACTCTTCACAGTTAGAAACATTGATCCGGATAAAGGAAAATGGGATTTGCCAGGTGGATTTATTGATCCCGATGAAAATGCAGAACAGGCTGCTTGTCGCGAATTAAAAGAAGAATTGGGCATTAACTTATTGCCAAGCGATTTAAAGTATATAGCAACTTCACCAAACAATTATTTATACAAAAATGTTCCTTATAAAACCCTGGATGTTTTTTTTGAATATGAAATCAGTTCCAATGAAATAAACATTGCAGCAGAAGATGAAATTAAGGACTTACTGTGGCTAACAAAAAAACAAATCCAATTGAATAAAATTGGATTTGTTTCGATTCAAAAAATTATTCAAAACTATTATTTGTAACCTAAATACGGCTTACAAATCTAGTTTAAACTGGCTAAACTTTGCTCAATTGTAGCAATTTTTGCCAAGGCATCTGCTTCTTTATTTCGTTCGTTTGTAATTACTTGATCAGGTGCACCTGCAACAAATTTTTCATTGTTCAATTTACCTCGAACCGATTTTAAAAATCCTTGTGTGTATGTTAATTCGGCTTTTAACTTTTCAATTTCGGCAACTACATCTATGTTTCCTGCAATTGGAATGAAATATTCGTTTGATTTTACTCTATATGTTAACGTGCCATCAACAGCTTCTGACACATATTCTAAACTTTCAACATTTCCTAATTTTAAAATGACAACATCAAAAGTTGTAGCAGTTTTTTCATGATTAATCACTTTTAAATCTATACTATCTTTTTGTGCAATATTTTTTTGTTTGCGAATGGTTCTAATTCCTGCAATAACCTCTGCAGCAAAATCAAATGATGTAATTAATTCTGAATTTGTGTCTTTTATTGTAGGCCATTCTGAAATAATTAGGGCTTGTTCGGGTGTTCGTTCTGCAATATATTGCCAAATTTCTTCAGTTAAGAAAGGCATAAAAGGATGCAATAATTTTAAATTGGTTTCTAATAATTCAATTGCTTTGTCAAATGTAGCTTTGTCAATGGGTTGTTGGTAAGCAGGTTTTATGATTTCTAAAAACCATGAACAAAAATCGTCCCAAACCAATTTGTAAATTCCCATTAAGGCATCTGAAAGTCTATACTTTTCAAAATTATCCTCAATTTCAGCGAGCGTTTGTTCTAATTTAGCTTCATACCAATCAACCGCTATTTTAGAAGCTTCTGGTTGATCTATATTGGCTACTTCCCATCCTTTAATTAATCTAAAGGCATTCCATATTTTATTAGCAAATGCTTTTCCATTGTTGCATAATTCTTCGTCAAACATAATGTCATTTCCGGCAGAAGTGCTTAAAAGTAATCCCACACGAACACCATCGGCACCAAACTTTTCAATTAATTTTAATGGATCTGGAGAATTTCCTAGTGATTTTGACATCTTTCGACGTTGCTTGTCACGAACTAATCCAGTTAAATATACGTTGTTAAAAGGTTTTTTATTGGTGTATTCGTATCCAGAAATAATCATTCGAGCAACCCAGAAAAATAATATATCAGGACCTGTAACTAAGTCATTCGTAGGGTAGTAATATTTAAACTCTTCATTTTCAGGGTCTAAAACGCCTCCAAAAACAGACATGGGCCAAAGCCAAGATGAAAACCATGTATCCAATGCATCTGCATCTTGTTTTAAATCGCTTAGGGTTAACTCTTTGTTGTTTGTAGTTTGTTGTGCTAAAACTAAAGCCTCCTCAATGGTAGTGGCTACAACATAATCTTCTTTTCCTGCTCCATAAAAATAGGCAGGAATTTGTTGTCCCCACCACAATTGACGCGAAATATTCCAATCGCGTATGTTTTCCATCCAATGGCGGTAGGTATTATTGAATTTACTTGGGTATAGTTTTACATCTCCTGTTTCTAAAACTGCTTTGATGGCTGGTTTAGCCAAATCTTCCATTTTTAGAAACCATTGATCTGATAATCGGGGTTCTATAACGGCTTTAGTTCGTTCTGAAGTTCCAACCTTATTTGTATGAATTTCAGTTTTGATTAAAGCTCCAATAGTTTCTAATTCTTTTTCAATTTCTTCACGAACTACAAATCGATCTTTTCCTTGATAATGTAATCCAAAACTGTTTAAGGATGCGTCTTCATTAAAAATATCTATAATTTCTAATTTGTATTTATCGCCTAATGCTTTATCGTTAACATCGTGAGCAGGTGTTACCTTTAAGCATCCTGTTCCAAATTCAATATCTACATATTCGTCTTCAATGATTGGTATAACACGGTTGCAAATAGGCACAATTGCTTTTTTACCTTTCAAATGAGCAAAACGTTCGTCGTTTGGGTTTATGCATATAGCTGTATCGCCAAAAATTGTTTCTGGTCGTGTTGTAGCAATTGTTAAAACTTTATTGCTACCCTCAATTTTGTAATTTATGTAGTATAATTTTCCTTGACGTTCTTCGTGAATTACCTCTTCATCTGACAAAGTTGTTTTTGCTTCAGGGTCCCAGTTTACCATTCGATACCCACGATAAATTAATCCTTTGTTGTATAAATCTACAAAAGATTTGATTACAGAAGCCGACATGTCATCGTCCATAGTAAACTTAGTTCGCTCCCAATCACACGAGCAACCTAATTGTTTAAGTTGTTCAAGAATGGTGCCTCCGTATTTATCTGTCCATTCATATGCATGCTTTAAAAATTCTTGACGGGTTAAGTCACTTTTATTAATTCCTTCAGATTTAAGTTTGGCAACAACTTTTGCTTCGGTTGCAATTGAGGCATGGTCGGTACCAGGAACCCAACATGCATTGAACCCTTTTAAACGAGCACGTCGTATCAATACATCTTGAATGGTGTTGTTCAACATGTGTCCCATATGTAATACTCCGGTTACGTTTGGAGGAGGAATTACAATTGTATAGGGTGTTCTGCTGTCTGGTTTTGAATGAAAATAGTTGTTCTTCATCCAATACGCATACCATTTTTCTTCTGCTTCTTTTGTGTTAAATTGCGCTGGAATCATTTAGTATTGTTTTTTTTTTTATTGATTATTGATTTGCAGTTACATAACAATTTTTTTTTAAAACAGTCTAGCCCTGATAAAAGTAAAATCCCTTGAAGTGATTGCAGCGATTAGCAGGTAAATTATTTTTTAAAATGCCTATTTCTCAATGCTCTAAAAAAAGGAAAAGAGGTTTTGGTATTGTTTTTGTATTATACGCATTGCAAAAGTAACAATATAACCTAAAATAAAAAAAGTTAATTTGTTTGTAATTTTTGTAAAAGAGTTTAAATTTACAAAACTAAAAGTATTTTATTATGAAAAATTTATTTAGAGGTATAGCAATTTTGTTTATTTCAATTTCTTCATATGCTCAAGGTGCAAAAATTGAGTTTAAAGAAGAAACAATAAACTATGGAAATGTAACTAAAGAAGAAGATTCTGGAAAAAGAACTTTTGAGTTTACCAATACAGGAGATGCTCCCTTAGAAATACGTAATGTAAAATCTACTTGTGGCTGTACGATACCTACAAAACCTACCGAACCTATTATGCCTGGAGAAAGCGATGTTATTGAAGTTCAATATAACATGAATCTTGGGCCTATTAGTAAATCTATTACAGTTGAAACTAATGCTGTTAACGTTGAAAGTGGGATGGTAACTTTGCGAATTAAAGGCACTGTAATACCTAAAAAAGTAATTAATCTGCTCGAAAAAAAGAAATCAATTTTAGAACAATAAATAATTAAGCCTTCAATTTGGAGGCTTTTTTTATATTATTTTTTGGAGAAAGAATTCAACTATAATTATTTGTTCATTGCGTTCTAATTCTAATTTTATTTTTCTGCCTTCTTTAGATTGAAATAGTTCAATTATTTGTTGAAGGGTAAAATTATTTGCTTTTTGATCGTTTATGCTGATAATTTTGTCTTCAGGCAAAACACCTTCTTTATGAGCATTTGAGTTTTCTTTTACATTTGAAATAATAAAAACAGGTTTAAATGAAAATTTATAATGATGTGAAATATTACTAATATAATTATTGAGGACGTTAGTATAAACAATTGAACTATTCAATGTTATTTCTTCTTTAACGTACTCAATTCCTGAATGTTTAATATCAAGTCCTGACATATTAAAATTAAATGGATCATTAAAATATTTGTTTTTTTTCAAATATAATGTTTCGTTTTTATAATCAATAAGCACATGAAAACGTTTAATTATTTCACTACCTAATGAACCATTTCTATTATCTGTAATATTGATGTTTTTAAAAGATAAAGAGTCAGGATAAGCAACTAGTACATCATTAAATTGAAAATTTGATAATTTTACATTTTTAATTCTAGATCTTTTACCAAAAATTTCTCCAGCTAAACCAAACCCTAAATAATCATTTATAAATACTTTTGATCCTCTTAGGGTGTCATTTTTAAACAGCCATAAACCATCACTCATTCCTGTGTCTAATAATAAATTTAATTGCAGCGTAGCCTCGTCTATTGTTGAATTAATTGTTAAATAAGGTTTGTTGTTAATAATCTTAATTTTTTGTTTTGTAAATTTTTTAATTTTTTGTCTTTTTAAATATTGTCTGTTTTTATGTATTATTAACTCATTTTTTTCATAATCAATTTCAATTAATCGGTCTTTAAAAAAACTAAAGCCTATAACTCCATTTATTTCTTTACCTAGTTTCGTTAGAAAGCCAATGTTGTTTTTACTTATTGTTAGTATACTAAAATCATTAGTTTCATATTCTTTAATCTTTAAATTGTTGTTTTTAGACATAAATGCTTCAATAGTATTGCCTATTCCTATACCATAAACTTTAGTTTTTACTTGGTTGTTTAATTTGATTGAATCATTCAGGTTAAAACTAAATAAAATATTATTTGTCGATCCTGTATCTAAAATAACTTTTAAACGAACATTATTAACCAATATATTTATTTGAATTAAATTACTTGAAAATTCAAAAGGGATTGTAATTTTATTCTTTTTAGATTTCCAGCTACTATCCATTTGACCCAATGCAATGCAATAAGTAAAAAAGCAAAAAAATAAGAGTATTCTTTTATGCATTAAAGTTATTTTATATAAAAATACTAATTATTTATCTTATATAAATGTAATATTGTTAAAAAAAATATGCAAATTTGCATTTTAAATTAAAGTAATATGCCAAAAATTTCAGAAAAAGGCCAGCAAATGCCTGAATCACCGATTAGTAAATTAGTTCCTTATGCAGATATTGCTAAAAAAAAAGGGCATAAAGTATACCATCTAAATATTGGCCAACCAGATATTAAAACTCCAAAAGTAGCACTAGATGCAGTTAAAAATGCAAATTTTGAAGTTTTAGAATACAGTCATTCGGCTGGTTTTGAAAGTTATAGAAAAAAATTATCTAACTACTATAAAAATCAAAATTTGCCTATTGAAACTGAAAATATAATAATAACTACAGGTGGTTCTGAAGCTTTATTATTTGCACTAGGGAGCACAATGGATGTTGATGATGAAATTATTATTCCAGAGCCTTTTTATGCCAATTATAATGGTTATACAGTAGCGTCTGGTGTAAAAGTTGTTCCTGTTATATCTAGTATTGAAACAGGTTTTGCTTTGCCGCCGATAGAAGATTTTGAAAAATTAATTACTCCAAAAACGAAAGCTATTTTAATTTGTAACCCTGGAAATCCTACGGGTTATTTATATTCTGAAGTTGAAATAAATCAATTGGCTCAAATGGTAATAAAACACGATTTGTTTTTAATTGCTGATGAAGTTTATAGAGAATTTACTTACGACGGATTTAAACATTTTTCGGTTATGAATGTAGCTGGAATAGAAAATCATGCAATACTGATTGATTCGGTTTCAAAGCGTTTTAGTATGTGTGGCGCACGTATTGGTTGTATTGTTTCAAAAAATAGCGAAGTAATGTCTGCCGCTATGAAATTTGCTCAAGCTCGATTAAGCCCTCCTACATATGCACAAATAGCTAGTGAAGCAGCTTTAGACACTCCTCAAAGTTATTTTGATGATGTAATTGTTGAGTACAAAGAAAGAAGAGATGTATTGATAGCAGAACTGCTTAAAATTGATGGCGTACAAGTAGCTACTCCAAAAGGTGCTTTTTATTGTATAGCAAAACTACCCATTGAAAACGCTAATGATTTTGCTCAATGGTTACTAGAGACGTATGATTTAAATGGAGAAACTGTTATGGTTGCTCCAGCAGAAGGGTTTTACTCTACACCAAATATGGGATTAGATGAAGTTAGAATTGCTTATGTTCTTAAAAAAGAGGATTTAATTCGTTCTGTTCAAATAATTAAAGAAGCTTTAAAAGTCTATAAAAAATAAAAGTAAAAAAGTTAAATATAAAAAGCAATTCGAATGAATTGCTTTTTATATTTAATCACTCGATTACATCTTAAGTAGTGGCCATTCGTTTTAATATAGCCCATTGTTTTAAAGCCGTTCTAGCTTCAACTGCTGGGTATCCTAACATGGTTTTTTTTGCAGCTACATCTCCAGTTACACCAGATCCAGCACCAATAATAGCACCATCGCCAACGGTAATATGATCTTTTAAGGATGCGCTTCCGCCTATTATAACGCCATTGCCAAGAGTTACCGAACCGGCTAAGCCGCTGTTTCCAGACATAATACAAAATTTACCCATTTTTGAATTGTGGCCTATTTGAACTAAATTATCAATTTTGCATCCGTCACCTATTATGGTTGAACTAAATTTACCTCTATCTACACAAGAATTTGCTCCAATTTCAACATAATCACCAATCCTTACATTGCCAATTTGAGGAATTTTTGCTAAACCTTTTTCGGGGCATGCTCTAAATCCAAAACCATCTGCTCCAATTGTTGCATTAGGATGAATAATACAATGATTTCCAATATGACATCGTTCTCGAACAACTGTTCCTGACCAAATTGTTGTATAATTTCCAATTGTACATTCGTCTAAAATAGTAACGTTGGGGTATAAAATAGCATTATCTCCAATAACTGCATTTGGACCAACATAACAATTTGCACCAATTTTTGTTCCTTTGCCAATTGAAGCGTTGGAGTCAATTGTTGCTGTAGGATGAATGTCATGATGAAATATTGGAGGAGCAGGAGCAAACATTTCTAAAACCTGTGACATTGCTAAATCAGCATTTTTAACTTTAATAAATGCTTTGTTAATACCTGGCTCTATGCTAATGTCTTCATTTACAACAGCTACAGATGCATTAGAATTTGCCCAAATTTTTTCATATTTCTTATGACCTATAAAAGTTATTTCTTTTTCTTTGGCTTGTTCAATTTGTTCTGGACCAGTTATGATTAAGTTTAAATTTCCAATAATTGTTCCTTTTAGTACGTCATTAATTTCCTCAATTGATAAGTTTTTCATATAATTAGTTTTTGGTAAATGTCAAATATAAACAAATTGAATAATTTTTTACAAATATATATAAATCTTCTTCTCTTTCGATTTATGCGCAATTTTCAAAACCGCTTGGCATGGGTCTGTATGCATAATATTGTAAAACTTCCTCAATTGCATATTCAATCGCCTTATTTATGGGAATAATGATGTTTCCTAATTTAAAATCTATTTGTGATAGCTTCATGTAATAATCTGTAAAAATTGGAATATCCAATCCGTTATTTATGTCAATACTTGTTTTTTCATAATTTGCAGCCTGGTTTTGCTTAATAATAGAACAAGTAGACATTCTCAATTTACCATATTTATCGGTATTTGCACCGTATCCAAACAAACGACAAATTAATCCTCTGTATTTGTAATTGTTGCAGCTTCCTGAATGTTTATCAATAATAGAAAGGGGGCTATAAACATAGCAAATAGATGTTGTTTTATGGATGAGTTCAGTCCTCACTTTTTCTGCTTGGCCATTTAAATAAAGGTGAAAAGCATAAGGTAGAAATTCTAATGGCGATGCATTAATTTCTGGATTAGTACAGCATTTACCACAACCTATTTTGCAATATAAATTTGTTTTAGATTGAAATTTAGAAATTTCTAAATCTAAATTTTCAAAGAGTTGTTCGACCAAAAAAACACGTTTCTCTATGGACATTTTTTTGAAAGGTAGTCTATTAAAAAATAAATTATTGCATAATGAAGATAAAGTGTTGCAATAAATAAAAATGACTATAGAAGTTTTCTGTACAATATTCATAAAATGAATCTTTTATAAATAAAAGTATAAAAATGAATTTTCAAAAGATATTACTCTGATAATAATTATAATAGTTTTTTTTAATATAAAAAAAGTGTCTTTAACCTAGTATAATAACACTTTTTAGTCAAAAATGTATAAATAAATAAACAATTAAGGTATATTTGTTTTTGATTAATGTAGGTTTAATTATATTTAAAATAAAATGAAAAATTCTTTCACACTGTTGATTGCTGCTTTATTTCTAATTAATTGTTCATCTGATGAGTCATTATTGGATCAAGAAACAGTTATAATTCCGCAACCTATTAACACGATTGTTCTTACGTCTATGAATTCAAGTACTGTTAATTGCACAACAATTGTTGATTCTAATGGTGTTGAGGCTAGAAAATGTTTCTATTTATTTACTTCAATATTTAAAAGCACTTATTCGGTCTCTAAATTTGGTTCAGTAAAATTTTATTTCACAATTAATGGGGTTCCTCATGTTGAATTAATAAGTAATTATTTTTACCCTGCTTCAGATATAGGTGGTATAATTGTGCCTGAAAAAGCGGTTATTGCAAATGATGAAACTTGGGCAACAACAACTTATTCCAATACATCTCCGTCTACGGAAACGGTTTCAATTGTTTTAACAAATGTAGAATTTATTGAAAATTAAATTTCAAATCACTTTTTTACCAATCACCCATAGCAGGGCTTACTGCTTTTATATATTCCAAAAGCGATTCATTCAATTCGTTAAAGTATAAAGGTACTTCTTGGATATTTTTAAAAACACTTCGTAATGTGCCATCTTTTTTAAATACACCTTTTAATCCATCAGGTGAAACATTAGAATTAAATAAACCATTGCTAATCCAACCACCACTGTTGTATTGCGATGGAGCTAAATAATTTTCCATTCCAATAATATCAAAATTACCTTTCCCTACATTTAGCGATGGGGATAGAGTTGTAAAGACAGAGATTTTGTTTGATTACTTCAAAACGAGGTATGCGAATTATGGGAGAGTGGCTTAAATAAAAATAGACTTATGTATATAATAAATAAACAAACCAATCGTATTGAGAAGATTGAAAGTACAACTTTTAAACATTTAGGTTTTAGAGAGCGTGAAAACCTACAAGAATGGATTGCTAATAATCCATCTTGTTTAAATGAAGATATTTTAATTATTCAAAAAGAGTTTGATGGTTTTTTTGATACTAATGAACGTTTAGACTTATTAGCCATTGATAAACAAGGTAATTTAGTTATTATTGAAAATAAGTTGGACGATACTGGAAAAAATGTTACTTGGCAAGTAATTAAATATGCGTCCTATTGTGCAACACTAAATCCAACGCAAATAATTGCTATTTTTTCTCAATACCTTTTAAAAGTTGGAAGCAATGATACAGCAGAAGAATTACTAACTGAATTTTTAGAAACAGAAGATTTTAGAGAGAAATTAAATATTGGTAATTCGCAAAGAATTATGCTTATTGCTGGTGAATTTCGTAAAGAAGTTACATCGTCAGTTCTTTGGTTAATGAATTACGGATTGCGGATTCAATGCTTTAAAACAACACCTTTCAGGCTTGGGAATTAACTATTAGAAGCTGAGAATTATAAGTAAAAATACAATTTTGAAAGCAATTCACAACTACTAAGTAACCCGAGATATGCTGTTCCTACGATTGATGAATAGAACGATAGTGGTGTAAATTTTCAGGTTACAGGCTGATGAAAAATAGTTATTTTAAGGCTATAACCTGAAAAATACTTTTATTTTTAAAGGTATAGGTTTAAAATAAATTTGTATTATTCAAGTTATAGGTTTAAATTTGCGCTATTATTTTAAAGCTAAAGATTGATGAAAAATACAAAACAACAATTAGTATTAGACCAAACCGACAAAAAATTGGTTTTGTTTCAGAGTTTAAAAACGGTCGTTATGCCACCTAAAGGTTGGGTAAATACGATGCGTACCGCTTTGAAAATGTCATTGCGACAGCTGGGAAATAGAATGAATTTCTCGGCTCAAAATATCAAGCAAATAGAAGAACGAGAAGTGAATGGTACAATTTCTATTAATTCGTTGCGAGAAGTTGCCAATGCTATGGATATGCAGTTGGTGTATGGTTTTGTTTCCAAGCACGAATCGTTAGAACAAATGATAGAAAAACGGGCTAAGGAATTAGCGACCGAGATTGTGATGCGCACCAACAATACAATGACGTTGGAAGACCAACAAAATTCAACCGAACGCATAGGAAAAGCCATTGCTCAAAAAACAAATGAGATAAAAAGTGAAATGCCAAAATACCTATGGGATTAACAATTGAATACATAGACGGTCAAACGCCATTAGACGAGGAGGAAAAAGAAGGTTTGCGTATTCCTTCTATAACTACTCGGGAGGAATTAGACGAATTTGAGCAACTCAATATCGAGAAAGCAATACAATGGACTTTTGGTAAAAAACTAAAAGCAGAACAACTGTTTTCGGAAAAGTTCATCAAAGACCTGCACAAGCGTATGTATGGCGAAGTTTGGAAATGGGCAGGAAATTTTAGAACCTCTGAAAAGAACATTGGTATCAAGAGTTATCTAATTGGCATTGAATTAAAACAGTTGTTGGATGATGCTGTATTTTGGCAGGAAAACAATACGTATAATTCGGAAGAATTAGCCATTCGGTTTAAACATCGTTTGGCGAGCATCCATTGTTTTGCCAACGGAAACGGAAGACATTCTCGTTTGATTGCAGATTTGATAATGGAAAAATTATATAACAGCAAATTGTTTTCTTGGGGCAGTGCTAATTTAGTTAAAGCCAACGAAGCAAGGAGCAACTATATACAGGCAGTTAGAAAGGCGGATAAAAACGATATTCAGCCCCTAATTGCTTTTGCAAAATCTTAATATAATGGGAAACAACTATTCAGAAGACTAATGAATTGAACAGACTTGTATTGATATTTTCAAAAATTACTTAAATGCTCGTAAAAGTTTTGAGAAAAGGTTGACAAAAATCCACTGCTTTTCATTTGTGCTATTTAGCAATGAAAGATTATACTATTGAGTTATATAAAGTTCTAAAGGTAAGTAAAAACAATAAAGAAAGTATTTTTAACTTGTTAGATAAACGTATTAAATCAAATCCTATGAATGTTTCAGAATTAAAAATGGTGCTTTTAATATTTAAATTAGATTATTTTAAAACGAAAAGTAACAATATTATATCAACTAAAAATGGTCTTAGTTGTGAATTGCTTTCAAAATTGTATTTTTAGTTTTAATTCTAAACCGCTTCTGTAACAAAAAAGTTTATACCATTTAAGGGTTTATTTACTTTAATTTATTTGAAGTAAGATTATTAGGGTTTAATTTTTTTCTATATTTCAATTAGTTATGATAATGGACACACGAAGATAATAAAAAAACCCGAAACCTTGTATATCAAGTGTTTCGGGATTGTAGTAGTGACCTCGACTGGATTCAAACCAGTAACCTCTTGAGCCGTAATCAAGTGCGCTATTCAGTTGCGCCACGAGGCCTTTTTTGTGGGTGCAAATATACTGTTTTTGAAATTATATGCAAATATAATTTTGTTTTATTTTAAACTTTTAATAGTGATTATATAACGATACGCTAAAAGTGCTTTTTGCCATTTTTTTGCTTTTGTTATATCTACCCTCCTTTGGGTTAAGCTAGGAAGAAAAATTTTGTTTAATTGGGCAATTAATTGATACATTTTTTTTGTAAATATATAAAAAATTAAGCCACTAAACTATAAGTTATAACGCGGCATTTATTTTGGAATACCATATTTTTTTTTTTAATTTATAGAAAGTTGTTTTTCTTTTTTGACCAATTTTAAGGTATAAATACCAACTAAAACTCCAACCAGCCCTATACTTCCCATAAAAAACCAGTTGGTTTGGTAGCTGTACGTATCTATTAATAACATTCCGGTTTTTGCACTAATAATATGAGCTAAACTATAACTCATTGTAAAAATTGCCATATAGCGTCCTTCATGACCTTTTGGAGCTCTGCTCATTGCAAATGAATTGGCAAAAGGGAACGTAAACATTTGTCCGGCAGTCATAACAATCATCATAATTACTAATATTCCGGCCCAAAAGTTAACCAACAATAAAAACAAACTCAGCGCCATACCTAAACAGCCATATACCACAATTTTTAATCGGTTTATATTGTGTTTTTCAATGTAATTAACAAATGGCATTTCTAAAAAAAACACTAATATTCCGTTTAAGGCCAGCAGCAATCCAGTGTCTAATTCGCTTAAATTAAATTGATCTTTATGATACAATGGAATTGTTGTAAATAGTTGAAAAAAAAGTATTCCGGTAATTAAACACATGGTTAAAAACAGCCAATAAACACGGTCCTTAAATACAGAAGATCTAAATACTTGTTCTTGTTTGTTTTTATCAGTATCGGGTAGTTTTACTTTTTCTTTTACCAAAAGAGCAAAAATTATAATAGCCACTAGACAGGTAATTCCATCAACCCAAAACAATCCTTTATATCCTATCGACATAATAATTAGACCACCTAAGGCAGGTCCAGTTGCAAAGCCAAGGTTTATGGCTAATCTTACCAAAGTTAATGATCGCGTACGGTTTTCGGGTTTAGAATAAGCTCCAAGGGAAACAAACATAGCAGGTCTAAACATATCTGCTACAGTCATAATGACAAACATTGAAATTAATAAGCCTATGTAAGTTGTAATGTATTGCAATGCAAAAAGCAATATTCCACTAGTAAACAAACTGAATATCATTATTTTATAAAATCCAATTTTATCAGACAGTTTTCCACCTAGCCATGACCCTAACATGGATCCAAAACCAAAACTAACCATAATCCAACCTACCTGACTTAAAGAAAAATTAAGATCTTCTTTCAAGTATTTTGATAAAAAGGGCAGCACCATTGTTCCTGCACGATTAATAAATGTAACCAATGTAAGAATCCAAATTTCTCTTGAAAATCCTCTAAAATTATCTATGTACTTGTGAAAGATTTTTTTTATCATAATTTTAATAATGCAAAAATACAAAAGGCTTTAAGAAAAGAATGTAATTTAAAATTTATATTTTTGTAAAAAAAATCAGCAATGAAAAAAATCGCTTGCATATTATTTTTGTTTACTATAAATCTTTTAGCTCAAGAAAAAGTTAAATCTAGTGAAGCATATCAAGAAGATTTAAATGTGTTTTTTGCGGATTCTTTGCGCAGCCCACTAACTAAAGAAGACCGGGATCATTTTAAAGGTTTAGATTTTTTTCCTGTTGACAAAAAGTTTGTTGTAAAAGCACGATTTGTAAAGGCAAAAAGACAAAAATCTTTTGAAATGAAAACCACAACCGATAGAAAACCATTATACATTAAATATGGAGAACTGCATTTTAGTATTGATTCAACGAATTTAGTTTTAAACGTATATAAAAACATAGAGCTTTCTACAAAAAAAGGATTTGCTGATTATTTGTTTTTACCTTTTTCAGATTTAAGTAATGGAAAAGAAAGTTATATTGGAGGAAGGTTTTTAGACATGACAATTCCAAAATCGACAGATGTGCTTATAGATTTTAATAAAGCATATAATCCTTACTGTGCATATAACTTTAAGTATTCGTGCCCCATAGTTCCGCTTGAAAATGATTTGCCTATAGTAATACATGCAGGTGTTAAAAAATTTCACGATTAATGAAATTCATCAATTTACACACCCATCAATTTTCAAATCTAACAAATGTATTAGAGATAGTTAATCAATATCCTTGGGAATTTGACGATGCTATTCCACAATATTCAGTTGGAATTCATCCATGGTATATTGACCAAAATCGTTTCTTTTCAGATTTAGTGTTTATTCAAGACAAATTAAATCAACCGCAATGTTTAGCACTTGGAGAATGTGGCTTAGATAAACGAATAAAAATTCCGTTTTCATATCAAATAGACGTTTTTCAAAAGCAAATTGAATTGGTTCAAGCTTTATCAAAACCCATTATTTTACATTGTGTAGCTTCTTATCAGGAAGTAATTGCAATAAAAAAGGAAATGAAAATTGACAACCCAATGATTATTCATGGTTTTTCCAAAAATATACCCGTAGCAAAATCGCTTTTAGACAACGGATTTTATTTGTCTTTTGGAAAAAATTTACTAAGAAACCCTGACTTAGAATCGGTTTTTAATTATGTTCCAATGGATCGAATTTTTTTAGAAACCGACACTATAAAAGAAACAATATTAGATGTGTATAATAAAGCGGCAACGACAAAAAAAATAACAATCGAAGATTTGAAAGAGAACATAAGAACCAATTTCAATAAAGTTTTTAAACAATTACACAATTAAAATGGCACAATGGCAAGAAAGAGCAGAATTGCTTTTCAAAGAAGAAGGAATTAATAGATTAAAAAACGCTAATATATTAGTGGTAGGATTAGGTGGTGTGGGCAGTTTTGCGGCAGAGTTTTTAGTACGAGCCGGCATTGGAAAAATGACAATTGTTGATGGTGATACAGTAGATGTTACAAATATAAACAGACAATTACCTGCATTACATTCTACCATAGGTCAGTCAAAAGTAGAAATAGTCGCTCTAAGATTGTTAGATATAAACCCGGCCTTAAAATTGACTAAAGTTAACGAGTTTTTGTCGCCAGAACGTGCTACTGAAATTGTAACTACTGCGTTTGATTATGTGTTAGATTGTATTGATAGTGTTACCCCAAAATTGAATTTAATTATTTCAGCCAAAAGAAAAAAAGTTAAAATTGTAAGTTGCATGGGTGCAGGTGGAAAGTACGATTCGAGCAAAGTTATGGTTAGAGATATAAGCAGTACTAAAGATTGTCCATTAGCTAAAAACATTAGAAAACGGTTAAAATTAGTTAAAATTAATAAAGGAGTTAAAGCTGTTTTTTCAGTAGAAATGCCAGATGCTTCTAGTTTAAAAATAACAGATGGAAAAAATTATAAAAAATCGTTTTATGGAACAAACAGCTGGATGCCAGCTCAGTTTGGCTTACAAGCTGCCGAAACTGCCGTAAAGTATTTGTTAAATAAATAATTATTTTTCGGGTGTAGAAACAGTAGATGAGTCTGTAGCCGTTTTATTTTTATACGAATTTATATGTGTTGATCTTCTTTTTGGAGTATCGGATATTATGGGTACATAAATTTCGGTAATCCACTTAGATGGATTCTTTTCTGTCGGTGCAAAAACTTCATATGACTCTATATAGTTGCCATTTAAGTCTTGTGTTAGCTTGTTTTTTTCTATGTAGTTAAAGGCCTCTTTCCAAGCTTTTCTTAAATGAGAATAATCGCCAATAAACGTGACTTTTACAGCTTTAAATTCGAACATTTTTCTGCCTTCAATATCATTTCCTTCAGATGTAATAATTTCTTCATTGACTGGTAAACAGATTGAAAATTTTGTTTTATTGTTTATCTCATCCCAATAATCAAATGAAGCATAAGGTTTATTTGTGTAATTAATTTTGTTCTTTTTAGCAAAAGAATAAAGATCTAATATTTTATTTTTAGAA
>NZ_CAWUTS010000124.1:0-10197 GCF_963925415.1 uncultured Flavobacterium sp. | reverse complement strand
TTGTTTTAGTGGAGTCCTATCAAATTAAAAGTGTATTATATAGAATTGTGCAAGAGTTTTTACAAAACAGCATCAAACATTCTAAATGTGAAAACATATTTATTTCTTTGCAAAAGAAAGATAATTCTATTCAATTGCAGTTACAAGATGATGGAATTGGTTTTGATTTGAAAAAACTAAAAACAAACGGAATTGGGCTACATAATATAAAAAAAAGAACAGAAATTCTTGGTGGCACATTTGAACTTGAAAGTAAAACAAATTTTGGAACAAAACTTACAATATTAATACCTTTATAAAAATGAAAAAATCTATTGTAATTGTAGACGATCATGTGTTAATTGCAAATGCATTAAGCAGTATAATTTCAAATTTTCACTCTTTTGAAGTGCTATATGTTTGTGAAAATGGTAAAGACTTGCAAGAAAAATTTTCAAAAAACAACATTCCAGATATTGTTTTGTTAGATATAAGTATGCCAATAATGAATGGTTTTGAAACTGCGTTTTGGCTAAAAGAAACCTATCCAGATATTCTAATAATGGCTTTAAGCATGCAAGATGACGAGCAAAGCTTAATTAAAATGATAAAAAATGGTGCAAAAGGCTATATGCTTAAAAATGTGCATCCTATAGAATTAGAAAATGCTTTATTAAAACTGTTTTCAAACGGGCATTTTTTTCCAGAATGGGCAGCAAGTAAAGTTTTTACTAGTTTAAGTGATGATAATATTGATGCCGAAAGAGAAATTATTTTATCAGATAGAGAAAAAGAATTTTTGAAATACACTGTAACCGAAATGAATTATAGAGAAATTTCAGAAAAAATGTTTTGTAGCCCAAGAACTATTGAAAACTATAGAGATAGTCTTTTTGAGAAATTAGAATTAAAAACTAGAGTTGGATTAGCTGTTTATACTCTAAAAAATGGTTTTAACGAGCAGAATTAATCTTCAAATTCTTCCATTTCCTTATCATAAAACTCACCGGCGAGAGTTATTAAATGTTCCATTTCCGATTCTAATTCGCGTTCATCCTCTTCATCAATTTCTTCTAAAAACTCTACTTCATCATCTTTTAAGTTGATTAAAAATCTTGGATAATCAAGATGTACAATGAAAATGTCATCTGGAAAGTCTGAATTATCTCCTAATATAAATTTTGGTCTTATCATTTTTCTTGCAATTAAATTGTTTATTTATCTGATAAAATTATCGGTGTACTTTTACCATTCATTAAAATTACTTTAGCATTTTGTGATTTAGCAATTTCTAGCTGCGCTTTAATAGATTCATATTGCAATTGCTTATCTGTTAAACCCGAAGAAATTATGCGTTGATAATCGGCAATACCTTGAGCTTCGACACGTTTACGCTCAGCTTCTTGTTTTTCTTTTTGCAAAACAAAAATCATTTTTTGAGCTTCTTGTTCGGCATTAATTTTAGATTCTATAGTTGTTTTTACAGAAGCTGGTAAATTAATATTACGTATTAATAATTGCTCTAAAACCAATCCTCTACTTTTAAAATCTTTTTCGATAGAATTATAAATTCTAGTTTGAAACTCTTCTCTTTTAGATGAGTATAATGCTACTGCATCATAAAAAACAGCATTGTCTCTGATACGCGTTCGTGTAACAGGGCGTACAATTTTATCGGAATAGTTGATCCCTAATTTTTTATAAATAACGGGTGCATCACCAGGTAAAACTCGATATAAAACTGTTAAATCAATAATTACTTCTAAACCATCAGCAGATAAAACTCGTATGGCATCATCTCCAGATTTAGCCCCTTCTTCATTTAAAGCTGACATTGTATAATTTTGTGTTTGTATATCAAATGGAGTTATGTCAAATAATGGATTTACAATATGCAAACCACTTTCTAATATAGAAGGTTTTACTTCTCCAAATAATGATTTTACACCAACTTTTCCTGCTTCAATCTGAACAAATAGCGATGATAAAAAACCCAATAATACGATCAACAAACCTGCATATTTAAGTGGGTTTGATAATTTTTGGGCTTGTTGATTTTGTGATTTAATAGCAAAACTAATGCCTATTAAAATTATTCCAAATATTGCTGCTGATATCATAATTATTTATTAATTAATTTTTTTGTCAAGTAATTAAAGCGAAGATACAAAAAAATAGCTGCCGCTGTTAATCCTGCTAAAAGTCCTAGCCATATTCCTACTGCTTGTAAATCGGTATAAAGTCCTAAATAAATTGATATAGGGAAGCCTATAATCCAATACGAAACAAATGTCATATACATAGGAATTTTTACATCCTGCAAACCACGCAATGCTCCTAAAACTACAACTTGAATGCCATCTGAGATTTGAAAAACAGCTGCAACTAGTAATAAATGCGAAGCAATTGCAATAACTTCTAGGTTTTCTAAAATAGGATTGCCTAAGCCATCTTTTGATTCTAAAAATAATAATGGAAAATAATCATAAAAAATAATGAAAATTAAAGCAAAAATTATTTCCAAAAATATAGCTAATAAAAATATGGACATGGCCACAATACGCAGTTTTTTATAATCGTTTAATCCTTTTTGATTGGCAACTCGTATCATAGCGGCCACACTTAATCCCATAGCAAACATAAAGGTTAAAGATGCTAAACTTAATGCAATTTGATTAGCTGCTTGGCTTGTGGTACCTACAATTCCTGAAAGCCATATGGCACCTGTAAAAAGGGCTACCTCAAAAAACATTTGCAATGCTGATGGTGTTCCTAATTTTATGATGGTTTTATTAACTTCTTTTTTAATTTTTTTTATATCAAAATCTTTAAAAAAAGGATGAAATTTTTCTTTTATAGTCATCATATAATGCATAAATACTAGCATTACAATTCTGGACACTATAGTGCCAATAGCCGCACCTACAATTCCCAATTCTGGAAAAATCCATATACCATATATCAATAAATAATTTAAAAGCACATTAACAAGATTGCCTAAAATAGTTGCCCACATGGAGTATTTAGTTTCACTCATTCCATCTGCAAATTGTTTGTATGCTTGAAAAATTATTAAGGGTATCAAAGAAAACGCTACTATATTTAAGTAAGGCTTAGCTAGCTCAACTACATTTTCGGGTTGACCCATAAAACTAATCAGTGGTTTTGAAAAGAAAATTAACGCAAACAAAACAAGGCCTAAAATTGAACATAAATACAAGCCATGATGAAATATACTTCTACCCTCCTCAATGTTTTTTCTGCCATCAGCTTCAGCAATTAATGGAGTAATGGCTGTTGAAAACCCTATTCCTAGAGACATCGCTATAAAAATAAAACTATTTCCTAAGGAAACTGCTGCCAATTCATCAGCCCCTAATTTGCCTACCATAACATTATCAACAATTCCAACAACAGTATGACCTAACATTCCTAAAATTATAGGATAAGCCAACTTTAAATTATAAGAAAATTCTTTGGTGTATGTAGATAAATTCATTTGCAATTTTAAAGTTGCAAATATAGGGTTTATTTTGAGTTTTTAGATTTTAGTCAACCGCTAATTTAACTACAACCTTATGCCTCACTATTCAATTGATCATGGTAGATTTTAATATTACTCTTTATATCGTCTTGTAATTCTGGGTAATGAAAATCGTATTTATTCAATTCATCTAACATAATTTTGGCTACAATATATCGTGCCGTTTCTTTATTATCAGCAGGAACAACAAACCATGGAGCATAATCTTTTGATGTGTTATTTAATACATCTTCATAACATTCTTGATATGTATTCCATAATTCACGTTCTTTCAAGTCGCCTGGAGAAAATTTCCAATTGTGTTTTTCAGTTTCTAATCTTCGCAATAAACGTTGTCTTTGTTCTTCTTTACTTAAGTGCAAATAGAATTTTAATACAATTATCCCATTTGAAGTAATGTGCTTTTCAAAGGCATTGATACTCTCAAATCGGGTTTCCCAAAATGCTGGAGTTATATCTTCTACCGAATTGATACTTGGAATATTCTCATTCAGAATATAATTAGGATGAACGCGTGTAACCAATACGTTTTCGTAGTGTGTTCTATTAAAAACAGAAAATTTCCCTTTTTCGGGTAACGCTAAATAGTGTCTCCAAAGATAATCATGTTCCAATTCGGTTGAATTTGGAGTTTTAAAACTATGCACTACAACACCACGAGCATTGAACTCTTTAAAAACTTCTCTAATTAAACTGTCTTTTCCAGCGGTATCCATTCCTTGTAGACAAATTAACACACCATATTTATTATGTGCATACATTTTGTCTTGCAATTTGCTTAGCTTTTCTCTTGTTTTTTGTAGTTCTTTTTCCTTCTTTTTTTCAGAAGTAGCTACATCAATAAGCGTTGGGATATTTTTTAATTGAATAGGCTTTGTAACTTTAAGCGTGGAAGTATCTATATTTTTCATTTTTTAAATTTTATTCATAAAGATAAATGTATTTTTACAACCAAAAAAATTATCAAGCAAAATGGAAAAATTTCAGCTTCAATTGTTTCTTAATATTATGGGTATTGGTTCGGCATCAGGTTTGTTATTTAACGAGAATTCTCTATTCTTGATTTCAGATAATAGTACCTATTTGTATGAATATCAAATTGAAAAAGCAAGTTTAGAAAAACATGCTTTGGTTGAAAACCCTGCTGAAAATATCCTAAAAAAAGACAAACTCGACTTTGAATCGATGGCTTTAAAAGACAATAACGTAATTATTTTGGGTTCTGGTTCTACAAAAAAGAGAAATCAAAGAATTAGTTATGATTTGAAATCGAAGAAGATTGAAAATAAAGATTTCAGCGTAGTCTATGAAAGGTTTAAAAAAGAAGCTTCTCTTTCTGATGATGATTTGAATATTGAAGGAGTAATTATTACACCGGATAAAAGTTATTTTTTCCAAAGAGGAAATGCAGGAAATAGTGCTAATGGCATTTTTATATTGAGCGCAGACGATTCTTTGGTGTTTAAGAAAATAATATTACCAAAGATTAATGATGTTGAAGCTACTTTTACCGATGCTATTCTTGTTGATACAACCATTTATTTTTTAGCAGCCGTTGAAAATACGACTTCGACCTATCTTGATGGTGAAATTTTAGGTTCTTTTTTAGGGAAAATTAATGTAGAAAATCTTGAACTAGAAAATACGATGCTAATTTCTAAAACAAATAAATTTGAAGGGATTACGTTATTCAAAGAATCCGATAAAGAAATCGAATTTCTACTTTGCGAAGATAATGACACAGAAGAATTAAAGTCTGAAATATATAAATTAACAATCAATAAATAAATGAATTCCATTTTATCTAGAAACGTTTTCTTAGTGAAAGAAAAAGTAGGCATGTTTAAAGCTGCCAATAGTTATGATATTTTTAATCCAGAGAATGGCTCGTTAATGATGTCTTGCACAGAACCTAATTTAGGATTTTTCACCAAACTTTTCCGTTTTACAGACTATAAGCGAATGACTCCTTTCCATGTTGTCGTTAGCGATACGCAAGGAAAACCAATTGTAAGTGTAAAAAGAGGAGTAGCTCTTTTTAAATCGGATGTTGAGGTTTTTGATCAAAACGAACGTTTAATTGGCGTTTTTAAACAAAAAGTTTTCTCTTTTGGAGGGAAATTCGAAATTCACGATGCAAACGACCGACATTTATGTACTTTGCAAGGTAAATGGACAGGTTGGGATTTTAAATTTGTACAACATAATAAAGAAATTGCAACCGTTTCTAAAAAATGGGCTGGAATGGGTAAAGAGTTTTTTACTAGCGCAGATAATTATGTTTTAAATATAGATAATTCGGTTGGAGCAGAAGATCCAATACGACAATTAATCCTAGCAGCAATCATGTGTATTGATATGGTTTTTAAAGAATAATAATAGAAATAGTAAAAATATAAAGGCATAAGTGATAAAAAACGTATGCCTTTTTTTATTTTTAAAGAAATATTTTCAATGCTTTCCCAACCTTTTTCTAAATTTTATACTCTATATAAATAGCAAACCAATTGTGATGGATGAAAAAATAATAAAAGCCTGTAAAAAACAGAACCGTGATGGGCAACGGCAGCTATATGAATATATGGCTCCTAAGCTTTATAGTTTATGCAAGCGCTACTTGAAAAAAGAGGAAGAAATAGAAGAAGTTTTAGCAGATGGATTTTTTATCATCTTCACAAAGCTGAATCAGTTAAAGGAGAATTATGCTTTTGAAGCTTGGGCTCGAAAAATTGTGGTAAACCAATGTTTACTACAGTTAAAGAAAAACATAAACTTCAATTTGTATTTAGAAGATGTAAGTTATAAATCGCTGCCTTTAGCCGATGATGTTACCGATTTGGAAGAAGCCGATTTACTGAAACTACTTAACTACATTCCAGAAGGTTGTAGCACCATTTTCAATTTGTTTGTTATTGAAGGCTTTTCACATAAAGAAATTGCGGCTCAATTAGGTATTTCCGAAGGCACTTCAAAATCACAATTAAATGCTTCAAAAACAAAGTTAAAAGAGCTAGTGAATATATATTACTATCAAAAAGCGAGATAAGGCAATGGAAATTGAAAATAAATTACATAAAAAAATACAACAAGCTGCTAAAAATGCAGAATTGAATACTTTCCCAGGAATGGAAAAAGTGTGGTCGAGAGTTGAAGATAAATTAGATACCAATGTTTTAAAGCAAGAGAAAAACAGTTGGAAAAAAATCAGTGTTGCAGCTTCAGTGGTTATTGTGGCAACTATTATATATCATTTTTACATGAATACTACTCCTATTCAAAGAGAAGAAAACAGCATTGTAGTTTCTGACACTATTAAAAAGAAAATGATACTTGTAGCACCTTTAGTAGAACTAAAGAAAGACACAACTCTTTCGCTTAAAAAAAACGAGAACGTATTACTGAATAATCAACCTGAGATTGTTTTCGAAGAGATGTCAATTGTTCATAATGATGAAATGCAATTAGGAGAACTCGATGAAAAGACACTACCAAGTGAAGAAAGAATAGTAGGATTTTCATCAAAATCTGACTCTATTTTAGCCAAACCAAAGAGCATTGTTTCTGTAAACAATACAATACAACCTATTATAGCATCAAAAAATGAAATACCTCGAAATACTTTCTTGCCTAACGCTAATGATGCGATGCAAAATCAAAAGAGCAATGTGAAACCAAATCCTTTAGTGGTTATTGATGGAGAAGTAGAAAGTATGAGTAAAATAGAAACCATGATAGATAATGAAGAAATAGACACTATGATTGTTTTGAAAAAACCATTGTATATTATAAATGGAGTAGAATATTCTGAAGAGTCTTTGTTTGGGAAAAATCCAACAAGTCCTTATTATCCTTTAGATAAGCAAAAAATTACAGCAACAACGATTTATCAAAAAGAAGAAGCACAACAACGATATGGTGAAAAAGGAAAAGATGGCGTAGTTATTATTAGTACGAAAAATGGAAAGCCACTAAAAAAGAAATAATTTAAAAAATATGAAATCGCCACTAACAACAAGTTTGCTGCAAACATACACCAATAAAGATGGCGATACCATATGACCTATAAAAAACAAATAAATATCTACATATGAAAAGTAAATTAATCCTATTATTTGTTGTTTTTTCAATCTCTGTAGTGTTTGCTCAAGATTCAATACCTAAGCAAAAAGGATGGAGAATAAATACAAAACCAACAGTAAATATTGCCAATAAAATTTTATACGTTGTCAATTCTAACTATGTATCAGAAGATATTTTAAAGGACATCAACCCTAATAATATTGAAAGAGTGGATGTGTTAAAATACCAAGCTGCAACAGCAATTTATGGTGAAAAAGCTCAAAATGGAGCACTAGTTATCACAACCAAAAACATTTCTAAAAAAGAATTAGAAAAAATGTATATGTTATATGCTAATGAATACAAGCTTAACGCAAAGAAAAAAGCTAGAATACTTGTAGGTAAGGTAATCAATTGCGAAAGCGAGCCAGTGAAAGATGTGAAAATAACCAATCTTAACTCCAAAGTAATAGCAAATTCTGACAGCTTAGGAAATTATAATATTGAAGTTAGAAAAAATGATATTTTACAGTTTGAAAAAGCGAACTATGAATCACAAAAAATAATAATTGGAAAACAAAAAACGATTACTATCTCTTTAAAAGCTCTACTTGTTTCAAATGATAAACAAATTTTACTTAGAAAACCAGTAATTTACCTCTATCCAACAAAAGAAACAGAGGTTACACTGCAATTCGATTTTAAAGGGAAATTACTAACTACTTTTCCTAAATATGAAGGAAATTGGAAAGTAATTGCTGCTCCAAACGGACAACTTTTTGACACCAAAACCAAACGTAATTATAGTTCTTTGTTTTGGGATGGAGTAATAGATTTTCCAAACGAACATTATCAATATACAGATGGTTTTGTTGTTGAAAAAGAAAACTTAATCGATTTTTTTATTGAAAAATTGAAACATATTGGATTGAATAATCAAGAAACTAATGAATTTATACAGTTTTGGTTGCCTATTTTAGAACGAAATGAGTTCAATTTTATTCATTTTTTAACAAATGATGCTTGTAATGAAATTTCTGTGAATAAGGTAAAACCAAAACCAGAAACAGTAATTAGAGTATATATGGAATTTTACGGTATAGATCAATTTGAAAGCATTAAAGAACAACAATTACCAAAAACAAATCGTAAAGGTTTTACGCTAGTAGAATGGGGTGGAGCCGATGTAACTAATAAAATACAAAAAGATGAATTATAAAATTTTGGCTGTATTCTTATTCTTTTGTTTTCAAACACAAGCACAAGAAAAACAATCAAGAGCAACAACTACAAAAATTAAAGTAAAAGGTCAGGAAACTAAAATTGAAGTAAATTCAAAAACGCAAACTATTTACATCATTGGAGGAATTGCGTCAACCATTACCAAAGAAGATCTCGATTTTGCTAAAAAATACAACATTCAATACTATGATTTTGGTTGTTTACCTCCAGTGAATTTTCAAGAATACGAAGCTAAAAATGCATTAGTGTTTGAGTCATTGAATAAAGAATATGGTATACAATGGCAAAAAGAAATGAAAAGTTCCGCTATGGGTTTTGATAAGTGGAGGAAGAAATAGCATTTATTGAAAGATTACGGCATAATTATTGTAATTTTTTTCTTAAAATAAAACTAATGAGAAAGGTATTTATACTAGTAGTTCTCACTTTGTTTTCTTGCAATAAACAAGAAAAAAGTATTTTAAATCCAAGAGTTGATGAAGTAACGAAAGAGAAATCTGTTATTGAAAAGAAAATAGATAATCCTTTCTTATTTTTAAGTTTAAAAGATTCAATTGATGTTAAAACTTTAGAATTCCCTTTTGAACTTAGAAGAAATGATATTTGTGTTACGGTTTCTATTGGTTATGGTTGGAATGCTTTTGATGATAGAATCCATTATGTGTTTTCAGAAGACAGTACAATAAATGTATTTAAAGAAAAAATTCCAAAAAGCTATCTTAAAGGGAAAAAATATAAAAAAACCGTTGAAAAAATTAAATTAAATGATGAAAAAAGAGAAGAATTATTCAACTCTTTGACATCTGAACAAACAATTAATTTTCAAAAATACAAGCAAACAGATTTTAGAATTGGCTCAAATAAAATTAGTAAGTGTAATGTAACAGATAATAATGGTTACAGCATCCATTTTTTACAAAACAACACACATAATTCCTTTTTCTATTACGCTCCAATATTTGCTTTAAACAAATGTGATGAAGAAACTATAAATAAATCTGTTTTAAAAGAATTTATTGAACTTTTAAAAATTTGGAAAGTTGAATTATAAAAAAAATAAAAAGCTCCAATTGGAGCTTTTTTACTATTTACTTAACTAACCGCTTATTAATAACGCCTAATCTCTATTTTTCAATTTCTTTTAACGAATCCATTTTCTTAATTTCTAGGAAACCTTTCAAGTCTTCAAAATGTTCTTTCACTCTTTGATTACCAAATTCGAATACTTTCGTAGCCAAACCATCTAAGAAATCTCTATCGTGCGACACCAAGATTAATGTACCATCAAAGTCGCGCAGAGCATCTTTAATAATATCTTTTGTCTTCATGTCTAAGTGATTTGAAGGCTCATCTAAGATTAAAACATTAACAGG
>NZ_CAWUTS010000123.1:0-17926 GCF_963925415.1 uncultured Flavobacterium sp. | reverse complement strand
TTTATTAATTCTATAACGACCTACTTCGCCCAAATTATATCTTTGGTCAGAGAAGAACAATTTATCAATTATTCCACGTGCTGTTTCTTCATCAGGCGGTTCAGCATTACGTAGTTGTCTATATATATGTTCTACAGCTTCTTTTTCAGAATTTGTAGGGTCTTTTTGTAACGTATTATGAATAATTGCATAATCCGCTTGATTACTGTCTTCTTTATGTAATAAAATATTTTTTACATCTGCTGTGATTATTTCTTCAACATTATCTTTGTCTAAGATAGTATCACGATCTAAAATAATTTCGTTACGTTCGATAGAAACTACTTCACCTGTATCTTCATCTACAAAATCTTCATGCCAAGTGTTAAGTACACGAGCAGCTAATTTTCTACCAATATATTTTTTAATACCTGTTTTTGAAACTTTGATTTCTTCAGCAAGGTCAAATATTTCAAGGATATCTTTATCTCTTTCAAATCCGATTGCTCTAAACAAGGTAGTAACTGGTAATTTTTTCTTTCTATCAATGTACGCATACATTACATTATTTATATCTGTAGCAAATTCAATCCAAGAACCCTTGAAAGGAATAACTCTAGCAGAATACAACTTAGTTCCATTTGCGTGAAAAGACTGTCCAAAGAAAACACCCGGAGATCTATGTAATTGAGAAACGACAACTCGTTCTGCACCATTGATCACAAAAGTTCCACTTGGAGTCATATATGGTATTGTTCCTAAATAGACATCTTGAACAATAGTTTCAAAATCTTCGTGTTCAGGATCAGTACAATATAATTTAAGTCTTGCTTTTAATGGCACACTATAAGTTAATCCTCTATCAATACATTCTTCAATTGTATAGCGTGGTGGATCTACAAAATAATCAAGAAATTCTAAAACAAAATTATTTCTTGTATCTGTAATTGGAAAGTTTTCCATGAAGGTATTATATAAACCTTCGTTGCCTCTTTCGTCTGATTTAGTTTCAAGTTGAAAAAAATCTTGGAATGACTTCACTTGAATATCAAGAAAATCTGGATAATCAGGGATGTTCTTAGTAGAAGCAAAATTTAATCTTTCAGTCTGATTAGCAATCATCTATGGATAAATTTATTAAGAAATATATTAAATAGCGTATAAGTATTTACTATACGAAAAATGGTTTAGACCTTTGGGATGCTCTCCCAAGGTCTAAACCTAGTATTATTGTTATGTTTTAATTAAACAAGTTCAACAACAGCTCCAGCTTCTTCTAAAGATTTTTTAAGACCTTCAGCCTCATCTTTAGTTACACCTTCTTTGATGTTTGAAGGAACGCTGTCCACTAAATCTTTAGCTTCTTTAAGTCCTAATCCTGTTAATTCTTTTACTGCTTTTACAACAGCTAATTTAGAAGGACCTGATTCTTTAAGAACTACTGTAAATTCAGTTTTTTCTTCTGCAGCATCAGCACTTGCACCACCACCAGAAACTACAACAGCAGCTGCAGCTGGTTCTATACCGTATTCATCTTTTAATATTGTAGCTAATTCATTAACTTCTTTAACTGTTAAACTAACTAATTGTTCTGCGAATTGTTTTAAATCTGCCATTTTTTCTATCGTTTAAAATGTTTTGTAAAATATAATTTATTATTGTGCGCTTGTTTATTGTGCAACTTCTTCTTTATTTTGATTTTGAAGTGCTGCAATAACTCTTTGAGCTGGTGATTGAAGTAATCCAATAAGTTCACCAATAAGCTCTTCTTTAGATTTAATAGTAACTAATGCATCTAACTGATCATCACCTATATAAATCTCTGTATTAATATAAGCCCCTTTTAAAGTTGGCTTAGTCCCTTTTTTACGTAAATCTTTTATAATTTTTGCAGGTGCATTAGCAGTATCTGAAATCATTATAGCGGTGTTTCCTTTTAAAACAGATGGCAAATCGCCATAGTCTAAATCAGAAACTTCCATAGCTTTAGCAAGCAAGGTGTTTTTAACTACTTCTAATTTAATATTAGCTTTAAAACAAGCTCTTCTTAAATCAGATGTTGATGCTGCATCAAGTCCTGAAGTATCTGCTAAGTAAATAACATTAACTCCCGCTAACTGTGCAGTTAAATTTTCAATCGCGATTGATTTTTCTTCTCTAGTCATACTAAAAGTTTTTAACTACCAATTTATATTGCTTTAGGATCTAAGGCAATAGCAGGACTCATAGTACTTGTTAAGTATATAGACTTAATGTAAGTACCTTTAGCTGCAGTTGGTTTCATTTTGATTAATGTTTGTACTATTTCGTGTGCATTGTCATAGATTTTATCAGCATCAAAAGATACTCTACCTATTCCAGCATGAACGATACCAGTTTTATCAACTTTAAAGTCAATTTTACCAGCTTTTACTTCTTCTATGGCTTTAGCTACATCCATAGTAACTGTACCAGTTTTAGGATTTGGCATTAAACCTCTTGGTCCTAAAATACGACCTAAGGGACCTAATTTACCCATTACAGAAGGCATTGTGATGATAACATCAACATCTGTCCAACCGTCTTTAATTTTTTGAAGGTATTCGTCTAAACCAACATAGTCGGCACCAGCTGCTTTAGCTTCTGCTTCTTTATCTGGAGTTACAAGAGCTAATACTCTTACATCTTTACCAGTTCCATGAGGCAATGTAACTACCCCTCTTACCATTTGATTTGCTTTACGCGGGTCAACCCCTAAACGTACTGCAATATCTACAGACTCATCAAATTTTGCTGAAGCTAATTCTTTTAATAATACCGAAGCATCTTTTAAAGAATATAACTTGTTTTTATCAATTTTTAATGCTGCTTCTTTTTGTTTTTTTGTCAATTTTGCCATTGTCTAATTCTTTTATCGGATTAAAAAGGAGCTGTTCCTGAAACTGTTATACCCATAGATCTAGCAGTTCCTGCGATCATAGTCATAGCACCTTGAATAGTAAATGCATTTAAATCTTGCATTTTATCTTCGGCTATTGCTTTAATTTGATCCCAAGTAACGCTTGCTACTTTTTTACGGTTAGGCTCTCCTGAACCAGACTTTAATTTTGCTGCTTCCAACAACTGAACTGCAGCAGGTGGTGTTTTTACAACAAAGTCAAATGACTTATCTTTGTACACGGTAATTTGTACCGGACAAATTTTGCCAGCTTTATCTTGAGTTCTAGCATTAAATTGCTTACAGAACTCCATGATATTAACACCAGCAGCTCCCAGAGCAGGTCCTACCGGTGGCGATGGGTTCGCTGCACCTCCCTTTACTTGTAGTTTAACTACTTTACTAATCTCTTTAGCCATTGTTTTTAAAATTTTAACATCTTTCTTGGAAGCGAAAGATCTTGTTTAATATGAATGTAACAAAATATTATACTTTTTCAACTTGCATAAAACTAAGTTCTAATGGTGTTTTTCTACCGAAAATTTTAACCATCACTTCTAGCTTACGCTTTTCTTCATTAACCTTCTCTATAGTTCCATTGAAACCATTAAAAGGCCCGTCTATTACTTTAATAGTTTCTCCAAATGAAAACGGTATAGCTATTGAATCAGCATTTACGGCTAACTCATCAACTTTACCTAACATTCTATTTACTTCAGATTGACGTAACGGAACAGCATCACCACCCTTTGTTTCTCCTAGGAATCCAATTACATTAGTAATTGATCGAATAATATGAGGAACCTCTCCTGTAAGGATGGCTTCGATCATAATATATCCTGGAAAATATACTTTTTCTTTGCTTATTTTTTTTCCGTCTTTTATCTGTACTACTTTTTCGGTAGGAACAAGTACTTGTGATACATAGTCAGACATACCCAGCCTGTTTATTTCAGTTTCAATATAGTTTTTAACTTTATTTTCCTGTCCACTAACAGCCCTTACTACATACCATTTCTTAATGTTAATATCTGACATTGAAATTTATTATTATTTTAAAAAACTGTAAATATTTTTTATTATTACTATAATTGCTTCATCAACACCAAATGTTAGTAGGGAAAAAACAATAGAAAAAACAGCAACTATAATAGTTAGTTTTTGTAATTCTGCCCAATTTGTCCACGTTACATTTGATTTTAATTCAGTAAATGCTTCTGTAATATAATTAACGACTTTTGTCATGATTTTTTATTTTATGGCACGGGCGGAGGGATTCGAACCCCCATCAACGGTTTTGGAGACCGCTATTCTACCCTTGAACTACGCCCGTTTGTTTATAAAGCCAGTTGATAATAATAATCAACTGGCTCATAAATAATTATTTGTATTTACTTAGTCTAAAATTTCTGTAACCTGACCAGCACCAACAGTTCTACCACCTTCACGAACAGCAAAACGTAAACCTACTGATAAAGCGATAGGACTTAATAAAGTAACTTCAATAGTTAAGTTATCTCCTGGCATTACCATTTCTACACCTGCTGGTAAAGTAATAGTACCTGTTACGTCTGTTGTACGAACGTAAAATTGTGGACGGTAGTTGTTATGAAATGGAGTATGACGTCCACCTTCTTCTTTTTTCAAGATATAAACCTCTGCTTTAAAATGTGCGTGTGGTTTAACAGATCCTGGCTTAACAATTACCATTCCTCTTTTGATATCTTCTTTTGCAATACCTCTTAATAAGATACCTGCATTATCTCCAGCTTCACCTCTATCAAGGATTTGACGGAACATTTCGATACCTGTAATAGTAGATGTTAATTTTTCAGCACCCATACCGATAATTTCAACTGGATCACCTGTATTTGCAATACCTGTTTCGATACGACCTGTAGCAACAGTTCCACGACCCGTAATTGTAAATACATCTTCAACTGGCATTAAAAATGGTTTGTCTATTTCACGTGGTGGCATTTCAATCCAATTGTCAACTGCTTCCATTAATTCAATGATAGTAGCTACCCATTTTGCATCTCCATTTAATCCACCTAAAGCAGAACCTTGGATAACTGGTCCATTATCACCATCATATTGATAGAAAGATAATAAATCTCTAATTTCCATTTCTACTAATTCTAATAATTCAGCATCATCAACCATATCCACTTTATTCATGAATACAACCATACGAGGAATACCTACTTGACGTCCTAAGAGGATGTGTTCTCTTGTTTGTGGCATTGGACCATCAGTAGCAGCTACTACTAATATAGCTCCATCCATTTGAGCAGCTCCAGTAACCATGTTCTTAACGTAATCCGCGTGACCTGGACAGTCAACGTGAGCGTAATGACGGTTAGCTGTAGCATATTCTACGTGAGATGTATTAATAGTAATACCTCTTTCTTTTTCTTCTGGTGCATTATCAATTTGATCAAATGATTTTGCTTCTGAATAACCTGCATCAGATAATACTTTAGTTATCGCTGCAGTTAAAGTTGTTTTTCCGTGATCTACGTGTCCAATTGTACCAATGTTTAAGTGTGGTTTGGAACGATCAAAATTTCCTTTTGCCATGATTTAATAATTTAATCTTAGTTATTTATTTATTTATTAGTGTTCAAATTTTTCAATACTATGAGCCAATGTCGGGAATTGAACCCGAGACCTCTTCCTTACCAAGGAAGCACTCTACCCCTGAGCTACACCGGCTTTTGTGAGTTCAGAAGTTAAAAGTTAAAACTTAGAAAATTCTAAATTCTAAATTCTAAATTCTTATTGTGGGGAGAGCAGGATTCGAACCTGCGAAGTTTTCACAGCAGATTTACAGTCTGCCCTCGTTGGCCGCTTGAGTATCTCCCCAACTTTTTAATTTAAATAACCAATAGACAAATTAATCAAATTATGACTAACCTATCATTTTAACTCATAAAATAGAGCCAGTAGAGGGACTCGAACCCGCGACCTGCTGATTACAAATCAGCTGCTCTAGCCAGCTGAGCTACACCGGCTTATTAAATATAAAAAGTCCGCTATTTCTAACGGACTGCAAATGTATGTAATTAATTGTATAATCAAAAATATTTTATATTTATTTTTATATTAAATATGTGCTCTGCTTTTTTCTTTTCTTTTTACCAAAACTCTTTCAAGTGAACTTGAGCATAAATCTACAGCTTCTTCAAAAGTTTTACCTGATTTTTTAACCATTAAATCATCCCCAGGAACATTAATTCGTATTTCAACAATTTTATTTTCTTTTTCGCTTATGTTTTCAACTTTTAAAAAAACATCTGACGAAACTATTTTGTCATAAAATCTTTCCAATTTATCTAGTTTTTCTTTTGTAAAATCTATAAGTTTTTTATCAACATTAAAATTTACTGCTTGAACGTTTACTTTCATAATTTTAGTTTTTAAGATTTGCGATTATTATTTACTTCTAGGATGTGCTTTTTTATATACTTTTTGCAACTCAGACAAACTACTGTGCGTATAAATCTGGGTTGAAGACAAACTTGCGTGTCCTAATAATTCTTTTACAGAATTGAGATCAGCACCATTATTTAATAAATGAGTTGCAAAAGTGTGTCTGAGCACATGAGGGCTTTTTTTTACCTTTTCGGAGACAGTACTAAAGTATGAATTAATCATGCGGTACACAAATGTTTCTGAAAGTATTTTTCCTTTTTTAGACAAAATTAACACATCGGGGTTTTGAATAGTTTGCATGCTAGATCTTTCAATAAGGTATTTTTCTAGCAATACCAATGTGCTAGCTAATATAGGTATGATTCGCTCTTTATTTCTTTTTCCTAAAACTTTTAACAATTTAGTATGCTTGTTAACATTGCTGCATTTTAAATTAATAAGTTCGGCTCTTCGTATTCCGGTTGTGTAAAACAATTCGACAATTAATTTATTTCGGATGGATTCAAAATCATTTTCAATGCAATCAATTTCTAAAACATTCATTAGTTCTTTTTCTGAAAAAGGGACTTGCACTTTTTGAGGTACTTTGAGTGATTTGTGTTTTAAAAGAGGATTAAACTCTATTTGTTTTATTTTTAATAAAAATTTATAATATGATTTTAATGAGGAAATTTTTCTGTTGATTGTTTTATTTGATATACCGCTTTCTACTAAAGACACAATCCAACTTCTTACTTGTGTATATGATATTTCTTCTAATAAAAGTTCATCATGATCTTGAGTTAAATAAGTTTGAAATGATTTCACATCATCTAAATATGCACGCAAGGTAAGGAGCGAATAGTTTTTCTCCTTTTGAAGATAATCATAATATGCTTGGAGATTTGTAGTCATAAAAAAAACCGTTAATACACAAAGTTACACTTTATATATTAACGGTTATGGTATTTGTAATCTAAAAAATACTAGTTTTCTAAATTATCTCTCATATTTTGTATATAAGCTGCTTTTTGAATTTTTGCTCTATTTACAACAGATGGTTTGTGAAACGCAGTACGTGATCTTAATTGACGTACGGTTCCTGTTTTATCAAACTTTCTTTTGTAGCGCTTTAAAGCTCTATCTATATTTTCTCCGTCTTTGATTTGTATAATTAACATAATATTGACACCTCCGCTCGTTTAGGGTGCAAATGTAATCATTATTTTGAATTATGAGCATTGATTGTTAATTATTTTATCATTCCTAATTGAATAGAAAAACTAAACCCTAGCCCAGACAGAAACGGCATCCTTTTTAGTAGCGTTTGATAAAAACGCTACTAAAAAGATATAGTGAATGGCTGGATATAGCTTTAAAAAAAATTATTTTACAGCTGGTTTATAGTCTTTGTTATCGATGATCATTTTTGATAAAATTTCTTTTAGAATTTCTGATGTGCCACCACCTATAGGCCCTAAACGGCTATCTCTCGACAAACGTGCTAAAGGATATTCTTCCATATACCCATAACCACCAAGCATTTGAAGACAACTGTAAATAGTTTCATCGGCAACTTTTGTCGATTTTAGTTTTGCCATTGTGGCTTCTTTAACAACATATTCGCCTTTATCTAATCGGGATACTGCTGCATAATTAAATACTTTACAATGCTCTACATCAGCGGCATGCTCAACTAATGTATGCCTTAATGCTTGAAATTGGTTAATTTTTTTACCAAATGCTTCACGTTGTGACATGTATTCTATTGTATAATCTAACGCAAACTCTGATCTCGAATGTGCATTAATTGCCATTATTAATCGCTCTAGAGCAAAATGTTGCATGATGTAAGGGAAGCCTTTTCCTTTTTCACCCATCAAGTTTTCTTGAGGAATTTCTACAGTGTCAAAAGCTATTTCAGCTGTATCAGAAGCTCTCCAACCTAATTTATCTAGTTTTGTAGCTGTTATTCCTTTTGTATTTGTATCTACTAAGAATATGCTAATTCCTTTATTGCCAAGGGTGGTATCTGTTTTTGCTGCAACAACATAATAATCTGCATATACACCATTGGTTATAAACGTTTTAGATCCGTTTATAATGTATTTGTCTCCTTTTTTAACAGCTGTTGTTCGCATACCTGCCACATCGCTTCCGCCAAAAGGTTCTGTGATACAAAGCGCTCCTATTTTGTCTCCTAAAATACTTGGTGCTAAGTAATTTTGTTTAATTCGTTCATCACCCTCAGCATTTAAATGAGTCATGGCTAGATAAGCATGAGCCCACATAGCAGCTGCAAAACCACCTGAATTTATTTTTTGAAGTTCTTCTAAAAAGATAACTGTATAAAATAAATCTAAGTCCATTCCGCCGTATGCTTCGGGATAGTTGATTCCGAAAAAACCCATTTCTCCAAATTTTTTCCAAATAAAGCGATCTATGGTTCCTGATTTTTCCCACTTTTCGATGTGTGGCACTACTTCTTTTTGTAAGAAATCTTGTAAGCTTTTTCTAAATAATTGATGATCTTCTGAGAAGTATAATGATTTCATATTTTAAGTATTTCTATACTATTCTTTTATAATTTCAAATATAAGGCTATTATTTGTATTTTTTCGGTAGGCATTCCCTTAATTTTTGTTAAATCATCAATGTTTTTTATGTCATCGTTTGCGCTTCTAAAAATTACAATTTGCCTTGCAAGTTTATAATCAAAATAAGGAAATTTGACTAATTCATTAATTGATAAGTTATTAATATCTATTGTTTTAAGTGGTGGATTTTGACCTATATAAAAATACATTTGAATGTCGTTGTATATTTCAGGAGAAATTCCCCATATATATTTCAATTGCTCAATAGATGCAAAGGCACCAAAGTTTTCTTTTTCTTTAATTATATTTTCGGAAATTTTATGTCCTATACCATAAATTTTCATGATATCTTCTTTTGAAGCATCATTAATATTCATGGGTACAATAGCTTTTTTTTGAGGAAATTTTTTGAAATTTGAATTGGCTTTTGAATATTGAATATTATTCAAATTATTTGATTCAGTAACCCAATCGGGAAATTTAAAATGAGGTGAAATTGTATTCAATAACTCATTTGATATTTTTGTTATTTGTTGAAATTCTTTGCCTGAGTTTACGTATTTATCTAAAGACCTAAACTTATGTAGTCTGTCAATTTCTTTTACAGACATTCCTAGAACCGAAGCTTTATAATCGGTTATAAAGTTAGGATTAAAAGGTTTGATTACATGTTTTAACGAATCGTTTAAATGTTTAATACTGTCTATTTCGTTTTGCATTGCTAACCATTGAAGTTCTGCTTTAGATGGTTGTTGCTTTTGAATGGGGTTAAAATCAAAGAAAAAATAAGACAACTGAAATGCTATAAGGAGTAATAAAAACAAAAAAATCCCACCTCTGTGTTCTCTTGAAAACATGAAGTAGGATTTTATTTTATTCATTTGTAAAAAATTATTGCTTTTTTGCAGGTCATTTTAACGTATAAATTATGGCAATTATACATGAACTCGAATTTATTATTCAGGTTGTCTGTCTAATTCGTCGTCATTATCTGAAAATGAATCTGGTTCTTGCTTTGGCTTTATAGTTAATACTTTATAAAAAAAGTAACAAGCTAAACTTATCACAATCCCTTGAGTAAGCAACATTGTAATTAATGCTTCTGTATTCATATTTTTTTATTTATTAAATTATAAAAATTAAAAATTATTCTGTAGCTCTACCTTCTCTTTTTCGTTTTTGAAAGGCTAAATAAACTAATAAACTAATGAAGGCAAATAAGCCTACCAACAAAATTCTAGCGAAATTTAAATACATCATTTTGTCTGTTAATTGCTCAATTAATAAAGGGTCTGTTGCTGCTGCAATTTGCTCTTTAATACCTGAATGCATAACTGTTTTTATAATAGAACTGTTGTCTAAAGCCCATCCATTTCCTGAAAATAAGCTTGAAAATGAAGCTGACCAATTATTGTCTAATGGTTTTAACAACGAACCTAAGAAAATTACAATTAACATTAAGGGTGTTACCCACTTAATGATGTATTTGTAAATATTTGGCACTTTAATATCTGCACCTGATGTAATTTCTCTCCATCCTTTTTTCATACCAAAAACCCATGAAAATAAAATAGTTTCTAACATTGCAAATACTACTAAACTTACTGTTCCTGCCCAATAATCGTATTCATCAAACACTCCCTCTTTAAAGAAAATTACGGTTGGTAATCCTAAAATTAAAGCAATTGCACCAAATGACCAAGCCCCTTTGTTTTTACTCCAATTAAATTCATCTTGCATAAAGCCCATCCATGGAGTACCCATAGCTAAAGAAGATGTTATACCAGCAAAAAATAATAAGCCAAACCAAAAAACACCAGCGAAAATTGAAAGAACATCACCCCATTGTTGAAATAAATATGGCATTGTTTGAAAAGCCATTCCAAAACCTGCATTTTGAATTACCCAATCCAAACCTAAGTAACCAGCAGCTATTGGTATTACAATTAAACTTCCTAAAACTACTTCAACAAATTCATTCATAAAACCAGCTGAAACTGAGTTAAGAGCGATATCGTCTTTTTCTTTAAGATAGGCAGCATAACAATGAATTGTTCCCATACCTACAGAAAGTGTAAAGAATATTTGTCCGGCTGCAGCCATCCATACTTTTAAATCGAGTAAAGAACTATATTGTGGCGTCCACAAGAAATTAAGTCCATCCCAAGCATTGGCTGTAGGGAAAACTTCAGAAGCACCACTTGTGCCTAAAGTTACTCCTCTAAAGGCTAATATTACACCAAATAAAATTAATAATGGCATACCAATTTTTGCAACTTTTTCTATTCCACCTAAACCTTTAGATAATATATAAGTATTTAATATTAGACACAATACATAAAAAATAACCGATTCATAAGGAATACCTGTTGTTGATTGTGCTATATCTACATATGAATTAAAGAATCCAGCTACATCAGCCTGACTCATTTCGTTAAATGTACCTACGATAGAGTGATACACATAAGACATCGTCCAAGATTCTATATAACAATAATAAGAAGCCACGGCTATATTTGTAAAAATTCCAAAAACTCCAATGTATTTTAAGGCTCTTCCCTTAACCATTGAATCCAAAATGTAAGGAGTACTATGATTTCCAAATTTTCCGCCAAAGCGTCCCGAAGACCATTCAATAAATAATAAAGGGATTCCCATTATTACAAAACATATTAAATAAGGAATAATAAATGCTCCACCTCCATTTTGTACTGCTTGAACAGGAAATCTAAGAAAATTTCCTAATCCTACAGCATTTCCAGCCATTGCTAGTATAAGACCAACTCGTGAGCCCCAAGAATCTGCTTTTGTTGACATAAATAATTTTTGATTAGTTATTGTTCTTCAAAGATAACAAAATCAATTAAAAAACAAAGGATTTGTGGTTTTTTACAAATCAAACACAGAGGACCTTTTGGTATATATCATGTCCTTTAGCTTTAACCAAAAAGCTAAAGTTAGATAAACACCAAACCATAAACCAGCTGTAATAAATGAAATATAAATAAAAAACAAACGAACATTTGTTGCTTTCATCCCTAGCCTATCAGCCAAGCGTGAAGCTACAAAAAAGCCGTTTTTTTCAAAAAAATGTAAAATATTTCGAATCATATATTTTCTTTCAAATATAAGAAATTACCATTCATTATTGAAGTTTTAATTTTGAAATAAACCTGCTACTTTAAAAGCGACTGTCCAACAGCACATTGCAAACACTTTTTATGATTGCAATATTCATTTTTTAATTGCAATAACGATTGTGTTTCAAATGCATTTTTTGATGTTATATTAAATACTGTAAACTTATCTATTATACTATTTTTTTCTGGCTTAAGCTGGCGCATTAATGCAATCAATTCTTCCGCATTTTCTTTACCTTGTGCTTTTGCATAAATAAATTTTAATGGAATTATTGTATTGATGATTAATAAGTCAATAAATGAGCTGCTCATTTTTTTTGATTTAACAGAACTTTCTGAATCAAAATTATAATGATTTTTCCAATAGTCTGAGGTAGAAGTATTAAAAATGTCATATATTTTTTCTTTTGTTTGAGCGGAAATTAATTCAATAAACAAGCTTTGTTTACTTTGATATAATTGAGCAAATTGAGCTAAACGAATCGTTGGAAAATTATCGGGTCTTAATTTAAAAAACTGAATAGGTGTTATATAGGTGTCTTTTAATTGATGTTTATGCTTTAAGAACAACCATCTTATTTGGATCGCTTTGTAATATGAATCTTGTTTTTCTGCTTCTAACATATGACCCGACCCAAACAACAAGGCTTCTATGTTTTCTATTTCAAAAGATTCTTTTTTTAGTACTGAAAACGGAATTGCAAGTGCCAAATCAAAAAAGGATTGTCCATTTATATTAAGTCCAAAATTTTTAGCCAACATAGAAAACAAGCTGCTTTCCCAATCTGAGTTGTTTTGTTCTAATAAGACTTCAAAAGGAATCGTTTTTTTTTCGAGACGTTCAAAAAACAAACGTTCTTGCCAATTTAAAAAAACAAAATGAGGCACGCTTGCAATATCTTGCTCACAATAAATCCATGATTTTGGCGACAGAAGCAATTTGTATTTGTATACTTCATCGCTGAAAACATAGTTTTTTAATTGCAACACAGGCAGTGTAGAATTGTCTTTTCTATAAATTTCTACATCATGATTCCAAACTACATGAAGAATGACACTATCATAATTTGCATCATTCTCATGATTATGTAAATACCAATCTGATGATTTTACATGAATTTCAATATTTCCGGCCCATTTTTGATTTTCAATGATGAGTTGAGCATTAAAAATATCTGGTCCCGTTTGCTGTAAATACTGTCCAAAATGAATAATTTGTAGCGATTGATTATCCGTAGTTTTTAAATTAGAAAAATCGAATCGTTTATTAAGCCATAAATAATGCAAAAAATCTTCTTTCATAAAGTTAATTTTGAATTACTAAATTATAAAAAAACCTAACAAAATCGGTAAAGAATTGTTAGGTTTTTTATACAATATATGATTAGCACTAGCTTATAGAACTTATAATGTCATGCTTTGTAATGATGTGATATTTATTTTCACCTAAATCCAAAATAACAGCTTGATTGTCTTTGTTAATAAGCTTTGAAACTTCGTCAATGGGTGTGTTTTTAGTAACTATAGGATAAGGTTTTCCCATTATATTTTTGATAGGTTTATCTGCTATATCTTTGTTTTCAACGTAACTTCTAAACAAGTCTGACTCATCAATACTTCCTACAAAGCCAGTTGTATCTATTACAGGAATTTGAGATATTTTGTATTTTTTTAATCGATCTAAAGCATGAGAAACTAATTCTTCTGTTCGAACTACAATTAATGGCTTGTCAATGTGGTTTTTAATTAAATCTTCGGCCTTGGTGATTTCTTCATCAAGAAAACCTCTTTCTCTCATCCAATCATCATTGAATATTTTACCCACATATCTACTCCCTGAATCGTGAAACAAAACAACAACTACATCTTCTGGTTTAAAATGATGTTTCAATTGCAATAAACCTTTAATAGCTGATCCTGCAGAATTTCCAACAAATATTCCTTCTTCAAGGGCAATTTTTCTAGTGTATACAGCAGCGTCTTTATCGGTTACTTTTGTAAAACCGTCGATCAAAGAAAAGTCAACATTTTTTGGTAAAATATCTTCTCCAATTCCTTCTGTTATGTAGGAGTAAATTTCGTTTTCATCAAAAATACCTGTTTCATGGTATTTTTTGAATACGGAACCATATGTATCTATGCCCCAAATTTTAATTTTTGGGTTTTTTTCTTTTAAATATTTAGCCACTCCAGAAATAGTTCCACCGGTACCAACACCAACAATAAAATGAGTGACTTTTCCGTTTGTTTGTTCCCAAATTTCGGGTCCAGTTTGCTCATAATGAGCTAGAGCATTACTGGGATTATCGTATTGATTTACGTACCAAGAATTAGGTATCTCAGTCGCCAATCGTTTTGAAACAGAGTAATAGGATCTAGGGTCTGTGGGTTCAACATCTGTAGGGCAAACAATAACTTTTGCACCAACAGCACGAAGTATATCCATTTTTTCTTTAGATTGCTTATCTGTAATAACAAAAATACATTTATACCCTTTTACTATGGCAGCTAATGCAAGACCCATTCCTGTGTTACCAGAAGTTCCTTCAATAATGGTTCCTCCAGGCTGCAATCTTCCATCTGCTTCAGCATCTTCAACCATTTTAACAGCCATTCTGTCTTTTGTTGAATTTCCTGGGTTAAATGTTTCCACTTTTGCTAATACCAAGGCATCAACTTCTGCAGTAATTCTATTTAACTTTACTAAAGGTGTATTGCCAATAGTTTCTAAAATGTTTTTTGCGTAATTCATTATAAATTTTACTTAATTTATGAAAGGCAAAGATATGGGATTGTTATACTACAGCAAAATTAGTTTGCATTTTGTTATTAATTGCTGCTAAAAAATGTAACCTAAACATAAAATAATTTTTTAGAGCACAATATACTACTGAAAAAAGTTCCATACTAATCCAAATCTCACCATAAAATCTCGATACGGGTAATTGGGGGCCGCATAAAAATTGTAACCCGTAAAAGAAGAATTAAAATGTTCTGCTTTTAAAAAAATACGCGTTTGACGTACTTTTGCATTAATAAAAAAATCAAGCATTGGGAAACCACCAATTTTAGTTTGATTTTGTATATAAAATTCGCCTAAAAGAGGATTGTAATCATTTGCATAATAATCTGTAAAATAATTAAATGTAACACCTGTTTGGATTTGCATGGCGTTTTTAAAAATTGAATTTGAATAATACAAGGTATTTCTTGTTACAATTTGAGGCACATTTAGCACAGCAGCTGACTGATTTACAGATTGGTATAATAAGGTGTTATCTAAAGCAAATTTTTTAAATTTTAATTCTTTTTTTATTTGAAATGACAGGTAATTAATGGTCTTATCAAATTGTTTTGGTTTAACTTTTAAGGATGTAATATCATTGTTTTCGTTTTCAAAATACAAATGATCATCTACTATTTTATAATTAATTGATGCATTAAACCATTTTGTATTTGCAGTGATTTTAAACTGATTTAGTTTTTCGTTTTTAAAGTTGTTATACCAATTATAATCAATATACGTACTTTGATGTAATGTGTAATTTAAGCTTGGCAAACTATTTAGTTTTTGATATTCAAAAGAAATGCTATTAATATCATTTAATTTATAGCTTAAATTAAGTTCAATATTTGAAATAGATTGGTTCGAAAGTGTGTTTAAAAACTTAAATTTTCCTACGATATTGTTTTTAAAATAAGAATAAGCAGCTCCTAAATTATTTATTCGTTCCTGTATTGAGTTTGGGACCGAAACATTACCTATAGTATCATAAATAATGTTATTGTAGTAATAGTTTAGCGTATTATCATCTATATATAACTCAAGATCACCAAAGTTTTTTGTTTTATAAGCGACGCCTATCTTATTGTACAAATGATTATATCGTGTTTTATTATTTATGGCACTTGCATAAGAATCACCAAATCTGGGGCTAACTGTTTTTTGAGTAAATTCAAAAAATTTATATTCTTGATTAAATTGATGTGTTAGAACTAGTGTATTGGTTTTTTCGGGTGATAATTTATACGAGTGATCAATAAAAAATCGATTTCCTTTCAAAAAACTTGTAGCATCTTTAAAATAGACATCTAATCTTTCTCTATTGTTATAAGGCTGGTTGCTTGCTTCAAAAAGATCTAAATCAATAATACCTCCATTTTCTTGATTAGATATGTCTTGACCTGTAAAATGAGCATTTAAAACATATCGTTTGTTTATGGAAAAGTAGCTTGTTGTAAATCTGAAATTTCCTGAACTTGAAATATTGTTTATGTATTTGCCTATAGAACGAATCCCTTTATATGCTATAGAAAAATTTAAGTTAGGCTTTGTATTTATTGCTAAAAAAGCATCGACCGATTGTCCTTGCTCCATTACTGTTTTAAAATACAGTTCTGTTAAAGGAGTTGGAACCGAATAGTATTTAATATCCTCTACTTCTAAATAATTAAAATGTTTGGCTTTAAAACCAAAATTAGGTCTTGCATTTGAATTATTTAAACCAAAATTTAAAGTATTGTAGGACTGTCCTTCATTTGCAAAAGCTAATAAGCCAAAAAGATCTTTTCGAAGCATATTGAATGCATACTCTTTTTGGATGTTTATAGTTGTATCTAAAAAAGTAGTGTCTTTTTCTAGAGTGTGCTTTTTATAAAAACTTATAGGAGGAATTTTAAATGCGGTGTTAGATGCGTTAAAAACATCTAAACTATCGTTTTGATTATTGCCAAACGTTTTTCCAATTCCAAAACCATTTACGTCTTTAATTTGGGCCGTTGAAACAATAAAACCAAGTACAAAAACTATGTTAAAAAAAATCTCATTATATTTTTATAAGTGCAAATATAATGAGATTTTAAATAATAAAAACTAATAATTATTTTTTAACAATTTTATATGAAGAAGAGCTAGACTCTGTCTTTAAATTAATCAAATAAATACCTGAATTATAATTGCTTAAATCTACTTCAAGATTGTTTACTTTATTTAATTTTATAGAATTAATTAAGCGCCCTTGCAAATCATAAATTTGATAACTAATTATAGCTTTTTTATCTGAGTTTATAAAAACTTTATCTGCTGTAGGATTTGGAAAAACAGTAATATTGTCTGGGTTAAATGCCTGGTTATCTAAAGTGCCATCATAACCACTGATAACTAAACTATACGCCTGAGAACCCCCAACTAAAAACCCTTTATGAGAAACCTGAATTGTATAGGTGCCAATAGCATTGTCTACTTCAACTTTTTCAACATTATCAACTATATTATCCCCTTTAATTGCTGGAGCTGATAAATCAGACAATTGCAATTTCCATGGAAAATTAACTTCTGTATTTTTAATTATTCGTAAATCTAAATCGTGCTTTAATGCTGGAGATGTAGCATTTAATTGACCATTTTTTGATGACCCCGCAGGATCTGTCCAACAAATTGTTGCTTTTAGTGTTTGAGCAGTTGAAACAACAATTTCAACAGAATAGGTTCCCCCAATATTCAGGACCCTTTCATCAATTATGGCTGTTGAATTTGTGTCTTGTGTGATTAAAGTAGCCGCTTCGCTGGTATTTAACATGCCCCAACCAAAATAGGGATCTGGACCAACGTTTGCATTGTCATCTAAAGCTGTATGACAAACAAGACCTTTTAATGTAGCAGCTCTCATAAAAGAACTGTTCAAATTGTTATAATGCTGTTGCAATAACAATAAAGAACCTGCAACACTGGGTGATGACATTGATGTGCCTGTTGCGGTACCATAAGACGTAGTACTTGTTTCAATAGTTGAAAGAACATTTGTACCATCAGCTGTAATGTCGGGTTTTATTCTTCCGTCATCGGAAGGCCCTTGACTACTAGAGCCATTTATAAC
>NZ_CAWUTS010000122.1:0-11738 GCF_963925415.1 uncultured Flavobacterium sp. | reverse complement strand
TAAATCAAGGATTAGAGGGATTACAAAATAAATTTGGATCACTAAGAATTTCAGATACCGGAATCAGAGAAGCTACTATCGCAGGACAAGGAATAGGCATGGCATTGCGAGGGCTTCGTCCTATTGCAGAAATTCAATATTTAGATTACCTGCTGTATGCTTTACAAATCATGAGTGATGATTTGGCGACGTTACACTACAGAACCAAAGGAAGACAAAAAGCTCCTTTAATCATTCGTACACGTGGACACCGTTTAGAAGGCATATGGCATTCTGGATCTCCTATGGGCATGATAATTAATGCCTTAAGAGGCATTCATGTTTTAGTACCAAGAAATATGACAAAAGCTGCTGGTTTTTATAATGCTTTATTGCAAGCAGATGAACCTGCTTTAGTAATTGAATGCTTAAACGGTTATCGACTAAAAGAAAAAATGCCTAGCAATATGGGCAAATTTACAACACCTATAGGATATGTTGAAACCATCAGAGACGGAAAAGATATTACAATTGTTTCGTATGGATCAACCTTACGAATCATCGAACAAGCAGCCAAAGAACTACAAGAACACGACATTAATGTTGAAATAATTGATGTACAATCCTTATTGCCTTTTGATTTGAATCATGATATCGCAAAAAGTATTCAAAAAACTAGCAGATTATTAGTAGTTGACGAGGATGTTCCTGGTGGAGCAAGTGCGTATATTTTACAAGAGGTTATAGAAAATCAATCTGCTTATGATTATTTAGACAGCAAACCACAAACACTAACTTCAAAGCCTCATAGACCAGCATATGGAACTGATGGTGATTACTTCTCAAAACCAAGTAGCGAAGATGTTTTTGAAAAAGTATATGAAATAATGCATGAAGTTAATCCTGAAAAATATGCTAGTTTATATTAAAAAAACTCCCGATTTATAAATCGGGAGTTTTTTTATAATTTTCTTCTCTGTTTTTCTGCTTTAATCAAACTCAATTCTCTAGAGGTTTGTCCTGCAACAGAAGTGTTTTCTTCTGCTCTTCTAATCAAATAAGGCATCACATCTCGTACCGGTCCAAAAGGCAAATATTTAGCTACATTATATTTATGAGCAGCTAAATTATAACTTATATTATCACTCATTCCATATAATTGACCAAACCATATTCGACTATCATTTGGTTCAATATTTCGCTCTTTCATTTGTTGCATCAATTTATAGGAACTTTCTTCGTTATGTGTTCCTGCAAAAATAGCCATAGTGTCTATATGATCTAACATATAATCTAAAGCTGCATCATAATTAACATCCGTTGCTGATTTTGAAATACATATGGGAGATTTGTAGTCTTTTTCTTCCGCTCGTGTGTTTTCTTTTTCCATATAAGCACCACGAACCAGTTTCATTCCAATAATAAAATGTTCTTTTTTAGCTTCTGCATGTAGCTTTTTAAGATAGTCTAATCTATCCCAACGATACATTTGCAAGGTATTAAAAACTATAGCTTTTTCTTTGTTGTATTTTTTCATCATTTGAGCAACCAAGTCATCACCTGCATCTTGCATCCAACTTTCTTCAGCATCAATTAAAACAGATACATCTTTATCATAAGCTGCTTTGCATAACTTATCTAAACGCTCAATTATTCTATCCCATTCAAGTTGTTCGGTTTTATTTAATTCTTGCTTTGCACCTACTTTTTCATATAATGAAATTCTACCTAAACCCGTTGGCTTAAAAACCGCGAACGGAATAGCATTGCGCTCTTTGGCAAATTCTATAGTTTTCATAACCATAGTAAAAGCGGCATCAAACTGGGCCTCTTCTTCTTTTCCTTCTACAGAATAATCCAAAACAGAAGAAACCCCTTTTGTATACATTTTATCAACAACACTTAAGCAGTCAATTTCGTTAATACCACCACAAAAGTGGTCAAAAACGGTAGATCTTATCAATCCTTCAACAGGTAAATGTGCCTTTAAAGCAAAATTGGTCACAGCTGTTCCTATTCGAACAAGTGGTTGGTTTTCAATCATTTTAAATAAAAAGAAAGCTCTTTCTAATTCAGAGTCGCTTTTTAAAGCAAAAGCAGTTTGCGTATTCGTAAAAATTTTATCCATTATTAGTTTTTCAATAATTCAGAACAAATATACGTGAGTGATATATATTTTTAAAGAATAATTGCTTTATTTTGTAATTAATTGAAAATTATTAAAATGCAATCTATAAAAGCAGACACTTATTCTATTTATTTTAACAATGTAGGATATGAATATTTGGCATCAATATTAAAACCAACTTATTATTCTAAGATATTTATTCTTGTGGATGAAAACACAAACGAACACTGCTTACCTATTTTTTTAGCTAATTTAGCTACTGAAATTGAAATTGAAATCATAGAAATTGAATCTGGAGAGGAACATAAAAATATTGAAACTTGTGTGCAATTATGGCATTCATTAACCGAGCTAGGTGGTGACAGAAAAAGCGTCTTAATTAATCTTGGTGGTGGCGTTGTAACTGATATAGGGGGTTTTATAGCTTGTACTTTTAAAAGAGGGATCGATTTTATAAATATTCCAACTACTTTGCTGTCTATGGTTGACGCTTCCGTTGGTGGCAAAAACGGTGTAGATTTAGGTCTACTGAAAAATCAAATTGGAATCATTAAAGAGCCAAAAGCAGTAGTAGTTATTTCATCCTTTTTAGAAACTTTAGCTCAACTAGAAATGCGTTCTGGATTAGCTGAAATGCTAAAGCACGGCTTAATTTATGATAAAAATTATTGGAACAAATTAAAAGATTTAACCCTATTACAAATTGAAGATTTAGAAACTTTAATTTATGAATCAATTGAAATAAAAAATAAAATAGTCTCACAAGACATCAATGAACACGGAATTAGAAAAGCATTAAATTTTGGACATACTCTAGGACATGCTATAGAAAGTTATTTTTTAGAAAATGAATTAAAAAACAAACTCCTTCATGGAGAAGCAATAGCCGTTGGAATGATCTTAGAAAGTTATATTTCACTTCAAAAAAAATTAATTTCAAAAGAAGAATATGCAGAAATTAAATATATTTTAGATACTATTTACGATAAAGTAATTTTTGATAAAAAAGACATAGATAAAATTATTGACTTACTTATATATGATAAAAAAAACGAATTTGGTGTAATTCAATTTGTGCTTTTAGATGGAATTGGAAAAATAAAAATAAATCAAGAAGTTGAAAATAAATTAATTTTTAATGCCTTTGATGACTATAAATTAGCATAAAAAATAAAAGTAAAATTTAACATAAAAGTAAATTAATATATACCTTTGTGGTAATGAAAGATAAAGATTTCCGTTTTAATACGCACAACTCCGACAAGAAAGAGCATAAATCAATTCATTTGCAATTGAATACATCTTTATTTTATGAATTAAACGTCGAATTATATTTACTTTCCATTACTTTTAAAGAAAAGTTAGTTGTTATATTTGCTAACATTAGGGTTTGAAAAGTGTAATTTAAACAAAATTTTAAATATTTACACTTAACATATAGCCCAAAAAAACTAATGAATACCAAATATTACGACTTAATCAATCAAACTTTTTATTTCCCTCAGGAAGAATTTAAATTAAACAAAGACAACCTCGAATTTCATAATATAGATTTAATGAAATTAGTAGAACAATATGGAACCCCTTTAAAATTTACGTATTTACCTCAAATTTCTAACCAAATCAATAAAGCAAAAGGTTGGTTTAGAAAAGCAATGGAAAAACACCAATACAAAGCTAATTATCATTATTGTTATTGCACCAAAAGTTCTCATTTTCAATTTATTATGAATGAAGCTTTCAAAAACAATATTCATATTGAAACTTCGTCTGCTGTTGATATCAATATTGTTGAAAGCCTTTTAGAATCAGGTAAAATAAATAAAAATACATTTGTAATTTGTAATGGTTTTAAACGAGATGCTTACGTTGAAAATATTGCTCGACTAATTAATAATGGTCAAAAAAACACCATTCCTGTTATCGACAACTATGAAGAATTAGATTTACTACAAGAACAAATTGTAGGTAAATTTAACATAGGAATTAGAATTGCTGCAGAAGAAGAACCGAAATTTGAATTTTATACTTCCCGTTTAGGAATAGGATACCGAAACATAGTCCCTTTTTATAGAAAACAAATCCAAGAAAACGACCAAGTAACACTTAAAATGCTTCACTTTTTTATTAATACAGGTATTAGAGACACAGCCTATTATTGGAATGAATTATTGAAATGTTTAAAAGTTTATATTGCATTAAAAAAAGAGTGCCCATCACTTGATAGTTTAAATATTGGCGGTGGATTTCCAATTAAAAACTCATTGGCTTTTGAATATGATTACCAATACATGATTGACGAAATCATTAACCAAATTAAAATTGCATGTGATGATGCTGAAGTAGACGTTCCTCATATTTTTACCGAATTTGGTTCATTTACCGTTGGCGAAAGTGGTGGAGCAATTTATCAAGTTTTATATCAAAAGCAACAAAATGATAGAGAAAAATGGAATATGATTGACAGTTCATTTATCACGACACTTCCTGATACATGGGCAATTAACAAACGTTTTGTAATGCTCGCTATAAACCGGTGGAATGATACTTATGAAAGAGTTTTATTAGGAGGTATGACTTGTGATAGTGATGATTATTACAATTCTGAACAAAATATGAACGCAATTTATTTACCTAAATATTACAAAGAAAAACCTTTGTATATTGGCTTTTTTAACACAGGAGCTTATCAAGAAACTATTGGAGGTTTTGGAGGACTGCATCACTGTTTGATTCCTCAGCCCAAACACATTTTAATAGATCGAGACGAAAACGGTATTTTAGCAACTGAAGTGTTTTCTGAACAACAAAATGCAACAGATATAATGAAAATTTTAGGCTATCAAAACAAACAATAAACAAGTAAACTGTTCAACACACAAACATTTCAAAAGATGAAAGGACCAATTAGTCAATTTATAGAAAATAATTATTTGCATTTTAATGCTGCGGCTTTAGTTGATGCCGCCAAAGGATATGAAGAACATTTATTAGACAACGGAAAAATGATGGTTACTTTAGCGGGTGCAATGAGCACAGCAGAAATGGGTAAATCATTAGCAGAAATGATTCGTCAAGATAAAATACACATTATTTCGTGTACGGGTGCCAACTTAGAAGAAGATATAATGAATTTAGTAGCACATAATTCTTACAAAAGAATTCCAAACTATAGAGATTTGACACCGCAACAGGAAAGAGATTTATTAGATAATCATTTTAACCGCGTCACAGATACGTGTATTCCTGAAGAAGAAGCTTTTAGAAGACTACAGTCGCATTTATTTGAAATATGGAATAAAGCTGACAAATCTGGAGAACGTTATTTTCCTCATGAATTTATGTACCAAATGATAAATTCAGGTGTATTAGAACAATACTATGAAATTGATCCTAAAGATTCTTGGATGGTTGCTGCCGCAGAAAAAAACTTGCCTATTGTAGTTCCAGGTTGGGAAGATAGTACTATGGGGAATATTTTTGCATCCTACTGCATCAAAGGTGAATTACAAGTTTCTACTACAAAAAACGGTATTGAATACATGATGTGGCTAGCAGATTGGTATCCAAAAAACTCAGGTGGAAAAGGTATAGGATTCTTTCAAATTGGTGGTGGAATTGCTGGAGACTTTCCAATTTGTGTTGTACCAATGCTATATCAAGATATGGAAATGACAGAGATTCCTTTTTGGAGTTATTTTTGTCAAATATCAGACTCTACTACCAGTTATGGCTCATATTCTGGAGCTGTTCCAAATGAAAAAATTACCTGGGGAAAATTAGATATTGATACGCCTAAATTTATTATTGAATCTGACGCAACCATTGTAGCCCCTTTAATATTTGCTTATATATTAGGAAATTAATTATTTGTTTTTTTTTAAAAATTTTTCTTTGAAAATATAAAATAGCATACTATATTTGATAAAAAACTAGAATAAATTCATGCACTATGAAAAGAGTAATTGTTGATTACAACAAATTAACAAACGAAATCTTATCTTTATTAGTAGAAAGGTTTCCTGACGGATATGACGATTCAGATATCATTAGATTTAAAAATTCTAAAAACGAAGCTGTTGAAGCTGTTGAAGTTCGAACAGAAGATACTTTTTTTTTGGTAAAAGTAAGTACTAAACTTGCAGACCGAATTGAAAATTTTGAGGAGGAGGATGACGATGTGGATATTTTAGAAGTTCCTATAGAAAACAAAGATTCTTTAAAAGAATTAGAAATTGAAGAAGAAGAAGATAATGAAGAAGAATATGAAGAAGAATATGAAGAAGAAGATAATGAAGAAGAATAGATAATAAAAAAAGCACTCAAATTTGAGTGCTTTTTTTATTGTTAAAAATAAAAAAATTAATTATTCATTGAAATTAAAAACTCTTCATTATTTTTTGTTTTCTTAAATCTATCATTAATAAAGTCCATTGCTTCTACCGGATTCATGTCTGCCAGATACTTACGCATAATCCACATTCTATGGATAGTTTGTTCGTCTAACAATAAATCATCTCTACGTGTACTCGATGAAACCAAGTCAATTGCTGGAAAAATACGCTTATTTGCAATTCTTCTATCCAACTGAAGCTCCATATTACCCGTTCCTTTAAATTCTTCAAAAATAACTTCGTCCATTTTAGAACCTGTATCTGTTAAAGCTGTAGCAATAATACTCAAAGACCCTCCATTTTCAATATTTCGAGCAGCTCCAAAGAAACGTTTAGGTTTTTGTAATGCATTAGCATCCACACCCCCACTCAATACTTTACCCGAAGCAGGTTGTACCGTATTATAAGCTCTTGCTAAACGCGTAATAGAGTCTAAAAGGATCACCACATCATGACCACATTCTGTTAAACGTTTTGCTTTTTCTAAAACTATATTCGCTATTTTAACATGTTCTTGAGGTTCACGGTCAAAAGTAGAAGCAATAACTTCGCCTTTGACACTTCGTTGCATATCAGTAACCTCTTCTGGTCTTTCATCAATAAGCAATACAATTAAATAAACTTCGGGATGATTGGTAGCAATAGCATTAGCTATGTCTTTTAACAACATTGTTTTACCCGTTTTTGGCTGGGCAACTATCATTCCACGTTGTCCTTTACCTATAGGTGCAAACAAGTCTAATATCCGGGTTGAGACAGTACTTCCTCGTTCTGCCAAATTAAATTTTTCTGTTGGAAAAACAGGTGTCAAATGTTCAAAAGAAATTCGATCTCTAACCACCTGTGGGTCGTGACCGTTAATTTTTAAAACTTTAACTAAAGGAAAGAATTTTTCTCCCTCTTTTGGAGGCCTTACTACTCCTTTAACCGTGTCTCCCGTTTTTAATCCAAACAAACGAATTTGAGATGTTGACAAGTAAATGTCATCTGGAGAGGCTAAATAATTATAGTCTGATGAACGCAAAAAACCATAACCATCTGGCATCATTTCTAAAACGCCTTCACTTTCTATAATACCTTCAAATTCATAATCTGATTCTTTAAAGTTTTGCTTTTTTGAAGCGGCTTGTTTAATTTCTTTTTTTACCAGAACATCTGTATTTACTGATTTGGGACCAATATAACTTGGGTGATTTGGATTATTTTGATTGGCTTTTTCAATAATTATCTTTCTTTGCTCCTCCGTTAATTTTGGAGCAGTTTTCTGTGGTTTTGATACTTCATCAACAGGAGTATCTTCTTGTTTTATGACAGGACTTTTAATTTCTTTTGTGAAACTAGGTTTTTGCACCGCTGTTTCTTTATTTTCAACTGTTTCTGAGGGAATTAATACTGCAGATTTTTTTTCTTTTGAAACTACAGGTTTTTTTTCTTTTGGTGCAACAACTCGTACTCGCTTAATAACGGGAGTATCTGTTTTTATCACATCAACTGATATTGGGTTTAAAGCTTGATGATCTAAAATTTGGTATATTAATTCATCTTTTTTTAAAGCACTAACTCTTTTAAGTTTAGCTGTTTTTGCAATTTCATGCAAATCTGAGAGTTTCATCTCATTTAATTTTTCAATGTCAAACATGAATGGTTCGTAGGTAATTAAGTTGATACAGGTGTATAATATGAATTCTTTAAAGCTAAGAATGTAACGATTCGTAAATGAAGTGATTACGAATTTGTTATGCAATAATACGATATTTTTACAATAAAACAATAGTTTTTTAAAAAAAGAAAACTTATTTTTGTCAAATAATGATTTAAAATGATTCAAAGAATACAGTCTTTATATTTATTTGTTTGTGCTTTATTATCGGCTCTGTTGCCTTTTTTATTTCCATTATGGAATGATGCAAAGCAACTGCCTGTGTATTTTACAAGTGATATTCTATACATTGTTTTTTTTGGATTATCTGCAATAATGGCTTTAACAAGTATATTGTTGTTTAAAACGAGACAAAATCAATTTGTATTAAACAGATTGAACATCATATTGAACTTTATTTTAATAGGATTATTTGTTTATCGAGCCCTAAATTTATCTGGAGAAACTTCGGTTTCTGAGAAAGGTATTGCGATGTTTGTTCCTTTGATATCTATCGTATTATTAGTTTTGGCCAACAAAGCTATAAAGAAGGACGAAGATCTTGTAAAATCTGTGGATCGATTGAGATAAACCTATCATCTTAGTTTATTAGTGCGAAGAAAACCCGATTCGAAAGTTTCGGGTTTTTTTGTTTTGTTTTTTTACAAATTAATTTAAATAAGTTTTATATACTAAAACTACTTCTTCCCTATTTCTATAATTTCTAAATTCTTTATTTTATCTCCATCAATCACAAAGCGCAACATGGTTCTAACTTGATGAAAACCTGAAATTCCAGCAGCACCAGGGTTCATGTGTAAAAGATCTAACTTTTTATCAAACATAACTTTTAAAATATGGGAATGGCCACAAATAAAAAGTTTTGGAGGGTTAAAATGAATTTCATCTCGAATAGTTTGATTGTATTTGTTAGGATAACCACCAATATGGGTCATCCAAACATCAACACCCTCGCACATAAACCTATTATTTAAAGGAAATTCTAAACGTGCTTTATCATCATCAATATTACCATAAACGCCACGTAAAGGTTTTAATTTCTTAATAGAATCTGTTACATTCAAGTCACCAATATCTCCTGCATGCCATACTTCATCAGCTTGGTTTACATACTTTAACAGTGTGTCATCCATATGACTGTGTGTGTCCGAGAGTAATAATATCTTAATCATTATACAAAAATAGATTAATTATTGAAATTGAAATTGACATTGCTTCTTAATTTTGTAAATTTGCTCTCATATTTTACAACATACAATTTTTAATTTGAGATACTTTATAAAATTTGCTTACAACGGAAAAAACTATCACGGTTTTCAAACCCAACCCAATGCCACTTCAGTACAAGAAACTTTGACAGATGCAATGCAATTATTAATAGACAAAACTATTGAAATTGTTGGCGCTGGAAGAACTGACAGTGGTGTTCATGCTAAACAAATGTTTGCTCATTTTGATGTTGAAAAACCAATTGAAACTTTATATTGGCTATCCAAACTTAATTCATATCTCCCAAAAGATATTGTGATTTATGATATTTTTGAAGTTGACAAAGATACACATGCACGCTTTAATGCATCAGCAAGAACATACGAATATAACATTCATACGCACAAAGACGCTTTTTTAGAAAATACAAGTTGGTATTATTTTCAAGATTTAGATTTTGATAAAATGAATGAAGCCTGTCATATATTGTTTAACCATACAGATTTTGAATGTTTTTCAAAAGCAAATACAGATGTACATACGCATAACTGTACAATTACCGAGGCATATTGGAAAAAAACAAACCATCAATTCATATTTACTATAAAAGCTGATCGGTTTTTGCGTAATATGGTAAGAGCTATTGTTGGCACAATGATTAATGTAGGCATAGGCAAAACTAGTATTAATGAATTTGAAAAAATTATAGAAAGTAAAAGCCGTTCAAAAGCTGGTTTTTCTGTTCCTGCGCATGGCTTATTTTTGGTTAAAATAGAATACCCCTTTTTAAGTAAATAGTTTAGTAGAAAGTAAAACATTAAATGAAAAAAAACATACAAACAAAATCATTAAAAAAAATATTAGCATATGCTAAACCCTATAAATCAAGATTTTTTTGGGTTATTGTTTTTGCAATACTTTTATCTGTTTTTGCTGCGGCTCGTCCTTATTTATTAAAAAATACCGTAGACTCTTACATAAAACAACATGATGAAAGTGGTTTTTTATATTATATAATTCTAATGGGAGTCGTGCTTTTGTTAGAAGTTTTTTCGCAGTTCTTCTTTAGTTATTGGGCAAACTGGCTTGGTCAAGATATTATTAAAGACATACGAAATAAATTATTCAATCATATTGCCTCATTTAAAATGAAGTACTTTGATAACGAGCCAATTGGAAAACTAGTAACACGATCGGTTTCGGACATAGAGTCTATAGCTAGTGTTTTTAGTCAAGGTTTGTTTTTGATTGTAAGTGATGTATTAAAAATGATTGTAATTCTAGGAATAATGCTATATATGAATTGGCAATTGACATTTGTAGTACTTCTAGCAATGCCCATTTTATTATATGCCACTAATATCTTTCAAAAGAAAATGCGCGTCGCTTTTAATGAAGTTCGCAATGAAATATCAAACCTTAACTCTTTTGTTCAAGAACGATTGACTGGAATTAAAATTGTGCAACTCTTTAACCGTGAAGATACTGAGTTCAAAAAATTTAAAGAAATTAACCAGAAGCACAACAATGCTTGGCAAAAAAACATAAAATACAACTCAATCTTCTTTCCAATAGCTGATATTATTTCAAATGTAACACTAGGTGTCATTATTTGGTATGGCAGTATGAATATTGTTAACGGTCTTGATACAACAACTTTTGGAGATTTCTTTGCTTACACCATGTACATTGGCATGCTTTTTAATCCATTGCGTCAAATTGCTGATAAATTTAATGTAATGCAAATGGGAATTATTGCTGCCGAAAGAGTTTTTGAAATTCTTGAAACCGACAGTCAAATTGAAGATATTGGAACAAAAGAAGCAGAAAATTTTAAAGGAAAAATTGAATTAAAAAATATTCGTTTCAGTTATATTAAAAATGAAGAAGTATTAAAAGGTATTGATTTAAATATAAATATTGGAGAAACCATTGCTATTGTTGGAAGTACTGGTGCAGGAAAAACAACAATCATCAATTTATTAAATCGATTTTATGAAATTGATTCGGGTACTATAAAAATTGATGACCATAACATCAAAGATTACACATTAGAAAGCTTACGAAAACAAATTGCAATAGTTTTACAAGATGTGTTTTTGTTTGCTGATTCTATTTACAACAATATTACACTTTATGATTCAAAAATCACTCGACAGTTTGTAATAGATTCAGCCAAACAAATTGGTGTGCATGATTTTATAATGAGTCTACCAAATGGCTACGACTATGATGTAAAAGAACGTGGTGTAATGTTATCTTCAGGACAAAGACAATTAATTGCTTTTTTAAGAGCATTTGTAAGCAATCCAAGCATTTTGATTTTAGATGAAGCCACCTCTTCTATTGATACTTATTCAGAAGAGTT
>NZ_CAWUTS010000121.1:0-3519 GCF_963925415.1 uncultured Flavobacterium sp. | reverse complement strand
CCTACTTTTATTTTCATCAAAAGTTACAGATGTAACTTGATTAAAAGAAGTACTATATCTTAATTTCCAATGATAAGATTCTGTAATTAACCAATTTGGGTGTTTTACAAAACCATAGCGATTGCCATTTGAATCAAAAACATCCTCTCCTTCACTTTCATTAAAATTAAAAGTATATTTATCTTTTTTGTTAGTAATAATCAATTTTTTAATAGCCATTAATGGAACATCTATCACATTTTCGTGTTTTCCAAAATAAATTTCGGGGTTTATTTCACTGTTAAATTCATTGCCATTTGAATAAAATGCCTTGTCATTAATTAATAAAGTGATTTTTTTTTCAATTGAATTAAAATTTAAAGAAAGTTTAATCCATTTACGTGCACCTAGTAAAGATTCATCTAAAGGCACCGTTAGTAAAGTTTTAACTCCATCTAGGTTTAGTCTTATTTCACCAGAACTTTCATTTTTATTTACGTAAACTACCGAATATGAAATTGGCTTGTTTTTGTCTCTAATATGAAGAATATATCCAAAACTTTGTGGATTTATAATCGATAAGTCAAACTCAATTCTGAAATGGCTAAAAAACTTTGGTTGATTGTGTGCAAAAACGTTATAGGATGTTCTATTAGTGATTAAATCATCATTTGAATTAAAACGGATTCCTTGCGCTAGTCCTGACAATGAAAGGAGCGGCACTATGATTGCGATTAATAATTTAATTAAATTTTTAAACATTACATAGAAGAAATTTGTTAGTTCCAAATTAAAACTGCTGATAAATATAAAAAAAAATTATTACAAATTCACAAAAGCAATTAAATTGTAAAATTATTTTACAAAAAAAGCCGAAATTAAATAGCTATATAAAAAGAATTTGTAGTGCTAGTTTTTTTATTTTTTTATAATTTTATAGCTATTTGTTTCATTAGTATCTAGATCAGTCGTTTGAATAATATAAACACCAATAGGCAAAGTATTCATATTAATAGTTTTTAATTGGGTGCTCAAGAGTTGCTTTCCAAGAAAATCATAAACGATTGTTTTTAGTTTACCGACGTAGTCTATTTGTAATTGAGAAGTAACTGGGTTGGGATAGATCGTTATACTAAATATTTTATCTATGGTTTCAATAAGCAATGCAGTAGATAAAGCAGAACCTGTTAAGCCTACAATTTTAATTGGGCTTGTAAAGCTGTATGTTATTTGATAGTCATTAGTATCTTCATCAGTATAGCTAGTCCACAATCCGTTTTCATCCTTAACTTGAAGTGCAGCATCACTGTGGGTATTTGTTCCCATATCGACATCATCATAATAATAAATAATATCGCCTTTAAAATCGTTTGAAGCCGAAGTAAAATTATATACTCTTGCCATGCTTTGGTTAGGCACAGATCCTAAGGCATCTAAAGATCTTGTTACAGTGTTAGCGGCAACTAAAGTATAATCAATATTTGGTATTAACTTTAATCCTTTTAAATTAAGCGAAGCATTTGCTTTAATAGTAATTTGCCCGTCATTTTGTAATTGAATAATTTTAGGGTCTGTATTATCGCTTCCATTTCCTGTTGTGTTATCACTACCTCCGTCTCCACTTTCGGAATTAGATGCGTTTAATTGATTAACCACGGCCATAGCATCTCCAAGGTCATAAAAATCGACAGTTATAAAATTTGGAAATTTACTTTTTTTTTGTTGACATTGTGTCACGTGGTCTATAAAATAAGGATTTGAATTTACCGTTTGCGCTTCAGAGATACTTGCTGTGCCAATACCTGAAGTTACAAAATGATTGAAAACAAATAAAGAATTTGATGCATTACCTCTTCCATAATCACAATTAATACTTCCATAATTTATCTCAACAGCAAAATCCCAAATATGATGATACCATCCTTGGCTCGCCGAAGCGTTATTTACTTCATTAAAAACAACCAGACGCTTATTCGTATTAATCATGGTTTGTAGTGTTGGCCAATGCGAAAATTTATTTTGAGTATGTAAATAATTTGTTAAACCAGCTTGATAAAAATCATTTTCAATAGCATTAGCACTTACCCCAATGTCATTTTGAAAAATGATTGTAATAATTTCATTAGGGTTGTTATCTAAAAAACTTTTAATATCATTCAAATACGTTGATAAAGGTTCTGAACCCAAAAATGAAAAACCATGATACACAACTGTAGTGCCATTATCATCATAAACATCAATCATTAATCCTCGAACACCATCGTTAAGTTGCGTTGCAATATTGTTATTTTGATTAGGGTAAGAAAAACCATCTTGCTGAGAATTAAAGGCGTTGTGTGTGGTTAAATAAGCCACTTCATCGTATTTTTTGTTGCATACATCGCTAGATCCATTGCATTGACCTAAAATATCAGAGTTCCAAAATAAGATAACTACAAAAAACAGAAAGCTATAATACTTAGTAAGGTTTTTGAGTGATGGCATTTTTTTAATTTAAAAAAAATTAATTTATCGTTTTGCTATGGGTAAGCTTGCTTTTATCTTGGTCTTATTTTTTAATTATTTTATAGCTATTTGTTTTATTAATCGTTTTATCCGTAGTTTTAATAATGTAAACACCTGCTGGCATTTCACTCATATCAATAGATTTTGAATTGGTTGATAAAAGTTCTCTACCTAAAAAATCATAAACTTTGGCATTTAAATGGCCTTGATATTTAATTTGAATAACTGAATTTACTGGATTAGGAAAAATAGTAATCTTCATTTCTTCTGTAAGTGTTTCAATACTTAAAGTTGTAGCTGACGCTGATGCCGTAACCGATTTAATGTTAACAGGATTCGTGAAAGTATAAGTAACTTTATTGTTGTTTGAGTCTTCATCTACATAAGATAACCAAGTATCGGTAGCGTCTTTAACTTGCAGAACAGCATCACCATGTGCAATGCTTCCCATGTCTGCATCATCGTAGTAGTAGATAATTTGACCCGTAAAATCTGCAGTAGCTGAGGTAAAATTAAATACTCTAGCCATACTTTCATTCGGTATAGATCCTAAAGCAGTTAATGATCTTGTAGCTGTATTGTCTGCTACAAGTGTATGATCTGCAATTGGAGTTATTTTTAAACCTTTTAAGTTTAAAGAACTGTTAGCTTTAATTATAATTTTCCCGCCATTTTGTAACTGAATAATTTTAGGATTGGTATTATCGCTGCCGTTTCCCTGAGGATTTCCTGTGTCTGGTGGGTTACCGTTATCTGATAAATCTTGAATTTGAAAATTACTAAAATTCACTAATTCTAAACTATTATCATTGGTAATATTTAGTGTACTATTGGCTAATTTTCCAATAAAAGAAACAGTTGACGATCTTCCAAAACCAGGATAAGCAGAAAGTGTGAAAATAATTTTTTTCCCCGTAACTTGCACCGCAGTAATTGAAGCAGAACCTACATTTGTTAGTATGTAATCTTGTTGAATGTTAGCCAAACTTGTAGCGTTTAATTGTAATGGCATATCTGTTTCAATTTCTAAAGATG
>NZ_CAWUTS010000120.1:0-7228 GCF_963925415.1 uncultured Flavobacterium sp. | reverse complement strand
AAAAAAAATGAATATAATAATAATTGAAGACGAAAAACCAGCAGCAAGATTGTTGCAACGCAAAGTTGAAAAATTAGGTTTAGAAGTACATACACTTTTGCATTCTGTGGAAGAATCTGTAGAATGGTTTCAAAATAATAAGCATCCCGATTTAATCTTTTTAGACATTCAACTTTCGGATGGCTTATCATTTGAAATTTTTGAACAAATTGACATCAAAAGTGCCGTCATTTTTACCACGGCTTATGACAAATATGCGTTGCGTGCTTTTAAGCTAAACAGCATTGATTATTTATTAAAACCTATTGATGAAGAAGAGTTGGAAATTGCCATAAATAAATATAAAAATCAGGTTCAAAAAAACACTGTTTCTTCATTGGATTTTGATATGATAAAAAAAATGATTTTGGGCACCGAAACCAAAGAATACAAAAGCAGATTTTCTGTAAAAATTGGGCAACAACTTAAGGTGATTTTAATTGATGAGGTCGAATGTTTTTATAGCGAAAATAAAGGAACCTATTTGCATACTTTTGAAAATCGTAATTATCTTTTAGACTTAACTTTAGAACAAATAGAAGAGGAGTTGAGTCCTAAAGATTTTTATCGCGTTAGCCGAAAATTCATCATTCCTTTAAAGGCTATTAATGAAATTCAGGTTTATAGTAATTCAAGGTTAAAACTTATTTTACCTTCTTATAAAGAAGAAGAAGTTATAGTTTCAAGAGAAAAAGTTTCTGATTTTAAGACTTGGATTGGATAAAAAAGTATATTAATTTTTTAATTGAATTAATAGGTCTTAATTTCTTGATAATCAATTAAATAAAAACTAACTATAAAAATTATCTATTGCATTTTTAAGCCTTTATAAAGCATTTTCGTATGCCAATAAAAACAAAGATTAGAATTGTAAATATTATGAAAAACGGTACAATAAATTCAATTAAATTTAGCGGTAACATTATCGCAATTATCAACAATTGAAAACCTAATCCATAGGCAGATAATGAAGTCATAAACCAATTGGGAAACGTTTTAACCTTGTAAGCATCCTTATCTAAAAAGTGAATAATTTTATCAAAGATACCATAAACAACGGTGTAGATTCTGAATAAAATATCAACCGATTTTTGACTTTCACCAGGTAAAGCTTTAGGCGATTTGTATTCGAAAATTTTACTTGTTGAGTCACCACCAACCGATTTATTTCTTAAAATTACATAGTAATAATTGTATAAAGTGCCCTGTAATTGTATGCCAAAAAAGGCTAAAATGGTATACAAAAATGAGGCATTTGAAACATGATAAATAGCCATAAAAAACATAAAATTTAATACAATATCAAACACACTATCAAGGTATCTTCCGGTATAAGATGGCGTTTTTTTTATACGAGCTAATTCGCCATCTGCAGCATCAATAATTGACTTCAAAATAATGAAGAATCCAGCTGCCAAATAATACTGATTTAGGATGCAATAAACTGCAATTAATCCTGAAATACCAAAAAGTAAGGTTACGTGAATTGGAGTAAATTTGGTATTTTTTAAGTACAAAGCAAAAGCTTTTCCAAAGGTTCTTCCATAGTCTGATAAATCTAAGAATTTATCTTTTTCGGCAAGTTTTGACATGTGTAATAAGCAAAAAAATGTGACAATATAGTCAGATTGCGAAGATAGTCTTTTTATGTGTTTTTGGGAAGTTTAATAGTGTTTTCTAAAACTAAATAAAACTGAAACCCAAATAAAAGTGATGCCAATACAATATGCACTGTTTGTGTTCCAAAAGGGAAATCAAAATAATACATTAATATTCCAGATAAAATTTCTAATATAATTAGGGCTATTACATAATTTGTTTTCTTAAAGTTTAAGTTTAGTTTTGAGTTCAAATACCAAAGGTAAATACCTGAAAGCGTTACTAATATTGAAAAACTTCTGTGAATATAAAAAATTAATGTTGGACTTTGCAACCAAAGTTCTTTGGGCATTCCTGTTTTAGAAATAGTATCAATAAATTCTCTAACTGATGTGCCAAAAATCACTTGAATAATAGACAAGCTTATAGAAAATAACACTACTAACTTGAATTTTTTATGATACACAAATGAATGTGTTTTTTTGTCTTTTTGAAAATAGAATATCAAATACAATTGAAGTGCCACAATTAAAAAGGCAACCAACATGTGCGTAGTTATTTTAACTGGACTCAAAACCGAGTCGACTACTGTTTTGCCTAACCAAGCCTGAAAACCCATTAAAAGACATATAATAAAAGCAAAGACTAGTAACTTTTTATTGATTTTCCAATACCAAAAAGCCAAAATAAAACTTGCAAAACAAGCCAAACCTGCCAATGCTCCAAATAATCTATTGATATACTCAATCCAAGTGTGCAAAGGATTAAAAACCGCATAATCATGTTTCGTATATCCTTCCCAATTGGATTTTTCAAATTGATTTGAAGATGTAAAACTAGTTTTTGAGACTAATAAGGATTCGTCTTTTATAATGACCATTCCTTTTTTGTATTCTTTATTTGGAGTAAACAATAATTCACTTTCTTGTGTTGGTGGAATATAATATCCAAAGCATTTTGGCCAATCTGGGCAACCCATTCCAGAACCTGTCATACGAACCAATGCACCAGCGATTATGACTAAATACACTAAAACTAATGCTGCTTTTGTAATAGGTAAAAAATATTTTTTCATTTGTTTATTTTGTTGGAAAATCTTGTGGGTTTTGTCTATTATTCCAAATGTCTAAAACTACTATTTCAGTTGAGGTAACTTTAAAAATTATTTTAAAATGACTTATAATAATGTATTTAATGTTTTCTTTTATTGTTATATAACCAATTTCTGATCTTGAGCTTGTTTTTTTTTAATTTTCATTAAAAAGGCTATTTAATTTATTGCTATATAATTTAGACTTATTGCGATTATTTCAATAATGAAAAATATCTTTTCTTGATTGTCGAGCCTCGACAGACCAAATTAATCTTCTAGCCATGCTTGTATTTCAATTTGAGCTTCTTCGTCAGAAATACACTCTCTATTTTTATATTGTTTTATTGCACTATTAATTTTTTCTTCTTGCCACTCATTAAAAACCAAAATTTCTTTCTTTTTTTCATAAACAGAAGTGGGTTCATTTACTTCCATTTTTAATTGTATTTTTTAAAAACTCTTCCATTTTCAACAACAATTTTACATCTTCACAGGCTGTAATTTTTTGAATTATTTCTAATTTTAATGCTGCTAAAGCCATAAAAACTAATTTTTAGTAAAAATAATAAAAAGAATTTTATTTTAGAAAAAACCTAAGTTAAACTTTTTTTAAACCCATTTTTTTTGCTCTTTCTAAAATAAATTGATATGCTTCATTATAATCATTTGCAATTTCTCCTTCTAAAATAGCTTCTTTAACAGCTTCTTTTAACATCCCAATTTCTTTAGAGGGTTTTAGTTTAAATAGTTCCATTATTTCCTCCCCTGTAATAGGAGGTTGAAATTGTCTAACATGATCTCGTTCTTCTACTTCCACTATTTTTTGTCGGACTATATTAAAATTGTTATGGTATTTTTTAAATTTATTAGGGTTTTTTGTTGTAATATCTGCTTCACAAAGTGACATCAAATCATCTACATCTTCACCAGCGTCAAATACTAAACGTCTTACGGCAGAGTCAGTTACAATGTCTTGAGATAAAACAATTGGTCTTGAACTCATGGTAACCATTTTTTGTACAAACCTCATTTTTTGATTCAAGGGCATGTGTAGTCTTAAGAATATTTTTTTTACCATTTTACCTCCTAAAAACTCGTGACCATGAAAGGTCCATCCTAGTTTTTTGTTAAACCTTTTGGTAGGCGCCTTCCCAATGTCATGTAATAATGCAGACCATCGCAGCCAAACATCATCTGTTTTAGGGCAAATATTATCTACAACTTCTAAGGTGTGATAAAAATTATTTTTATGGGTGTGGCCTTCTATTTCCTCTACATTGTTTAATGCAGTCAATTCGGGTAAAATTATATCTAAGAGTCCAGTTTGATACAACAACAAAAATCCAACAGATGGTACATCAGTAGATAATATTTTGTTAATCTCATCCACAATTCGTTCTCCAGATATGATGCTTATTCGATCCTTATTTCGAGCTATAGCTTCTAAAGATTCTTTTTCAATTTCAAACTTCAGTTGCGTTGCAAAGCGTATGGCACGCAACATGCGCAAAGGGTCGTCAGAATAGGTGATGTCGGGGTTTAAAGGTGTTTTTAGGGTTTTAGTTTCTAAATCAGCAACACCATTAAAAGGATCTATTAAAGTGCCATAATTATCTTCATTTAAAGAAAAAGCTAATGCATTAATTGTAAAATCACGTCTTTCTTGATCGTCTTGTAATGTTCCAATTTCAATTTTTGGATTTCTGCTTTCGGTTTGATAACTTTCTTTTCGAGCGCCAACAAATTCAATATCCGTATCTTTATAACGGAGCATTGCGGTTCCATAATTTTTAAAAATTTGTACTTTGGGTTTGTGGGGCAATAATTCTGATACTTTTAGCGCTAAGTCAATACCGCTTCCTATTGCAACTACATCGATGTCTTTTTTTAAAGGTCGGTTTAAGAGATAATCACGAACAAAACCACCAATTACATAGCTGTCAATATGTAGCTCATTACTGGCCTGTGCAATGGTTTTGAAAATAGGGTTATTTAGTGCTTTTATGTAATTCATTGATTTTATTTCAAGTTTCAGATTCGAAATGAAGAGTCTTAAACATTAAGCTGTTGTTTACTTACGAATAACTTTTACTTGTGCATCTAAACCTAGTTTTATTATTGTAGATGGATTTTTGCATACCTTTTCGTGATGTAAATTTACTACATAGTCAACACCTTTTAAAATTTCGGTGCTTATTTCTTTAAAAGTTTTTGGTGTATACATTCCAGATATATTTGCAGATGTTGATACTAATGGTCTTTTCATTTTTTCCATAAGTTTAAAACAAAAAGGTTCTTTTACGATTCGGATAGCTAAACTATTGTCTTCGGCAATTAAATTTTTAGCAACGTTTCTTGGTTTATCTAAAATTAAAGTAGTTGGTTTTTCAGATAAATCTAAAATTTCCCATGCTACTTCTGGTATGTCTTTGAAAACATTGTAAACCATTTTTTCAGAATTCATCAAACAAATCATGCTTTTACTTTCTTCACGGTTTTTAAGGGCATATATTTTAGCTACGGCTTTTTCATTAGAAGCATCACATCCTATACCCCAAACGGTATCTGTTGGATAAAGAATTATTCCGCCTTCTTTAATTATTTCGTATGCGTTATGTATTTCGGTGTTGATATTTGAAATCGTTTGCAAAGTTTTTGTTTTTATTTGAGTTAAATATTGAATGAAATTTTTTTTTCAATTTTATAATTATTTATCTGTATTCTTGTTTGTTTTTCATAGAATCTGTTAATGGGGCTCCTTTAAATAAAATTTTAAATAAATGCCAGTATTTGGGTTTAAAAAAACTTGTAATAAAGTAACGAATTTGTAAATATGTTAGAAGAATTTTATAGTTTAAATAGCCATAATGTTTTCGAATAACATAGAGTAAAGATATTTTTAATTCGCTTTTAATAGTAATATTTTTAGGTGTGCTTGCCCCATGATAATGAATAAATTTAGCTTCGGGTATTAAATATGCTTTTTTATTTATTTTTAGTAGTCTTAAGCACAAATCTGTTTCTTCGTAATATAAAAATATATTTGGATCAAATCCCTTAACTGTTATAAAATCAGAGGCTCTAATCATCATAAAACTCCCTGATATCAATTGCCCTTTTTGCGTTTTTGAATATAAAAAACGTCTATTTGGATATTCTTTTGGATTTATAAATTCTAAAAATTTTCTACCTAATATTTCTTTCTTTAGAGAACTAAAATGGTCTAAAGTTGATAGAAATTCACCTTTTGTTGTATAATTTTTTGGCCCGCAGACTCCGATATGTTGATTGTTTTCAATTTCTCTTTTTAATATTGATAAACAATCATTTAAAAACACCACATCATTATTAACAAATGCATAATATTTTGCGTTGGCATGTTTTACGCCAATCATATTTCCACTGCCAAACCCTGAGTTTATATTATTTCTTACTAATTTTAAGTTATTTAACTGGTTTTTTTTATATACTTCTCAAGTAAATTATAATCTTCATTATTAGAGCAATTGTCTACAATTATAATTTGATAGTCTATGTCTTTTGAAGTTTTATTATATATACTTTCTATACAATTAATGGTATATTTACTTGTATTATAATTAATTAATATGATTGCTATTTCATGCATTAGTAATGATTTTAATACAACAATTCTCTATAAACATTTAGATATTCTTTAGCTGCTTTTTCCCAACTGAAAAAATTAGCACGTTCAAATAATTTATTTTCCATTATTGTTTTATTATTTTCAAAATGTTTTAAGTTTTCAATTACATTAGTCCTCATATAATTTGGCTCAAAATTGTCCCAATAATAAGCAGCATCACTACCTATTTCTGGCAATGAAGTTAAGTTTGATAAAAAAACAGGTTTTTTAAATTTCATGGCTTCAATTGGAGGTAATCCAAATCCCTCTCTTATTGAAGGAAATAAAAAAGCGGTACAGTTTTTAAAATAGTATTGTTTTTGAGTATTTGTTACTTTTCCTGTCAAGAAAACTTTGTTTTCGAGCTTTAATTCTTTGATTAATTCTCTAATTTTATTGCCGTATTTTTTAGTATTGTTTCCTGAAATAATTAAATTAAAATCATCAAAATTGACCATCATTCTTACAATAACTTCAAAATTTTTTCTTTCAATAAAATCTCCAATTGAATAAAAAAAGGGCTTCTCAAAATTAAATTGATTACTGCAATTTGAAATGTTTAAAAACTCAAAAACAGGGTTACCATTATAAATTATTACTTCTTTTACTTTTGGAACATCAAAATATTTATGCGTTTGATCTTTTGCATATTTTGAAATGTATGTTATTGCATCAGCTCTTTGAAGTTTCTCTATAAATAATTTATTTCTTTTGTGCGATAAATCTTTTGAAACTTCTTCAATGAAATTTACATCATGAACTGTTAATACATATTTTGATGAATAATGAGGTTCAATTTTGGTATTTTGATTTAAAGAATGCCATAAATTATATTTATTTCTATTATAAAA
>NZ_CAWUTS010000119.1:0-16017 GCF_963925415.1 uncultured Flavobacterium sp. | reverse complement strand
TCCTTGACCAATAATAGTTGCTTCCCTAATACCAGCGTCAGAAACTCTATATTCTCCATATTTTTCCTGCATACCAACTAACCCTTGGTTTACATCACCTATATTACCTGCATCTTCTCCAAAAACTAAAGTTTCCGGATATTTTGTAAAAATGGCGTCAAAATTATTTCGAAGTATTTCTCTGGCATCAACTAGTTGCTCTTCGGAATCAAAAATCGGTTTAATTTCATGTATTTTTCCGATCGCTTCATTTGAATTTGAATGTAAATGTGAACTAAATTTAGGTTGAATATTTTGTATATATGCTAATATCCATTCTGACAACTTTATTTTACCTGTTTCATTTTTAATTAATCGCAATACTTTTCTTGCTGTTGAAAGCACATCTTTTCGAATAGGTTCTTTTATAGAAGATAGATCAGAAGTAAACTTTTCGATAACAACCTTGTTTGAACTTGTTAATGCTATGGTGTTTAAAAGTTCGACCAACTCACTTTGTTCTTTTTTTATTGGATTTAAGTAGGTATTCCAAGCTGATTTTTTACCTTCTAAAACTTGTTTTTTTATATTTTTTTCTGTTTCTTTTAATTCTTCTAATGTTGCAAAATTGTTTTCTATAATCCAAGTTCGCATTTTGGTAATGCAATCAAATTCAATTTCCCAATTTAATCTTTCATTATTTTTATAACGTTCGTGGCTACCTGATGTGGAGTGCCCTTGTGGTTGTGTTAATTGAAGTACATGTATAAGTACAGGAACATGTTGTTCTCTTGCTAAAGCAGCAGCTTTTTGATAGGTTTCAATCAATGCAGGATAATCCCAACCGTTTACTCTAACAATTTCATATCCCTTATGGTTTTCATCTCTTTGAAAACCTTTTAAAACTTCAGAGATGCTTTCTTTTGTTGTTTGATACTTTGCATGAACCGATATGCCATATTCGTCATCCCAGACACTCATTACCATGGGTACTTGAAGTACTCCGGCAGCATTTATAGTTTCAAAAAACACCCCTTCTGATGTTGATGCATTTCCTATAGTTCCCCAAGCTACTTCATTTCCGTTTGTAGAAAAATTAGTTTTATTGCTAATTTCTTTTACGTTTCTATATATTTTTGAAGCTTGTGCTAAGCCTAATAAACGAGGCATTTGACCGGCAGTTGGAGAGATGTCTGCGCTTGAATTTTTTATTAAAGTCAAGTTGTTCCAATCGCCATTTTTGTCTAAGCTGTGTGTTGCAAAATGGCCACCCATTTGTCTACCACCACTCATAGGGTCATGTTCTATATTAGTGTCTGCATATAAACCTGCAAAAAATTGTTCAATATTTAATTCACCAATTGCCATCATAAAAGTTTGATCTCTATAGTAACCTGAGCGAAAATCACCGTTTTTAAAGGCTTTTGCCATGGCTAATTGCGGAACTTCTTTACCGTCACCAAAAATTCCAAATTTAGCCTTTCCAGTTAAAACTTCTTTTCTACCCAAAAGACTACATTCTCTACTAGTAATAGCTATTATAAAATCAGCAAGAACTTCTTGTTTAAAATCTTTAAATGAAATTTTTTGATTGATCTGAGTGTTCATAAATTGAATAAAATAGGGTTAGCTACAAATTTAATAATTTGATTTAATAATTTATACTTAATTTTTTATTTTTTATACAAAAAACAAAATAGATGTTATATTGTTCTATTTTAATAAATAATTATTTAAAAATGACCATTATTACTGCGAATATAATAATTAAGTGCGTTAAAACCATTTTCTTGTGAATAAAGAAAGTAAGGTTTTTGGGCTTAATGTGATTACAAACCTAATTTTTTGATCATAATTCTCTTTTTTTAACTCATATCCGTTTGATGATTGTATTGGGAAGTAGAGTTCAAAATAATCAGGAACAAGATTTAATCGAATTCCACTGTCATAAATAAATTTAGGTTTTATAAATTCATTTTTATAAAGTCCTGCGTCACCATAAATTTCAACCCAATTCCATATATTAAAACTTCCGTTAATTGTTGAAATCCATTGGTTAACAAATCGGGTATCAAATTTTGATTTAAAACCACCTTCTTTTTGAACATATTGTTGGCTATAAATGCCTGTTGATTCAGAACGTCCTAATAAATTATAATTAAAAAGATAATCTGTAGGTCTATCAATACCAAAACTAAAAAAATCAGAATTTGTATTTCTGTACATGAATTTTCCACAATAAAAACGAAGATTGATTCTTCTGTTATTCTCAAACAGTTTTCTGTATTGAACTTCTGCAGAAATTTTTCCAAAAGAATTTGCAATTTGAATATCTGTATGGAAGGAATAGTATTTTGTAATCTCAGACTGAATGTTGTAATATTTTAGGTTAAAAACGGAATAATTATCTGTATTTATGTCTTGTATAAAATCTGATTTTTCTCTTTTTACATAATATTGTGATAATGAAATAAATTCTTTTTTATTGTACCTAAAGTTAGAGTCTCTAAGTTGAAAAAGTATGGAAGGAATTAACTTTGTATACATAGCATCTGGCGCATAATGTGATGAAGAAGCTAATAATCCATACCTTATATTATATAACTTACCTGTTCTTATATTATGATTTAAATAACCATCAACACTTCCTACAATTTTTTGAGTATTTGTTGAGTATTCTGGTGAAATGCTAAATTGAAAGGGTTTGTTTATAATTGATTTATTATCAAATTTAACACCTAATTTAACCCCATCATATAAATTATACTCAATAGAGGGCATATAAAATATTTGATTGTATTTGGGGCTTTCAATATCTTTTAAAAAACTAAATTTTAAAGGGCGATGATTAAATACAAAGCCTTTTAATGAATGTCTGTTGTTATTTAAATTGCTTTCTGGAACTTCAATTTTGTAGTTTAGGACTAGTTTTTCAATATTTTTTTTTGCAATTACTATTGTTGTGTCTGTTTTTATATTGGTTAGCCATTTTTTAAATACGATATTCTCGTTATTAAAACCATAAAGTGGAATTGGCACATTAGTATGGGTTCTATTTTTTATAGTAATTGCAATAGAATCTTTTTGTTTTTTTATAGTCCCAAATTTGTAATCAATTAGAGCTCTTGTTTCGACTACAGTATCAAAAAACCAATCAATATTTTTATTTGAATTTTGTTTTAGTATGTATTTAAAATCGGATCTGCTGGTTTTACTTTTTTTATTCAATTCAATATATTCAACAATGCTTTTGTCAACAATATTATTTTCTAGGTAGGCATTTAAATATCTTAAATTTAAACCAGCTTTGTATTTTCCGGCGATTTGTTCATTAAATTTTATCAGCGTATTTTTTGCATCTCCAATAGGTTGATCCAAATTTTTACGTGTCATTAGTAAATACAAGTAATAAAACTGTTGATTAAAATTGGTATTTAAGATTGTATATCCTTTTAGCATTTTAATATTTGATAATGATCCCAGCATTTTAAAATTAGGGTAATTATCATCTATATAATTCATTAAAATGTAGTGTTGAATACCTTCTTCAATCCAATGGTCTTTTCTGTGATTTACTTGTAAATTTTCATATAAAAGATTATTTAAATAAGTTTTTAAAAATTTAATTTCAAATATAAACTCATCGGGGAAAGGATTTATAAATGAAGGAAATTGATTTATTCCATAAAAAGGATTTTTTTCATAATCTTCATTTGAAACAATAATTTTTTTTCCTTTCGGATGGCCTATTTTATTGGAAACATAATTTGTAATTTTATCAATTACCAACGCCATTTGAATATCAGAAAGATTTTTATCTTCAAAATTTGATAGCACTTCTGTATTTTGACTTTTATAGCTTTTAAATTTTATTTCTTTTTTTGATTCAATAACTAATGTAACGTTTTGTTTTGATAAGGTATTTATTTTATAGGTATTGGTTAACGAATTTTTTATTAATTCTGTTTGATTTAAATCACTAAATAAAGTATAGTTACTAGGTATTTCTATTTCTATGTAATAATCAGATAATGCATTAGAAATGTCATCTAAATTTTCATTGTTTAGTTTGATAAATTTTTTATGTTCTGTTCTTGGGACACTTAAAATAAAATCTTTTAAATAGAATTTTCCAGAATCATTAAAGCCATATTTTGTAAATCTTTCATTTGGAATTTTAACCACATAGTTTAAAATTATCTTTTGGGAAGAAAAAGGTAATATAGGTTTATTTAAATGGAGTTTTATTAAATCAATTTGATCGTTATAATACTCATAATCTAGGGTTTCTGAATTGGAATCTAAAAACGAATTTATTTTTGTAAATCCTCTATCTTCTTCTTTAGCTAAGTGAAAACTTCTTGAAAACTCATCGGAAAATCGTTTAGCTAAATCAGATTTTTTTGATGAAAAGGCATTGTTCCAATCGTTTAATATGATAAATTTTATAGAGTCATTTGTTGTATTTTGATATGTTAACTCTTGATAAATTAACAATTCTTTAGTTTCTGTGTTTAAATTAATTTTTATATTATTATTATGTTGTGCCCAAAGGTTAAACTGAAACAACATGAGGCAAATAATAATAATACGTATAGATTTCAAATTAGATAATTTAATTTTTGTAAATATAAAAAACCATAGTTTTAATTACATCTTTATTAACATAATTTTTTGTATTAAATATTAGATTATATTTGTAAATAAATAAATTAAGTATTTATTTAAATAATATTAATAGTTTCCCCTAAAATGTTAAGTAAAACACTCCCTATTGCGATACTTTTTATAGCAAATTCGTTATTTTCTCAAGTATACATAAATGAATTAGATGCAGATACTCCTAGCTCGGATGTGCTTGAGTTTATTGAGTTAAAATCTACAGTGCCAAATTTTTCTTTAAATGGTTATGTATTGGTTTTTTACAATGGATTGTCTACAGGTACGGGTAATTTAAGTTACAATGCAATTGATTTAGATGGATTAACAACAGATATTAACGGATTAGTTTTAATAGGTAACTCGCTTGTATCTCCTTCACCAGTTCTGGTAACTTCAAATTCAACTATTCAAAACGGGCCAGATTTAGTTGCATTGTTTATTGGAAATTCTTCCGACTTTCCAACGGATACAATTGCCGATGCAACAAATTTAATAGATGCCTTAGCATATTCAAATAATGCAAGTACAGGCCCCTCGGTTTTAATGTCTGTTTTTGGTCTTACAAACTTTGTTAATGAGAATCAAACATCGAGTGCAACAACAAAATCAATTCAAAGAAATAACGATGGAACTTTTACCGTAGCTACTCCAACACCAGGTGTAAATAATGATGGAACTGGTGTGGTTTTAAACGGAATTACACTTGCTTCTTCTGTTTCTGAAATGACAGAAGGCGAATCATTAACGATAACATTTACAAGTCAAAATGTTATTGAAAACTCAAATTTAATTTTAAATTATAGCTTATCCAATGGTAATTTTGTTTTAGATGATTTTACAGGAAATTTAACGGCAACAATATTCGTAGGGCAAACTATAGCTACCGTTATAATAACTGTATATGATGATGTTACAGATGAAGGGGATGAAGAGATGAAAATATCGATTACAAATGTTCCTTCAAATTATGTTTTAAACAATAATGACGTCATTGTTCGTGTTCATGATAATGATTATGTGGTTCAAGCTTGGGGCACTCCATTAAGCCCAACTTATGACATAGTATCCAGTACAGCTCCATTAGATTATTACAGCCCAATAAATGGTTTGTCGGGCAGTTTATTAAAACAAGCATTACAAGATATAATTGCAAATCAAAATGTAATTCATGCTCATTCTTATGGCGACATTACTGAAATCTTGCTAACTTCTGATCAAAATCCTGAAAATGGTAGTCAAATTTGGCAAATGTATGTCGAACAACCTCGTTCTAAAATCGACTATCAGACAGGTAGTAGTAATATAGGTGTTTGGAACAGGGAGCATATTTATCCGCAATCAAGAGGTGGTTTTCAAAGTGGTACTTCTTCTTTTGCTGATGGAATAAATGTTTGGTTGCCTTCAAATGCTAATGATGTATTAGCAGGTCATGCAGATGCCCACCATATTAGGGCTGAAGATGGTTCTGAAAATAGTTTGCGAAGTAATAAAAATTATGGTGTAGATTATAATGGACCATCAGGAAATCTAGGAAGTTGGAAAGGAGACGTAGCACGAGCATTGATGTATATGGATGTTCGATATAATGCTTTAAATGTTGTAGATGGTAACCCTTCTGAAACGCCCACTGGTTATATAGGTGATTTGGCAACTTTATTAAATTGGCACCAACAAGATCCACCAGATGATTTTGAAATGAATCGAAACAATTATATTTATACTTGGCAAATAAATAGAAATCCATTTATAGATCATCCTGAACTTGCCAGTTATATTTTTGGAAGTAATAATGGACAAACTTACACTTTGGGCAATGAAAGTTTTGAAAGTGCAAGTGTTTTAGTTTATCCAAATCCAACAAAAAATAATATTATTATTTCAGGAATTGGACTAGACGCAAAAGTTGAAATTTATTCTTTAATGGGACAAAAAATAAAAGTTGTTTACTTTTCAAATGAAGTTAATATATCATTGAATGATGTAATGGCCGGTATTTATTTGATTAAAATTACATGTAAGGATAAAATGTTTACTCGAAAATTAATAATAAAATAAGTTGTAAACGCATAGTTCACAAATAAATTTATATCAATTTGTGAACTAGGTGTACCTTAAAAATTTGGTGATAAGTTATACTTTTTATAGAAATTGTCAAGTGCTTCTAAAACTTGATCTTCATTATCTACAATTTGAATCAAATCTAAATCTTTAGCACTTACGGTTTCAAATTTATTTAATAATGTGGTTTTTACCCAATCCATTAAGCCTGACCAAAACTCAGTTCCAACTAATAGTATAGGAAATTTTGCAATTTTTTTAGTTTGAATCAAAGTAATAGCTTCAAATAATTCGTCTAATGTTCCAAATCCGCCAGGCATGACTACAAAACCTTGCGAATACTTAATAAACATAACTTTTCTAACAAAAAAATAATCAAAATTTAAATTTTTATCTCGATCTATGTAAGGATTATAATGTTGTTCAAAAGGCAACTCAATATTTAGCCCTACAGAGGTTCCTCCACCATAATGTGCTCCTTTATTTCCAGCTTCCATAATACCAGGACCTCCACCAGTAATTACACCATAACCAGATTTACTAATTTTATAAGCAATTTTTTCAGCTAATTCATAATATGGATCTTCAGGCTTTGTTCTTGCAGAGCCAAATATAGAAACACAAGGACCAATTCGGCCCATTGACTCATATCCATTTACAAACTCAGACATGATTTTAAAAATTGCCCAAGAGTCGTTTGTTCTTATTTCATTCCAAGTTTTTTGTATAAACTTATCTTGAATTCGATGTTCTTCATTATTGTATTGATCTGCAGCCATATTATCAATTTTTTTAGTTTAACAAGCAAGCTAAATTAATTCTTTTTTTAAAAACTGAGCCGTGTAACTTTTTTTATTTTTTATTATTTCTTCTGGGGTTCCTTTTGCTATCAATTGTCCGCCACCTATTCCTCCTTCATAACCAATGTCAATAATATAATCGGCTAGTTTTACTACATCTAAATTATGTTCAATAATAAGAACCGTATTTCCTCTTTCTACCAATTCATTAAGTACACCCATTAAAACTCTAATATCTTCAAAATGCAGCCCAGTTGTTGGCTCGTCGAGTATGTAAAAAGTGTTGCCGGTGTCTTTTTTAGACAATTCTGAAGCTAATTTTATGCGTTGGGCTTCGCCACCAGATAGTGTTGTACTTTGCTGGCCTAGAGTTATATAACCTAAACCAACATCTTGAATTGTTTTTACTTTTCGATATATCTTAGGAATATTTTCAAAGAAAGTTACAGCTTCATCAACAGTCATATTCAATACATCTGAAATTGATTTCCCTTTATATCGAATTTCAATTGTTTCTCTATTAAACCTTTTACCCTGACAGGTTTCACACTCTACATAAACATCTGGTAAAAAGCTCATTTCTATAGTTCGAACGCCAGATCCTTCACAGGTATCACATCTTCCTCCTTTTACATTAAAACTAAAACGACCTGCCTTGTAACCTCTTATCATTGATTCGGGAGTCATTGTATAGAGTTTTCTGATTTCAGAAAAAACATCGGTGTATGTTGCGGGATTACTTCTTGGAGTTCTGCCAATAGGACTTTGGTCTATTTCAATTACTTTATCAATATGTTTTAAGCCTTCAATTTTTTTGTAGGGTTGAGGTTTTTTAACACCATTAAAAAAGTGAGCATTTAAAATAGGGTAGAGTGTTTCGTTAATTAAAGTAGATTTTCCTGAACCCGAAACCCCTGTTACACATATCATTTGTCCTAAAGGAAATTCAACTGTAACATTTTTAAGATTATTTCCTGTTGCTCCAGATAGCTTTAATATATTACCATTACCTTTTCTTCTTTCTTTAGGCACCTCAATTTTCATCTTACCACTCATGTATTGAGCTGTAATAGTATTTTCTTTTAAAAGCTCACTGGGAGTTCCTTGGCTGATTATTTTTCCACCAAAGCGACCTGCTTTTGGCCCAATATCAATTACATAGTCAGCACGTTTGATCATGTCTTTGTCATGTTCTACTACAATAACTGAATTTCCTATGTCACGTAAGTTTTCTAATGATTTTATCAAGCGTTCGTTGTCTCTTTGATGTAACCCTATACTTGGTTCGTCTAAAATATATAAAACACCAACCAATTGTGAGCCTATTTGTGTAGCCAGTCGAATGCGTTGTGCTTCACCACCTGAAAGAGATTTGGAGCTTCTGTTTAAGGATAAATAATTTAAACCAACATCTAATAAAAACTGCAAACGTGTTTCTATTTCTTTAATGACTTCAACAGCTATGGCATTTTGTTTTTCAGATAATTTTTCAGGTAAATTTTTAAACCATAGCGACAATTCAGAAATGTCCATATGAACTAATTCCCCAATGTTTTTGTCGTCGATTTTAAAATAAAGTGACTCTTTTCTCAAACGGTTGCCACGACAAACGGAACAATCATTTTCGTCCATAAATTCTTTAGCCCATCGTTTTAATGATGCTGAATTACTTTCATCATATTGATTTTTAATAAAGTTTGAAATTCCTTCAAAATCAATCTTATATTCTTTAGTTATTCCCATTACTTTTGAAACTACCGAAAACTTTTCATTTCCTCCATTCAAAATCATTTCCATGGCCTCATCCGGAATGGTTTCTATAGCATCTGAAAGTTTAAACTCATATTTTTGGGCTATAATTTCCAATTGTTTAAAAATCCATGACGATTTCATTTCTCCTAAAGGAGCAAAACCGCCAGCTTTTATAGATAATTTTGGATTGGGAATTATTTTTTTTAAATTGATTTCATTCACAACACCTAAACCGTTGCAGTTTTCACAAGCTCCTTTTGGCGAATTAAATGAAAAGTTATTAGGTTCAGGATTTTGATACGAAATTCCAGAAGTTGGACACATCAAATTGCGACTAAAGTATCTAATTTCTTGACTTTCTTGTTCAATTATCATCATAATATCTTCAGCTTGATACATGGCTGTTTTGATACTTTCTGTAAGTCTTTTATCAGTTTCTTCTGTAGTATCAATAGCCATTCTGTCAATTACAATTTCAATATCATGGGTTTTGTATCTGTCGACCTTCATGCCTACGTCTAAATCTCGAATGGTTCCATCAATACGTACTTTTAGAAAGCCTTGTTTAGCAATTTGTTCAAAAAGTTCGCGATAATGACCTTTTCGAGAACGAACTACAGGAGCTAAAATATTGATTCGTTTTCCATTGAAGTTATGTAAAATCAATTCTTTTATTTGTTGGTCAGAGTAAGATACCATTAGTTCTCCAGAATTATAACTAAAAGCATCTGCAGCACGAGCGTACAACAAGCGAAGAAAATCATAAATTTCGGTAATAGTTCCCACGGTTGAACGCGGACTTTTACTAGTAGTTTTTTGTTCGATAGCTATTACGGGAGATAGACCGTCAATTTTATCAACATCGGGACGCTCTAAACCACCTAAAAATTGGCGGGCATAGGCAGAAAAAGTTTCAATGTATCTGCGTTGACCTTCAGCATAAATAGTATCAAAAGCTAAGGAAGATTTTCCGGAACCCGAAACGCCAGTTATAACAACCAGTTTTTCACGAGGAATAATGACATCAATATTTTTTAAATTATGGACACGAGCTCCAATAATTTCTATAGTTTCTTCTGTTTTTAGCATAATTTTTTGGCAAAAAGCAAAGATACTATTTTTAAAAAGATTTTTGATAAATCAAATTATAGATTTTTGTTAGGATTTCATTAATTTCCAATTTTATTCAATAACCATTTCTTTAAGTTTTTCTCTATATTTTATTAATACAGCAGGTTTATTGATAAAACCAATGAATTTGCCTTTTTGAAGAACGGGTAGCACCATTAATTCACTTTTTTCAAACTTTTCCATCACGGTTTCCATAATATCATCATAAAAAACAATTTCTTTAGGCTGATGCATTACTTCATTTGTAGCTGTGTATTTTATTTTAAAAGAAGAAAATATGTATTTTCTAACATTATCTAAATAAATCAAACCTTCTAGCTCACCATTTTCATTTAGTACAGGAAAAACAAATTGATCTGAATCATGAATTTTTTCAATTAATTCATCCAGATTAGCAGAAACAGAAATTGCACTATAATTGGTTTGAATAAGTTTTGACAATTCTAACGTTGTTAAAATATTTTTGTCTTTGTTGTTGGTAAAAACTTCTCCTTTATCTGCTAAATGTTTTATGTCAAAAGAATATGGTTCAAAACGCTTAGAAATGGCATAACTTACAGATGAAACAATCATTAAAGGAACCATCAATTCATAACCACTTGTAATTTCAGCAATTAAGAAAATAGCTGTTAAAGGGGCATGAAATAATCCGCTTAATACTCCTGCCATTCCAACTAATGTAAAATTAGTAACAGGCAGCTTAGATAAACCAATTAAGTTAACAAAATAAGCTAATACAAAACCCAGATATGAACCAACAAATAGTGAAGGAGCAAAGTTACCTCCATTTCCGCCTGAGCCTAAAGTTAGACCGGTGGCAAAAACTTTAACAAGCATAGTAATTCCAACAAAGGCAAGTAAAACCCATTTATTGTTTTTAAAGCCAGAGGCTAAAGTATTTTCTAATATTTTTTCTGGATGGTTGTCGGCTATGGTTTTAATGCTGCTATAACCTTCACCAAAAAGGCTTGGAAATAAGAAAATTAATAAAGCTAAAATTCCGGCTCCAAACAAGGCTTTATGATAAATACTCAGTTTGCTTTTGGCAAAATAATGTTCTATTTTTCTAAAATATCTTGCATAATAAATAGAAAAAAGACCTGACAATAAGCCTAATAAAACATAAAAATGAATGTTATAATAATCAAACACTTCAACACTTTTAAAGGAAATTAAAACATCTTCATCTAAAACAATTGTAGAAATTAAAGCTCCTGTAGCTGCACTAATCATTATAGGAATAAATGCTGTGATGCTTATTTCTGCTAAAACGACCTCAATTGCAAATAAAACACCAGCAATTGGAGCATTAAAAGCGGCAGCAATTCCGGCAGCCACTCCACATGCCAATAATAAACTTCGATCATTATAATTTAATCCATAATTTTGAGCATAATTACTTCCAAAAGCTGCACCAGTTATTGTAATTGGTGATTCTAGCCCAGCACTACCTCCTAAACCTACGGTTAATGAACTTGTTATAATTTGTGAATATAACTGTTTAAGGGGCATAACGCTTCTTTTCTTAGCCACGGCATACATAATATGTGATGTTCCTTTTTGAATCGTACCATCTAAAAATTTATGAACAACAAAAACAGTTAAAACAATTCCAATTACAGGTAAAATACTGTTGCTATAGGGTAGATGAAGATAGCCATCTAAGTATTGCGAAAACTGATAAACACTATGTGCAAAAGTTTTTAATATAATTACAGCCAATCCAGAAGAAATACCTACCAATATACATGAAAAGTAAATAAATTGTCGGGGTGTTAAAAATGTTTTTAAAAGAAAAACAAATTGCTCTAATCGTTTAAAGTTTTTATTTATAAACCGAAAAAAAGGGTTGACTTTTTTCGTAGACATTATGTATGTTTTTTAATTCTTGCGAAATTACCAATTTTGAATGGATTTTGAAAGAATTTTACTTTAAACATAAAGTTTTTTAATTTACCTAAAAAAAATTAATCGGTTAAATTTGACAGGTATTTTACTTCATTTTGATTAAAAAAAGAAGATATGGTTCTGCTTTTTTTTAATCAAAATTTAAAAACCAACAGCCGAATCATCACCGCGATGATCAGCACCGCCTTCTAATTTTTTGTTTGGTAATATTAAAATTGCATCTACTTTTCCAATAACAGGATTTTTTTCTTTATTAATGCTATATCCTTTTTGTAAAAGATTTTGAAGAAGCTTAGAAGAAAAGCCAGCTGTTTCTATCCAAATTTCGTCGGGCATCCATTGATGATGAAACCTTGGTTGGTTTACGGCTTCTTGCATGGTCATATTAAATTCGTTAACGTTTAAAATGGTCTGTAAAACAGATGTAATTATTGTTGATCCACCAGGTGATCCTAAAACCATATATAGTTGATTGTTTTTTTCAACAATTGTTGGGGTCATTGAGCTCAACATTCTTTTTTCTGAGGCAATTTCATTTGCTTTTGCACCTATAAGCCCATACAGATTAGGGACACCAGGTTTAGACGAAAAATCATCCATTTGATTATTGAAAAAGAAACCCAACTCATCTGAAAAAAGTTTAGATCCAAAAGTTCCATTTAATGTTGTTGTAACCGAAACAGCATTTCCAAAAGAATCAACAATAGCATAGTGGGTTGTTTCGTTACTTTCGTAAATTGACATTTTGCCATGATTAATATCAGATGATTTTGAAGCTTGCTTCCAGCTAAAATCATTCATTCTATTTTTTAAATAGGTGGAGTCTATTAAGTTGTTTTTTGGTATTAATACAAAATCGGGGTCACCTAAAAAAAAATTTCTATCGGCATAAGCTCTTCGCTCAGCTTCTACTAGTAATTGGATGTATTTTTCTGAATTATGCCCAAGTTTAGAAACATCATATGGAGAAATCATTTTCATAATCTGAGCCAATGTAATTCCGCCGCTTGAGGGTGGTGACATAGATATTATTTTTAGGTCATTGTAATTAAAAGTAATTGGTTTACGCCATTTAACTTCGTATTTTTCTAAATCTTCCATAGAAATTATGCCACCATTTTTTTGAATAAATGAAACTATTTTTTGTGCAGTTTCTCCTTTGTAAAATTCGTCTTTACCATTTTTCATGATACGTGTTAAAGTTTGTGCAATGGCATTATATTTAATGGTATCTCCCTCTTTGTAATGTTTAGAAAATAAAGTATTAGGGCCGCTAATTTTTATTATATCATCATGATGTTTTGCAAGTCGTTTTTCTTGTTTTTGTGTAACTATAACACCTTTTTTGGCTAACGCAATTACGGGTAACATAATTTCCTCTATTGATAATTTCCCAAATTTTTCATGAGCAGCAAATATGCCTGCCACAGTACCAGGAACTCCTACAGCTAATGCACCGTCAACACTTAAATTAGGAATCACATTGCCTTTACTGTCTAGATACATGCCTTGAGATGCTTTTAAGGGTGCTTTTTCTCGATAATCTAAAGCCCCAATTTCGCCGTTATTTAATCTGTAAACCATAAATCCACCACCTGAAATATTTCCAGCATTAGGAAAACAAACCGCTAAAGCTAATTCAGTTGCAGCCATTGCATCAAATGCATTTCCTCCTTTTTGCATTATGGCAGCCCCAATTTCTGAAGCTTCTTTACGAGCAGAAACTACCATTGCGTTTGACGATACTAACCCTTTTTGAGCAAACGACGACATAAAAACGAATGCTAAAAAAACTGTTGTTTTTTTCATGGATATTGTATTTTTAATTCGATTAATTTTTGGGCAACATGAATTCTTAATTCCTCGAAAAACAAAGTAAACTCATTTTCAAATTCCGTATAAAAAATTTTTAATTCTTCTGGGGAAAACTGCATTTTTGATTTAAATTTTGTTCGAGAATCCATTTGATATAAAATCTTTGAAATTCCTTCAATTGTAGCATAGCTTAGCAACCAGTTTTGCTCAATCATTAGGGGTAAAATTCGTTTAGTTCGAGGCGTTAAAACCTCATAATTGTCTTTTAATGATTTGTAAAAACGAGCCACAAATTTATCTAAAGTTTCCTCGGAATATTTTGACCAATTCTTTGCTAAAAAATGATCGTATAAAATATCAACTATCACACCAGAATAGTGTCCATAACGCTCATGTAACCTGTGTTTGCTAATTCTAAAAACCTCATGAGCATCTGTAAAGGTATCAATCTTTCGATGAAGAATTATACCTTTTTTAACACCTTGTGGATAATTTAAATAATCGTTTCCTCGAATTCCATCAGCCATAAAATTGCCTATTTTTATTAAATCATTGTCGTTTGAAAGGTATATATGGGCAAGAAAGTTCATATTTTGAAGTTGATTTAACATTTTTTAGCAATAAGTTTTTGCTTAGTAGGTAAATATACTAAAATTTTATAAGTTTTTTTTTGTGTTAAAGTTGCTATCTTTGTTTTACTAAAAGATCCCCTTTTACAAATTACCCAAAATTTAAATAAAATGACATTAATAAAATCAATATCAGGAATTCGTGGCACAATTGGAGGAAAAGTAGGAGAAAACCTTACACCAGTTGATGCTGTTAAATTTGCTGCAGCTTATGGAACTTTTTTAAAAGAAGGAATTAAAAAATTGGGAGATGGGCAAAGAAAATTAAAAGTTGTTATTGGTCGCGATGCGAGAATTTCGGGACCTATGATTCATAATTTAGTTCAAAATACTTTAATTGGATTAGGTATTGATGTAATTGATTTGGGTTTGTCTACAACACCTACAGTCGAAATTGCTGTTTCAATGGAAAAAGCTGATGGTGGTATTATTATAACTGCATCGCATAATCCAAAACAGTGGAATGCTTTAAAATTATTAAATGACAGAGGTGAGTTTTTAAGTGGATCTGAAGGCGAGTTGATATTAGAAATAGCAGAAGCGGAAACTTTTGATTTTGCAGATGTAGATACTCTTGGTGATGTTACTGTAAACGATTCGTATATGAATATTCATATAGAACAAGTTTTAAATTTATCTTTGGTTGATGCTGAAGCAGTAAAAAAGCGTAAATTTAAAGTTGTTGTTGATGGGGTAAACTCTTCTGGGGGTATTGTTATTCCAGATTTATTAGAGCAAATGGGTGTAGAGGTTGTAAAATTATATTGTGAACCCAACGGCCATTTTCCTCATAACCCTGAACCCTTAAAAGAACATTTGGGTGCTATTTGTAAATTAGTTTTAGATGAAAAAGCAGATTTCGGAATTGTAGTTGATCCTGATGTTGATCGATTGGCTTTTATATCAAATGATGGAGAAATGTTTGGTGAAGAATATACTTTAGTAGCTTGTGCCGATTATGTATTGAGTAAGACTCCGGGTAACACAGTTTCAAACATGAGTTCGTCTCGTGCCTTACGCGATATTACAAATAAACACAACGGAAACTATCAAGCTAGTGCTGTTGGAGAAGTAAATGTGGTAGATTTAATGAAGCAAACCAAGTCTGTAATTGGTGGTGAAGGAAACGGTGGAATCATTTATCCAGAAAGTCATTACGGAAGAGATAGTTTGGTTGGTGTTGCGTTATTTTTGACTCATTTAGCACATTTAGATCTGACTGTAGCAGAATTAAGAGCCAGTTATCCTCAATATTATATGAGCAAAAACAAAATTGAATTAAC
>NZ_CAWUTS010000118.1:0-29290 GCF_963925415.1 uncultured Flavobacterium sp. | reverse complement strand
AAAGCTTGTATACCAATAATTGTTGCGACACGATTATATGACCTATGTTCCAAATCAAATTATTACTGAATCCTTCCGGAATCGTGTTGAGTTGGTCCAGGTTGCATCCCGATAGAAATTTTGAAACCATATTTCTACTTGTAGTACTGACGTCAAATAATTGATTCATTTTTTTATTTTTTTGATAAAAATAATCATTTTAAGTGTCAAATGAATTTTCTTTGCACAAAGAAATCGCTATTTACATGGACATAATATACTATCTCGCTTCTTGCGACACTTGCAGAAAAATTATAAAATCATTACCAAAAGGAATTGATCTAGAATTTCATGACATCCGACAAGATAAAATTACAGTAGAACAATTAGAAAAAATGCATAAACTCGCTGGAAGCTATGAGGCTTTGTTCAGTAAAAAAGCACAGCTTTACAAAGAGCGAGGATTTAAAAATCAAAAACTATCTGAAGCCGATTACAAATCCCTTATTTTAGAACATTATACTTTTTTGAGCCGCCCTGTTTTTATAATAAAAGAAGAGATTTTTATTGGAAATGCTCAGCCTACAACATTAAGGTTGTTAAAAACTTTAAGCAATGAATAAAAGAACGCTAGCATTATTGGGAGCTGCATTTGTTGCCTTAATATATGGCGCTAATTATACCATTGCAAAAGAAGTGATGCCAACTTTCATTAAACCTTTTGGCTTTATATTAATAAGAGCCATAGGTGGAACCATACTGTTTTGGTGCTTGACTTTTTTTGGTCCAAAAGAAAAAATAGCATTAAAAGATTTTCCGACGATCATTGCTGCTGCTTTTTTTGGTGTTGCTATAAACCAATTGGCTTTTTTTAAGGGGTTAAGTTTAACTTCACCCATTAGCGCATCTGTAATAATGATTACAGCGCCTATTTTAGTTTTGATACTTTCCTCAATATTAATTAAAGATAGAATACAACTCAAAAAAGTAATTGGAATATTAACCGGTCTTGCAGGCACTTCCATTTTAATACTCTACGGAAAAGATGTTTCTAATAGCCCAAATGGCGGTATGGGTAATTTTTTAATTTTTATAAATGCATCATCTTATGCTGTTTACTTGATAATTATCAAAAATTTGATAGCTAAATATCATGCTTTCACATTCATTAAATGGATTTATACCTTTGGATTATTAATGGTTATTCCTTTTGGTTATAACGAATTAATTGAAATTAATTGGCAAACAATGCCTAATTCTATCTTTTATAGTGTTGGTTTTGTAGTACTATTCACTACTTTTTTTGCATATTTAATAAATTTATTAGCAATGAAAGAACTAAAGCCTACAACTGTTGCTGTTTTTATTTACATGCAGCCTTTTTTTGCTTCAATAATTGCTATAAGTCTTCAAAAAGACCAGCTTGATAAAGTTAAGGTTATATCGGCACTTTTAATTTTTATTGGAGTCTATTTAGTTACACTCAAAAAGAGAATAAAGAATACTACAAAACCAACACTGTAACACTGAACACTTTTTCTTACCTTTGAATTATTTTAAAACACAATATGATACAATCAATGACAGGTTTTGGTAAAGCTTTTATGCAATTACCCAATAAAAAAATAACCGTAGAAATAAAATCTTTAAACAGTAAAGGATTAGATCTTAATGTGCGAACACCCTCTATTTATAGAGAAATGGAATTGCAAATTCGAAATACCGTTGCTCAACGACTGGAACGTGGAAAAATTGATTTTTCTTTATATGTTGAAGTAACGGGTGAAGAAACTTCATCAAAAATTAATGTCTCTATCATTAAAGGTTACATCAATCAAATGAGAGAAGTAATACCTGATGCAAATGAAACTGAACTGATGAAAATGGCTATAAGAATGCCTGATGTATTAAAAACAGAACGAGAAGAACTGGATAAAACAGAATGGATTCGAATTGAAAACGTAATTCAAGAAGCATTAGATAATATTGCCTCATTTAGAAGTGATGAAGGACTCTCATTAGAAAAAGAATTTGAATTGCGCATTTCTAATATTGAAAAACTAATGACTAAAGCCGTTTCTTTTGATAGTGAGCGTGTTGAAACCGTTAAAACAAGACTTAGATCTGCCTTAGAAGAGTTAAAAACAAATGTTGATGAAAACCGTTTTGAGCAAGAACTAATTTTCTATTTAGAAAAATATGATATTACCGAAGAAAAGGTGCGCCTTGGAAATCATCTGAATTATTTTCTTGAAACCATGAAAAAAAAAGAAGCTCTTGGAAGAAAATTAGGATTCATTACCCAAGAAATTGGCAGAGAAGTTAACACGATGGGTTCAAAATCAAATCATACAGAAATGCAAAAATTAGTAGTGCAGATGAAAGATGAGTTGGAAAAAATTAAAGAGCAAGTATTGAATGTGCTTTAAACAAAAAGATAATTCACGATCTTAAAAACAATGACGAAAGGAAAATTGATAGTATTCTCAGCACCATCAGGTTCTGGTAAAACAACTATAGTAAGACATTTATTAGGAAAAGAAAATTTGAATTTAGAATTTTCTATTTCATGTGCAACCCGTGAAGCAAGAGGAACAGAAATTGATGGTACAGATTATTATTTTATTTCTTGGGAAGCATTTAAAAACCACATCAAAGCCGAGGAATTTGTAGAATGGGAAGAAGTATATACCAATAATTTTTATGGAACATTAAAAAGCGAAATTGAACGTATTTGGTCTTTAGGCAAACACGTTATTTTTGATATTGATGTAGTTGGTGGACTGCGAATTAAACACAAATTTCCTGATGAAACATTAGCTGTTTTTGTAAAGCCCCCAAGTGTTGACGAATTAAAAAGAAGGTTAAAATTACGATCAACAGAAAGCGAAGATAAAATAAACATGCGTGTTGCTAAAGCTTCCGTAGAATTAGCAACTGCGCCCCAGTTTGACTGCATTATCAAGAACTATGATTTAGAAACGGCCAAACAAGAAGCTTACGAATTGGTTAAGAAATTTATAGCTAATTAGCACAAAGAAATAACACATATGAAAATCGGTTTATATTTCGGAACATTTAATCCAATACATGTTGGTCATTTAATTATTGCCAATCATATGGCCGAATATTCTGATTTAGACCAAATTTGGATGGTTGTAACACCCCATAATCCTCACAAAAAGAAAAACACCCTTTTAGATGATTATCACCGGTTAGAAATGGCGCATTTAGCAACTAAAGATTATCCAAAAATTCAACCTTCAGATATTGAATTTAAATTACCTCAGCCTAATTATACTGTAAACACTTTAGCTCATTTGTATGAGAAATATTCGCAACACGAATTTTCATTAATCATGGGCGAAGACAACTTAAATTCGCTTCACAAATGGAAAAATTATGAAGTAATACTTCAAAATCACAACATATATGTTTATCCACGGTTAAATTCAGACAAGCTAGATTCTAAATTTGTAAACCATAAAAAAATTCATCGAATTGATGCTCCTATCCTTGAAATTTCATCTACTTTTATTCGCGAAGGACTAAAATGCCAAAAAAATGTTATGCCATTATTGCCAAAAGAAGTCTGGGAATATGTAGAACATAATTTGTTTTATACCAAATAAATTAACAATCACTTGCCATAGGTTTTCATTAGCGTTTCGTAAATTTGATTACATATATTTTAAACTAGTCGTTAAGATAAACATACAATTATTTCACCTTTTAAAAAATAAAAAACATGAACAACTTCGAATTATATAACCCCGTTAATTATGTCTTTGGAAAAGGGCAAATTGAAAAATTAACAAACTTGGTTCCTGCTAATACAAAAATACTAATCGCATATGGTGGTGGAAGTGTCTTTAAAAACGGTGTTTATGAACAAGTGAAAAGCGCTTTAAATTTTCAATTTAAAAACAATGAAATTATAGAGTTTGGTGGTATTGAGCCTAACCCAAGGTATGAAACTTTAATGAACGCTGTAAAAATAATTCGAACAGAAAAAGTAGGATTTATATTAGCCGTTGGAGGTGGTAGTGTTATTGATGGAGTAAAATTTATTTCGGGAGCTGTAAATTATGAAGGTGATGAAGCTGAAATTTTGAGAAAAAGAATTCTTTTTAAAGATAAATCAAAAGTTATACCATTTGGAACCATATTAACATTACCTGCAACAGGTTCAGAAATGAATTCAGGAGCGGTTATTACTATTGAAGAAACACAAGAAAAATTAACATTAGGAGGTAGTGCCTTATTTCCTCTCTTTTCAATTGTTGACCCAAGTGTTATTATTTCATTGCCAAAAAAACAACTACAAAACGGTGTTATTGATGCTTTTACACATGTAATGGAACAATATTTAACATATTCGCATGATGCATTATTACAGGATAGAATTTCCGAAGGCATTTTACAAACATTAATAGAAATAGGGCCAGGGGTTGTCGAAAACCCTGCTGATTATAAATTGGCGTCAAATTTTGTTTGGTGTGCTACAATGGCTTTAAATGGGCTCATTCAAAAGGGCGTACCAAGTGATTGGGCAACACATATGATAGGTCACGAACTAACAGCTTTGTACGAAATTGATCATGCCAGAACTTTAGCAATCATTGCGCCCAGTTTGTATAGAGTGATGTTTGATACAAAGAAAGATAAACTGGCTCAATATGGAATAAGAGTGTGGAATATTTCAGGTAATTCAACAGAGGAAATTGCTGAAAAAGCTTTAGAAAAAACTACAGCCTTTTTTCATTTAATGGGAATGAAAACAAAATTATCTGAAAATACGGACACGTATAAAGAAACGGCCGATTTTATTGTTCGTAGATTTGAGAAAAGAGGATGGATTGCATTGGGTGAAAAACAAAACATTACACCAGAAAAAGTAAGAGAAATTGTAGAAATGAGCTATTAGTAATTAAAAAAACGTTTAAATTAAACAACGTAACATAATACGTATAAAAACAAAAAAACTATTTTTAAATTGCATCTAACATTGTAAAATAATGTTGCCCTTGATTTTGTTTTCTTTTTAAGAAATTGATTAAGTTGAGTTATTTATTAGATTTCTGCATATAAACTAGTAAATTTGCAATAATTTTTAAATTTTTATATGGTTACTTAACATATAAATAAAAACTTTTTTAATGAATTCAAATCCTAAATTTGCAGTTATTGGTGGAGGAGGCTGGGCAACTGCCATTGCTAAAATACTGTGTGAATACCAACCAAAAATTGCTTGGTACATGCGTAATATAAATGCAATTGATCACATAAAAACTGAGAAACACAACCCCAATTACCTAAGTTCTGTTGAGTTTGACACTAATAAACTTTTGTTAACTAATGATATAAATGAAGCAATAGAATTTGCTGATTATATAATTATGGCTGTACCATCTGCTTTTTTGAGTAGTGAGTTGGAGCGTGTTACAACAACTTTAAAAGATAAAATTATCTTTTCTGCAATAAAAGGTATCGTACCCGAAACAAGTTTAATTGTTGGAGAACATTTTCATCAAAAATACAAAATTTCTTATGATAATATTGGTGTAATTACCGGTCCTTGTCATGCAGAAGAAGTCGCATTAGAACGATTATCTTATTTAACTATAGCCTGCGGTGATGCACAAAACGCAAGAATAATGGCAAAAAATTTAAGATGTAACTATATAAAAGCGATTACTTCTGATGATATTATTGGGACAGAATATGCTGCTATGTTAAAAAATATTTATGCAATTGCTGCAGGTATTGCTCATGGATTAGGCTATGGTGATAATTTTCAATCGGTATTGATGAGCAATAGTATTCGAGAAATGAAAAAGTTCATAAGAAAAGTTCACAAAATGAAACGCAACATAAATAATTCAGCTTATTTAGGAGATTTATTAGTTACTGGATATTCCGTCTTTTCTAGAAATAGAATGTTTGGCAACATGATAGGTAAAGGTTATACCGTAAAGTCTGCTCAAATGGAAATGAGCATGATAGCAGAAGGTTATTATGCTGCTAAAAGCGCATACATGCTTAATCTTGAATATAAAGCAACTACACCCATAATTGACGCTGTTTATCAAATACTATATGAAGGTAAAGACGCAAAAAAAGTATTTGCAAAATTAACTGACAAACTAAATTAATTAAAACGTTTTTGATTTATATTTTATTAAACACTTTTAAAAATATGGTCTTCATGCGTTAGCAACAACTTATAATCTTCTAAAAGATGTAGGTATTTATTTTTCCAATAAAAATAAGATTCTACATTATTTTCGTCTAATTCCTTAGTGCTATTAATTTTTGAATACGTAAAATTTAACTCTTGTATTTCATTTGAAAAATCGTAATGTATGGCTTCACCAATCATCAATATTGTATCCAATGAAACATTTTTATATTGAAACATTTGATATACCCATCCTCTACTTTTTTTTAAATCAATAGCTAATTTAGTGACAGAATAACCACTATTATAAACATTTTTTTTTATTATTTCTCCTCTGTGTATCATATTATTTATTGAATTAATTTATAAATATTATGTAAATGTGGTTTTTATATACTTAGTATTTATTTATTTTCGTTGAGAAGTGGGTTTTTGTAGTTGAAATGCATTAAATGTGGCTTTAAGTCAATTGATACTAAGACTTTGTTTTTAAAAGTTTAATGTATTTTTCTAAAAGAATAATGTATTTTTCTTCCCAACTGATATCAGATTGATTATTAGTATTTTCAAATCTGTCTGATGTGTTTGATTTAAAAATTATTAAATCTTCTATTTCGTCTGAAAAATCATGATGTATTATTTTCCCAATTTCTAAAACAGTTGCAAAATTTACATTTTCATTTTCAAACATTAGGTAAACCCAACCTCTACTTTTGTTTAGTTTTTTAGCAAGTTTAGTTATAGATAAACCGCTATTATAAATTGCTCTTTGTATTATTTGACCTCTGTGACTCATTCGGATAATTTATTTTGTAAATATATAAAACTTTTGTCGACTTTATGTTACAATAGTCTATTTAATTAAAACTTAAGTCTATTTTTAAATATAAATTTACATTAAATATGAGATCATTTTTTGCATACAAACGACTTAAAATGAGTTTTTTGTTATAAAAAAACATAAGTTGGCAATGAAAGGTTATAAAAAAACAGGTTATTTATATTTTGTGATATAAAACAAAAATAGTAAAGAAATTACAAATTGTATTTTGTTTATAATAAAACACAATTTACCTAAGCGCCTACACGTTAGTGTTTTATTAAAATGAATGAATAGTTTGTAGAATTTTTTTAAACGATATTTAATTAACGCTTTCTAAAAATAAAGCGATCTAGTGCACACATAAAGTGTTTTACAGAACGAAAAACATAAGTTTTTCATTAATTATAACAAATAGAATATTTTTTGTTGTTAATTTAATCTCTTGAATTAACTGTAGGGTTTTTTAGCAATTCTGTATAATCTTCTAATAAACTTATGTATTTATCTTTCCAATAAAGATCAGATTTATCTGATGTAATTGAATTGTTTTGAATACTATCATTAGAGCGTAATTCTAAAATATCTTTTGAAAAATCGTATTGTATTACTTTACCAATATCTAGTGCAACGTCAAGAGACACATTGCTGTTCTCAAACATTTGATATACCCAACCTCTACTTTTATTTAGTTTAACAGCCAATTTTGTGATAGAAAATCCACTTTTATAAACTTTTTCTTTTATAATTTCTCCTCTATGTATCATACAACAAATATACATTGAGAAAAATAAATTAAAAAAAACAAAAAAAAAACAACATGTAAGATTTTTAATACATTTTTGTGAAAAATATGCTTAAAAATTGTAATATTATGATTTGTATACTTTATCTGTTTAATAAATATTGATAAAAGTACAACTAAGTGACATATTCGTAAAAAATTAGAAGAAAATAAGTCTGTTATCCGTTTAGGTTACTAAATCTAAACGCTTAAGACGCCCCGCATGTTAATGGCTGGTAAGTCTGTTATTAAATTAATATTAATACTGTTTGTTTTAAAGATAAATTTTTTGTCAAACATTTTATTTCCAATAAAATAAGATAATGAAAATTCATTATTTAACTGCAAAACACTGTTTTCTAAAAATTCTATCTTTATGGCGGTTTTTGGTTCTAGAGTTGCAAATACATGGCGCAGTTGCATTGTGTTTCTGTTTTCTCCATTTATTAAACCATATGCTCTTGAAACTATCATTGCCATTTCAAGAGTTTCGTTTGTTGCGTTTAATAAATAGGCGTACCAACAGTTTTCACCAAAATCTTCACTCCATTCTTGAATAGCTACAATATGTACGTTTTCTACTTTTGGTATTATAATGTCTTTTGTCATTTAATATTAAATAGTTGCTTTAAATTGCTCTAAAAAACGAACATCGTTTTCGTAAAACATTCTGATGTCACCTATTTGATATAAAAGCATTGCTATACGCTCTACTCCCATTCCAAAAGCAAATCCTGAATATATGTCTGAATCTATATTGCAGTTTTTTAAAACGTTAGGATCTACCATTCCACATCCACCAATTTCTAGCCAACCTGTACCTTTAGTAATTTTATAATCCGTTTCTGTTTTTAGTCCCCAGTAAATATCTATTTCTGCACTCGGCTCAGTAAAAGGAAAATAAGATGGGCGTAACCGAATTTTTGACTTTCCAAACATTTCTTTTGTAAAGTATAATAATGTTTGTTTTAAATCGGCAAATGAAACATCTTTGTCAATATACAACCCTTCAACTTGATGAAAAATACAGTGTGAGCGAGCCGAAATTGCTTCGTTTCTAAAAACACGCCCAGGTGAAATTGTTCTAATTGGTGGCTCATTATTTTCCATATATCTTACTTGAACTGATGAAGTATGAGTTCGTAAAAGTAAATCAGGATTCGTTTGTGTAAAAAAAGTATCCTGCATATCTCGCGCTGGATGATATTCGGGTAAATTTAATGCCGTAAAATTATGCCAATCATCTTCAATTTCTGGCCCTTCAGACACATTGAATCCTAAGGTTGAAAAAATATCAATAATTTGGTTTTTTACAATTGATATAGGATGACGAGAACCTATGGCAAAGGGCTCGCCTGATCGTGTTAAATCGCCATAAACTCCCTTTAAATCGCCTTTGGTTTCTAAAACTTCTTGTAAAGAGGTTACTTTTTCTTCGGCAATGGTTTTTAACTTGTTGATTACTTGTCCAAATTCTTTTTTTGTTTCGTTTGGAACGTTCTTAAATTCGGCAAATAATTCTTTTAACAAACCTTTACTTCCTAGATATTTAATTCTAAATTCTTCTAGTTGTGCTTTGTCTTGTGTATTGAAAGCTAATGCTTGTTCAATATGTATTTTAATCTTGTCTATCATCTTCTTTTTGTAAAAGGCAAATTTAAGGAAAAGGTTTTAGGTAATTGGTAATCGGTAATGGATTTTTTTACTGTTAGCAATTTGTAATTACAAAACGTTATTGAATAACTTCTTTTTCAAGAAAATAATTTACGATAGCATCTTTCATTAATATGGATTGCTCACCTGCTTTTAAGGTTGGTAGCTCTTCTTTCACATTAAAATGTGGCCAGCCTTCGCTATCAAAATAATCAAACTCATAATATCCATATGGCTCAAGTAATTTGCAAATGGCAATATGCATAAGGTTTACTTTTTCGTCTTTTTTAAATTCTTGATTAAATTTACCTAATTCTTGAACTCCTATTAAGTATATAATAGCATCCAGGTCAAGTATGTCACCATCTGCAAATTTATTTGATAATAGCGCTACAACTTGCTCCCAGCGCTGTTTTAATTGTTCGTCTCTAGACATTTTTATTTGATGAAAGAGAAAAGAGAAAAGAAAAAACTTTACTGCTTTTCTTGTTTTAGTTGTGCAAAGATAACGAGATGATATTAGTTTTAGTAAAATTCTATTATCTTTATTCTTTAAACTATTTATTTTTTATGAGTTTTATTGATGTTTTGTTTGGTGTGTTACTATGTTATGCTTTGTATAAAGGAGTAAAAAACGGCCTTTTTATTGAGTTGGCTTCCTTAATTGCTCTATTGGCTGGGATTTTTGTTGCTCTAAAATTTTCGGATTATCTTAAAGCATATGTAGAAAAGAATGTTTCTTGGGATGCAAAATATATTGAAATTACTGCTTTTGCTCTAACTTTTATTGCCGTTATATTATTGATTCATTTATCTGCTAAATTATTGACTAAAATTGCTGATTTTGCATTTTTAGGTTGGCTAAACAAATTAGTTGGAGGCCTTTTTAGTGTAATTAAGACCCTATTGGTTTTAAGTGTTTTAATTTTAATTTTTGAGAAAATCAACACAAACAATCGTATTGCATCAAAAGAACAATTAAATAACTCTACTTTATACCCTGTAGTAAAACAAATAGCCGGAATAATTTATCCCAAAATTGAGCAATGGTATTCGATAAATTTTGATACACCAAATACTAAATAGTATCATCTAAATTCTATCTAACTTGCTTTATTGAGCGGCTCAAAATCCAACCTTCTGTGTTATCAGTTAATTTAATACGCGTGTAGTTATCTAATGTTTCTTTTACAAACACTTTAGTGCCTTCATGCAAAGTAAAGGTTTTGTCAGCATCCTCTTTAGGTTCTGCTTTAACTTCGACAAATTCATCAAAAATTATGGCCGGTTTATCGTTCTTGATGTAATTAGTTAAAAAATTAGCCGATAAAAAACAAACTATTACAAAAAACAAAGCAACAAAAATAGAAACAAAAGATATTCGTTTAATAATTGGTGTCTCATTAAAAATAAATAAAGTAAAAAAGAATAACGATAAAACCGAAAAAACAACACTCAACCAAGTCCAGGTTTGAACTAAAAATACAGAAGTTAGTGTGTTTTTTAATTTTAAAAAACCCAAAGGCTCTATAACTTTTATATCATCAATTGTTCGTTTTTTGGCAAAAACCAAGTTTGTTTTAATGCTTTTATCTTCGGGCTTTAACAATAATGCTTTTTCATAATAATAAATAGAAGGTGCAATTTTGTTTAATTTAAAATAGCAATTTCCCAAATTAAAATACAAATCTGCTGATTCTTGTTTTAAACTTTTTTCAATATAATCGTATTTTTGAATGGCATTTTCATAATCAGCATTTTTATACATTTCATTAGCAATTTTAAATACTTTGTACGAAGTAGCCTCAGTACTTTGCCCATGTGAAAATTGTGCAAGTAATAAAAATATGTATATTATGTGTTTCATTTTTATGCTATTAAACTGCTTTTGTTTGCGTTAATTCTTTCTCTAATTCTGCAATATGTTCAACCGCTTTTTCAAAATCCATTTTCATTGTGTCATCAGATGAAGGGGCATATCGAGCAAACTCAGCAGATTTCATTAAGCCGATAAAATTATGAACTGTTTCTTGTTTGGCGTTTTTAGAAAGCAATAGCGCTTCAATGTTTTCTTTATCCATCTCTAAGGTTTCAATATTCAATTTCGCTTTTAAGAAATTATGTAAAGCTTTCTCAATTGCTAAATAAAAGGATACTTTATTTCCCAATTGTTTTTTTGCTTCCCCTAAATATCTTTTGGCTAATTTATTATTTAATCGAATTCTATTTCCATGTTCGTCGCTTACATATTCATCGCTTTTGCGTTTTATGATAAATAAAATTGGTATAAAACACAAGGGCAATAGTAACAAAGAATAATAAAGCTTTGATCCAAAAGGCTCTGTTTTATTTACAGGCTCAAAATTAGTTTTTCTACTTATGAATTGAAAGCTTTTTAATTTAGAAACTTCTTGTTTTTCTTTTTCATTTGATACAATTGCAACTGAAGGTTCGCCGCCTATTACATCTACAATAAATTCATTTGAAGTAATGGTTTTATAGGTTTTTGATTTCAAATCAAAATATGAAAATTCCAAAGATTTTATCTGAAATTTTCCGTTAGCTTGAGGAACTATTGTATATGTATCTGATATTTTTCCTGCCATGCCAGACAACGGTGTTTTTACATCTTCGTTATGTTTTGGCTCAAAAACATCAAATGAAGAAGGCAGATCTAGTTTAGGAAGTTCAAATAATTTTAAATTTCCTTTACCTGAAACTTCTACAGTTAAATCTAATGATTCTCCAAGTTTAACTTCTTTTTTTGATGGAATAATTTTAAATGAAAAATCACCTACTGCTCCTGTAAAGGTTTTGGGTTTATTTGTTTCTGGCAAAGGTTTAACGGTTATCGTTCGTGACCCAGCAGAAATGGTTTTAACAACCGTTTTATAGGGGTCTTCAAAGGGAGATGTTCTTCTTATTGGTATGTTTACGTCCATTTTAATGCTTAATGGCTCTAATGGCTTACTACCTGACTCTAATGGATATAAAATTACTTTTCGCCATTCAACCATTGCGTAATCTTTGCCATTATATTTAGACAAAACTGCTTTAAGATTTTTCATGTCTTGAAACTGACTCCAAAAACCATTATAGGTTGGGTTTTCTATTTCAGTTACATTATTGACTCCGTATCTTGGATCAAAATAAACTTTATACACCACGGTAATGGGTTCGTTTACAAATGGGTTTTGTTTTGATATTTCGGCCACTAAATACACGCCATCTCCCACCTGAGCTAAAGGGTCATTGGGATCAACATTAACGGGCATAGCATTTGAAACATTTACAACAACAGCATTGGATTGATATATTTTTCCTTCATATTCTATTTTTGCAGGTTGAATTTTGAAAGTTCCTTTTCCTTTTGGCGTAAGATAATAGTTCAACTGAGTAAAAATTTCTCTTTTGCTGGTCATTTTCCCATTTATTACCGTAATCGAACTTTGATTGCCTTTATTTATGTAAGGCCCTTCTACACTAAAATCATCAAAAGAAGGAGGCACAAAGTTATCCCCATCATTATTTATAGAATAAGAAAGTACAAATTTTTCATTTAAAGCAACCGTGCTTTTATTGGTTCTTGCCTCAAATTTTACATCTTGAGCAACAACAATAAGCTGGATAAAAAACGCTATGAGTAAAAAAATCTTTTTCATTATTATTTTTTCGTGTCAACGAAAACTTTATTGTGTTAAGAATGCTTAGTTGGTGAAATTGTTCAAAATTAGACTTGCCTTAAACTACCAGTCTTTATCCGTTTGAATTCGAACGCCTTTTTCTTTTTTAGCATTTAGTTTGTCCTGAATTTTCTTTTCGGCATTATTTACCGCTTCTAATATGTTTTCAATTTTTTGTTTGTCGGCTCCTTGAGGTTTTTGGTTTCCTTTTTCTTCTTTGTCGCCGTCTTTATTTTGTTTGTTTTGATCTTGATCTTTTTTTTCTGGATCCTTTTTATTGTCTTTGTCTTTATTTTTATCCTTGTCATCTCCTCCTCCTGACTTGGGTGGGTTTTCTTTTAACATTTTTTTAGCTAATGCATAATTGTATCGCGTTTGTTCATCATTAGGATTGTTGCGCAAGGCGTTTTTATAAGCTTCTACAGCTGCTTGATAGTTTTTTTCGAGCATTAAACTGTTTCCTAAGTTATGAAAAGCTTGATGTTTTTCTTTTTTAGTAGTTGCTGTTGTTGAAGCTTCAAGAAATTTAAATTTAGCTTCACCGGGTTGGTTTAGCCTATAAATACTGTTGCCTAAATTATAATTAGACGCCGATTTTACACTTGTATCTGTTGATGCAGAAACTCTATAGTTTGTTTCTGATAGTGTGTATTTTTTTCCATTAAAAGATTCGTTGCCTTTGAACAAAGCTTTATGATCTTCTTGTGCAGAAACCCACGAAGAAATTATTAATAGTATATATATAACTAGTTTATACATTGTTATTTTCTTTAAATAAATTTAATTTAGTAAACCAAGCTGTTTTTCTTTCAAACAGCAACAAATCTATAAATAACAAAACGAATGTCAAGCCTAAAAACCATTGGTACTGTGTTTTAAATTCCGCAATTTGTTGTGTCTCTGACTCGTTTTTTTCAATAGACCCTAAAACTGTTTGTAAATTATCTACAACAGATTTGGTGTTGTTTCCGTCTAAATATTTTCCGTTACTGGCTGCTGCAATTGCTTTTAAGGATACGAGGTTCATTTTAGTTAAAACCGTTTCTCCACTTGAATCTTTTTTGTATCCAACAGTTTTTCCGTTTTCTTTTATAGGAATATTTCCTCCTTTTAAGCTTCCTACACTTATAGTTACTATTTTAATTCCTTTGCCTTTTGCCAATTCTAAAGCTTCATTGGCGTCATTTCCGTGATCTTCCCCATCTGAAATTAAAATTAATAACTTACTTTGTTGGTCGTCATCAAAAAAGTTTACAGCCTGACTTATCGCTTGATCTAAAGCTGTGCCTTGAGAAGATAGCATGTCTGTATTGGCGTTTTGCAAATACATTTTTCCAATGCTGTAATCAGATGTCATGGGTAATATAGGATAAGCACTCCCTGCATAAGCTATTAACCCAATTCTATCACCTTGTAAATTATTAATAATTTGATTAATAATTTGTTTGGCCTTTTCTAATCTGTTTGGTGCTATATCTTCAGCCAACATACTTTTAGAAACATCTAATGCAAAAACGATATCTATACCTTCTCGCTTGATGGTTTCCATTTTTGTTCCTATTCTAGGATTGGTAATAGCGATAATTAAAGCACTCAGGCCTAAAATCATTAATAAAAACTTTAGACTTGACTTAAATCCAGAATATTGTGGAATTAATTTTTTTACTAATTCTAAATCTCCAAATTCCTTTTGCTTTTTTGTTTTCCAATAAAAATGAAAAATGAAAAACAATACCAAAACAGGCACTATCAGCAATAAATACAAATATTTTGATTCTTCTAGTTGATACATTTTATATAAATCCTCTTAAGATTGTGTTTCTGCATACTATTTCAATCAACAACAAAAGAAATGATATCAATAGTAATGGTTTAAATAATTCGTTATAATTGGTAAACTTTTTTTCTTTTATTTCGGTTTTTTCTAATTTATTTATGTTGTCATAAATGGCTTCTAATTTTTCATTGCTTGTGGCTCTGTAATATATTCCATCTGTTTTTTTGGCAATTTCTTTCATTAAACCTTGGTCAATTTCTACATCCATCATTTGATATAAGAATTTTCCATTTGCGTCTTTTGCATACGGAAATAAAGCTCTTCCGTTTGTTCCAATTCCGATAGTATATACTTTTATTCCATATTTTTTTGCAATGTCAGCAGCCATTCTTGGATCAATTGTTCCCGAATTATTTACCCCATCGGTTAATAATATAATGATTCTGCTTTTTGCTTTGCTTTCTCTCAATCTATTTACGGCTGTGGCTAATCCTACGCCTATTCCTGTTCCGTCTTGAATAATAGAGTCATCATATGCTATTGACTTAATGGCTTGCTGCACAATTAATGCATCTGATGTAACAGGTGTTTTTGTATAACTTTCGCCTGCGTAAACTACAATTCCTATTCTGTCATTTACTCTATCAATAGCAAATTTTGAAGCTACTTTTTTTAATGCTTCTAATCGATTTGGTTTTAAATCTTTAGCCAACATGCTTCCCGAAACATCTATCGCCATAACTATGTCAATACCGCTTGTTGATCTTTGTTTTACTGAAACATCAACTGTTCTCGGCCTTGCTAAAGCCAATATTATTAATGTTAAAACTACTAATCGCAAATAAAACAACAGGGGTTTTATTTTTGACAATATAGAGTAATGATTTTTAAATGATTTGGTTGTACTTATCTTTAAACTAGCATCTCTATTATTTTTATTATATATATGCCAAAAAATAGCCAGTGGTATAGTTAGAAAAAGCCAGAAAAAAATTGGATTTAAAAACGTTATATTTTCCATCATAGCTTACTCTTTTTAAGTTCTATTGAGTTTCTTACCCGTTCCATTAATTTTTCTGCATCTTTATCTCCATCTTTATAAATTAACAGAAATTCTTGTGCTGAATTTGATTGGGCAAAAACTACAATTTCAAAAGCCATTTTATATTCTTTAGCGTCTAAAGGGTCAACTGCAGTAAAAGTTCCAAATGCCTTTTTGCCTGTTAATTCTTTTGTAGGAATATAATCATCTGTTTTAATAAACATGTTTTTTGCTCCAATAGATTCTAAATATTTAATATCTGTTTCTAATGCTAAATCTTTATCAAGAGCTACAGAATCTTTAAAAGTAGTTGCATTAATCGTTATTGAAAAAACATCAATTAAACTGCCATATGTAAACCTGCTTAATGATTTTACATTCAAAGGCAAGTTTTGTTGAACACGTTCATCTATTATTCTTTTCAACACTCTTGGTGTTTCTATTTTTATAGCAGGGTCTCCATATTCTGAAGTTATCCATTCTGTTTCTAATAATTCTTTTGAGCTGTGTCCAATATAATTGTCTTTTAAATAATCATAGCCTATAGTTCCAATAAAAAAAAGAACAGATAACAGCACAAATAAAGCTGCTATCGCAACCGATATAATAATTCGTTTTGCTTTTCCTTTTTTTGCCTTTTTTTGTTTTATTTCTTCCACAAATAAGTTTTCAACTTCTTCTTGTGTTCTTGGAGTTCCTTTATCAATTGAAACTAAAAATTCGTTTACTACATTTTTACTTTCTTCAATTTCAGAGGCTATTGGTTGTGATTTGGCAAATTTTACTAAATCTGAATTCTTTAAAACCAGGTTAAATTGATTTAATAGAGATGGACTTATTTTAATTTTTCTCTTTCCTGTTTCAGTTCGCAGAGCTTTAAATAATTCGTTTGAAGTGCTTTCCATGGCCGGAATAGATAATGCTTCTTCAATGTAAACCCGAGCAATGTCTGTTAATTCTGAGTAATATTGTTTTACGTTTCCGTTTTGCCAAAGATTCTTTTTTTCTAATCCATCAGCGTATGCTAATGCTTTTTCAATAGGTGATGCGTAAGTTAAAATTTCTTCTTTTTTGTGCTTCTGAACTTTTTGAATTAAATAATATGCCAAAAATCCAAGACCCATAACAAACAAAGCAAACAAAACATATTTCCACCAATCACTTGCTGGTTTTTTGACTATAAAAATAGGTTTAATATCAAACATAGGTTGTGCAATCGTATCAACTTTTACATTGTTGATGATAACCGATGATGAATCAGAAAAATATTCTTTACCATTAATACGAACGGCAATACTTGGAATTTTATAGACCCCCGAATCAAATTGGGTTAATCCATATTTTTTTATCAATTCTAGCTTGTCGTTATTTTTTAGGGTATCTATAGGATACGATTCTAACACTTCCAATTGACCCATTACTTTTCGTTCTGGAAAAACAACATGGTCTTGCAAACTCACTTTTGCTTTTAAAATTAAATGGAGTTGCGAACCTATTTTTATTTGAGTTGAATCTACCGAGGAAGTCAATGATTGTGAAAAACCAAGGGTTGTTATAAATAGAAACAGTATGTATAATCTTTGTATCATTTGTTAATTATAAAATCTAAATGTTATTCTCTCAATACGCTCAAATTATTATCTGGCTTTAAAGTAGCTTAATAATTTTTTTACATAATTTTCATCTACTCTCGAATGTATTGTTCCTGCTCCTGATTTTGAAAAAGTAGTTTTGAAATAATCAACGTTTTCTTTATGGTTAATTTCGTAGTCCAATCTTAATTTTTTTGAATTTGTATTTACATACATCAACTCACCTGTTTCAGCATCGAGCATTTGAACTAAACCTATATTTGGAATATGCTCTTCGCGCTGATCAAAGACTCTTATACCTGCTATGTCGTGCTTTTTGGAAACAATTTTTAAAGTTGATTCATAGTCTTTTACCATAAAGTCTGAAATTACAAAAACAATTGCTTTTTTCTTCATGATACTGGACAAGAATTTTAAAGCTTGAGACAAGTCGGTTTTTTTACTTTTTGGTTCAAACTCAATTAATTCTCTTATAATACGCAACACGTGAAATTTGCCTTTTTTTGGCGGAATAAACAATTCTATTTCATCTGAAAACAAAATCAATCCTATTTTGTCATTATTATTTGTTGCTGAAAAAGCCAATGTTGCTGCAATTTCTGCAATAACATCTTTTTTTAATTGATTTTTAGTTCCAAAACTTTCTGAACCACTACAGTCCACCATCAACATCATGTTAAGTTCACGTTCTTCTTCAAAAACCTTTACATATGGTTCATTGTATTTTGCAGTTACATTCCAATCGATGCTTCTAACGTCATCGCCAAATTGATATTGTCTTACTTCTGAAAACGTCATTCCACGGCCTTTAAATGACGTATGATATTCTCCCGAAAAGATATGGTCACTCAATCTTCGAGTCTTAATTTCTATTTTGCGTACTTTTTTTAGTATTTCTTTTGTATCCATTTTTATCTAGGCAAAAAGGGCATTAGCTAATTAGGGCGTAATGGCTTAAAACTATTTGTGATTAAGGCACTTCAATTTCATTAATTATTTTATTGATAATATCAACAGATGTAATGTTTTCTGCTTCAGCTTCATATGTTAATCCTATTCTGTGTCGCAATACATCATGAACCACAGCACGAACATCTTCTGGAATTACATAACCTCTTCGTTTGATAAACGCATAACATTTTGATGCCATGGCTAAATTGATGCTTCCACGAGGTGAAGCTCCAAAGCTGATTAATGCCTTTAAACTTTCTAATTTATACTTTTCTGGATAACGAGTAGCAAAAATGATATCTAAAATATATTTTTCTATTTTTTCATCCATATAAACTTCTTTCACTGCTTGTTGAGCTCTGTTTATCTGTTCAACAGAAATTACGGGGTTTATCTTTTCGTAATTACCCATTAAACTCTGCTTCATAATTATTCGCTCATCTTCCATTTTTGGATAATCAATAACGGTCTTAAGCATAAAACGATCTACTTGCGCTTCTGGTAATGGGTATGTTCCTTCTTGCTCCACTGGGTTTTGTGTTGCTAATACAAAAAATGGCCTGTCTAATTTAAAGGTTGTATCGCCAATGGTAACTTGTTTTTCTTGCATCGCTTCAAGCAAAGCAGATTGTACTTTTGCAGGTGCACGGTTAATCTCATCAGCTAATACAAAGTTGGCAAAAATGGGTCCTTTTTTTATTGAAAAAGCATTATCTTTCATGTTGTAAATCATTGTCCCTACAACATCTGCAGGTAACAAATCTGGTGTAAACTGAATTCTACTAAAACTTCCTTCCACTGCTTGAGCTAAAGTGTTAATGGCTAACGTTTTTGCTAAACCCGGAACTCCTTCTAATAAAATATGTCCTTGACCTAAAAGACCAATTAACAATCGTTCTATCATGTGTTTTTGACCCACAATCGTTTTATTCATCTCCATGATAAGTAAATCAATAAAAGCACTTTCTTTTTCAATCTTTTCATTGATGGCTCTTATGTCCAAAGTCATTGTGTTTTCTTCCATTTTCTTTGTAAATTATTGCTAAATAAAGGTTTTAATTTTTAATGTTCCAAAATTGAAAAAAAAAACAGTTATATATTGTTAACAATGAGTTAAAAATATTTTGAAATGTGCTTTATTGTGAATGAATTATGATTTAGTTTTATACTTTTAAGAAAAAAATTAAATTATTACTATAATATGACTTTACAACTTTCACCAATTGTAGCTGGAGTAATGAATTGGGGTGTTTGGCATAAGAACCTAAATGCCCAAGAAATGATTACACTTATTAATACCTTGTTAGCCCAAAATATTACAACTTTTGATCACGCAGATATATATGGCGGCTATACTACAGAAGCTGCTTTTGGGAGTGCTTTTTCCGATTCTAACATTGATAGAGAATCAATTCAATTGATTTCAAAATGTGGCATAAAACTTATTACAGACAACAGAGATTACAAAATAAAACATTATGATTACAGTGCTGAATATATCATATGGAGCGCTGAAAATTCGTTGCGAAATTTACAAACAGATTATTTGGATGTCTTTTTGTTACACAGACCAAGCCCATTAATGCAAGTTGATGAAGTAGCTAAAGCTATAGATCAATTAAAATCTAGGGGGCAAATAAGGTCTTTTGGGGTTTCTAATTTTAACCGTTCTCAAACTGAATTACTTCAAAAAAGTGTCGCGGTTGATTTCAATCAAATTCAGTTTTCGGCAACCCATATTGATGCAATGTTAAATGGGAGTTTAGATTTTATGCTATCAAATAACATTATTCCTTTAGCATGGAACCCATTAGGATCTATGTTTAAAGAAGACACCGAGCAAACCAGACGGTTAAATAAATTAATATCCAATTTAATAATCAAATATGAAGTTTCCTTAGATATTATATTATTATCTTGGATTTTGCAACATCCTTCAAACATAATTCCTGTTATAGGAACAGCTAATATCGATCGCATTTCTGGGTTAAACAAAGCATTGGAAATAAAATTAGATTTAGAAGATTGGTTTGCCATTTGGATCGAAAGCCAAGGATGTGATGTGCCGTAATTCGTATAACATTAATAGCAAATGAATTACGCATACTATTTCTGACTGAAAATAAAAAAGAATGATTAACAAGCGCTTACTTATAAAAAACTTACTTGCTCACAATGATGAAAACAGTTTTTATGACAAAAAGCGTCAATTAAATTTGCATACCAAAGAAGGAAAAGCAAAATTTTTGAAACATATTTGTGCTTTATCTAATTCTAATCCTACAAATTCATCTTTTATAGTGGTGGGTGTTGAAGATGAAACCAATGAAATTGTTGGAGATGATTTTTTTGATGACAGCCGCATTCAAAATTTGGTTAATGCCTATTTAGAAAACCCTCCCAAAATTCAATATGAGAATGTTCCTTTTCCAGACCTTCCTTTTGATAAAGTTGTGGGCCTGGTAACTATTAAGTCCAATGGGAAAGTTTCAAAGTTTAAAAAAAATATTTACACCATACTGGCTCATTCAATATTCATTAGAATTGGAAGTAATACCATGCCAACAGAAGAGAAAGTTGCTTTTTCAAAAATTAATACCGAAACGGTTATTAGTATTGAAAACAATTCAAGAAATAGTATTGAACATACTTTAGAAAGTGTTTTGTTTTTTATAAACAATTCTCATAAAGATTTGCCGTCAGAATTTAAAGTATTTAAGGAGCTTTTTGTAGTTTGTTGGGCTGGAATAAAAAAGATAAAAAAAGATAAAACATACTATTCCAGAGTAGATATTGAATTGATGAACGAACAAGTGAAATTGTTTTATTCCACTTTAGACGAAATTACAATCCAATTTGACAAAGACTCTTTTACAATAACCGAATACATAAAACTAGGCCTAAATGACAAAACCAGTTATTATCCTTTGGAGCAAGTAAAAATTACTTTTTATGACAATGGGTATTATAAAATGGATACCGAATTTTTATTTGAACCACCACAATATAATCGTAAAATGTTGTATCATATTTATAATGCAACTTTGGCATTAATTCAAAAAATGGTTCACGAAACTTCGTTAAGTTTGCAAGAAAAAAAAGATATTACCACAATTCCTTCTGTATTAATGATTTGTTATTTAAATGGTTTTGAAGATGCCAAACAAAAGTTAATTGATGCTAAATTAGTTTTAAAATCACATAAAAATTCGGAAGTTTACATTGCTTTTAAAGAAGCTTTACGAGTTTTGAGAAAAATGAAATACAATAAAAATGAATAAGACTTATGTTGTTGGTGACATACATGGTGGATTAAAAGCTTTAGTTCAGGTTTTAAAAAAAGCACCTATAAAACCAAAAGACACGTTAATTTTTTTAGGAGACTATGTAGATGGTTGGAGCGAATCGCCGCAAGTTATAGATTATTTAATAGAGTTAAAGGAAAAACAAAACTGTGTTTTTATAAGAGGAAATCACGATGATTTATTGTTAAGTTACCTTCAAACTAACTCCTATAAAGAAGAATGGTTTAATCACGGCGGAAAATCTACAATAGAAGCCTACGCTAAAATTGACCCTGAAACCAAACAAATTCATATTGAATTTCTTAAAAAACTAAAACCTTATCATCTTGATTCTAAAAACAGATTGCTTATTCATGCTGGATTTACAAATCTAAAAGGTGTTGATTTTGAGTTTTTTAAACCCCTTTTTTATTGGGATAGATCCTTGTGGGAATTAGCTCTTGCTTTAGACCCAGCTATTTCTTTTGATAGTGAAATGTATCCTGAAAGATTAAAAATATATAAAGAAATATATATAGGCCACACTCCAACTACAAAAATTAATCAAACAATTCCCACAAATAAAGCATGTATTTGGAATATAGATACGGGAGCTGCATTTCTGGGACGACTAACTATTTTAGATATTGATTCTAAGCAATACTGGCAAAGTGATACATTGCCCGATTTGTATCCAAATGAAAAAGGACGAAATTAAATTTATCGCTTTATATTTGCCAAGTATTAATACCCTATAATTTAAAATAAAAAAAATGAATATAGTTACCGAAAAAAGACTTAAAGATAGAAGTAATTCTAAATGTGAAATTAGCGGAAATGATGAAAACTTGGTGGCTTATTTAGTGGAACCTAAAACAGAAGATATTCCTGAAAATTATATTTTAATTACACAAAAATTAAAAGAACAAATTGAAAATGCCAACACCACTAATCCTAATGATTGGAGAGGCTTAAGTGACAGTATGTGGAATGAAAACCAAGCAGTTCAAATTGTGTCTTGGCGCATGCTTAACCGTTTAAAAAACACAGATGCGTTAGAAATGATGTACCTTGACCAAGATGCGTTAGAATGGGCAAAAGCAACTGGTGAAGCTGATGATGATGAAGATGAAGATAAAGTTATTCACAAAGACAGTAACGGCAATGTTTTACTGGATGGTGATTCGGTAGTTTTAATAAAAGATTTAGACGTAAAAGGAGCAAATTTTATTGCAAAACGTGGAGCTGCTGTTCACAACATTAAATTAGTTTGGGACAATGCTAATCATATTGAAGGCAGGGTTGAAAACCAACATATCGTTATTTTAACACAATACGTAAAAAAAACAAAATAAATTTCCCAACCGTTATTTTACAAAAACACCCCCTAATTTAGTGTAAATTAGGGGGTGTTTTTTATTGGTGTTGCGCTTGGCATTACACTTTTTTTTCTTATTTCTTTACAATCATAAATTCTGAACGTCTGTTTTGTGCATATTCTTCTTTTGTACATCCTTCTGCACAAACTACCATAGGCTCAGATTCTCCAAAACCTTGTCCGGTAATTCGATCTGATGCTATTCCTTTTGAAACAATATAGAGAACAGTAGCCTTTGCTCTTTTGTCAGATAAACTTAGGTTATAACTATCTAATCCTCTGCTATCGGTATGTGATTTTGCAAAAATAACCATCTCTGGATATTCATTCATAACCCCTACCAATTTATCAAGCTCTAATGCGCCTTGCTCTGTTATGTTGCTCTTGTTGAACTCAAAATAAATAGGATCTAGAATCACTTCCTTTTCTGTAATAATTGGCTTAATTGGCACTAAAACTACATGAGCCATCACTTCTGAATCACTTGTTGGGTTTACTGCAAAAACAGTTGGCTCAAATCCTTCTTTTGAAATTTGTAAACTATAAGCTTCCTGACAGTTTACCTCAAAACTTGCTTGGGCACTTGTGTCTGTTGTTTTGGTAGAAACGATCGTATTTGACTTGTTTAAAAGTACTACTGTAGCATCTGACAATAAATTGCCGTTGTCTGCATTTTTTACCATAGAGGCTAACAAAACACCGCAAACTGGGTCTGCTTTAAATATGTTGTCTGTGCCATCTCTATTGCTCGAAAAGAATCCTACCTTTTGAGATACGTTGTATGTAAATGAAAAATCATCTCTTTCTGAATTTACTGGTTTTCCAAGGTTTTGAGCAGAATTATTTTTGTTTAAATCAATTTGAAAAACATCTAACCCTCCAAATCCTTGCTTACCTGCTGATGAAAAGAATAACACATTCTGATCACTTATAAAAGGAAAACTCTCATCGCCAGAAGTATTTACGCTTTCTCCAAGATTCTCAGGAACACCATACTGATCTGCATCAACACTTACTTTCCAAATGTCGGTGCCTCCTATTGTGCCTGGCATGTTTGATGAAAAATATAATGTTTTACCGTCTTTACTCAATGAAGGGTTACTCGTTGAGTATGAACCGCTGTTAAAAGGCAGTGATTTTATATTGGCCCATTTGCCTTCTGATTTTGTTGCTTTATACAAACTTACCTGACCAAACTTTAATTTGTTTACTTTGTCTTTTTCAAATGATTTATCATTAAAACTCTCACTTGCATAATACATCGTATTACCATCTGAGCTTAATGTAGCCGGGCCATCATGCCATTTTGTGTTTACCCCCTCAACTAAAGTCGCCTCACTTAAGGTTCCGTTTGCATTATAAATCGCTTTATATAAATCTAAATAAGGCTGCTCATTCCAACCATATGTTTTTCCAGACTCGTTTCTTGCACTAGCAAAATAAACTTCGTTGTCGTTGGTAAGCACTGCACCAAAATCTGATTTGTCGCTGCTTATTTCTGATGGATAAATGTCATAACGCTTTTTTTGCGCCTCTAAATTTGTTAAATAGTTTGGATCTGATATAAAGGCTTTTGCTCTATCATCACTTGGATTCATAAGGGCAAATTGTTGCATTTGCTTGTTGGCCTGTTGGGCATCTCCAGATGCACGTAGCATTTGTGAATAATGGTAATAAATTTCTGCATCTTGTTCTGCTGATTCTATGGCCTGCGCATATGCTTTTACTGCTGCTTTTACATTAAAAGCATAGTAGTAACTCTCTGCTGTTTGTTTGTAAACATAAGCGTCGGATTGATTGTTATCGATCAGTTTTTGATAGGCTACAGCCGCATCTACGTATTCAAATTTTTTATACAGCTTGTCGGCTGATTTGGTGTCTTTGTTTTGTGCGCTTACCAACAATGTGCTTGCGATTACAAAACTTAAGGTGATATATATATTTTTCATGTCGTTATGGCTTTTATATTAAAAATATCGTGATGAACGTGAAACTTTTCTAGGAAAGTTTAAATCAAACAACAAAATAACTTCATGAGAAGATGGTGTTGTTATGTTTAAATCAGATACAATGTGGTCGTATGCATAACCTAATCTTACATTAGGCGAAATAGCATAATTAACCATTGCTCCAAAACTGTCTTGTAGTCGGTAGCTTGCTCCTACTTCAAACTTTTCATTAAATAAAAAGTTTGTTGATAAATCTAATGAAGGGGCCACATTTAAAGATGACTTTAACATAAAAAAGGGCTTAAACTTTACGTTTTGATTGATGTCAAAAACATAACCCCCTGTTAAAAAATAATGCGAGACATCGTTGCCATATTGAACACCATTAAAATCTAAATGAGTTCCTTTTAACATGTTTGGAATCGAAAAAGCTAAATAGTATTTGTTGGTATAGTAAAACAATCCTGTTCCCATATTCAAATAAGCATTGCTAGCATCTTGTGCAAATGCACCATCATTTGGGTCGGGCAAGGTATTATATATCTGTGAAAACAAATCTACACTGTGAAACGTAGCTCCGGCTTTTAATCCAAATGCCAAACGGTGTTCGCCTCCTAAATTTAAAGTATATGAAAAATCTGCATACGCATTTTTTTCAGAAACAGGACCTATCTGATCTGAGATAACCGATAAACCAATCCCTACGTTCTTGCCTGCTGGACTGTGCCCTGACATGCTTATTGTGGTAGGCGCTCCCTCAATGTTTATCCATTGCTTTCTGTATAACAAACCTATAGATAGGTTGTCCTTACTACCCGCATAAGCCGGATTAATCACATTCATATTATACATATACTGTGTATAATGGGGGTCTTGCTGCGCACTAAGGTCGTTTGTTGCTATAAAAAATACCAAGAATAGTGTAAAATATAGTTTTTTCATTTTTGTTGTTTTTTGTTTTTTTTAGAAAAAAACTTGCTTTATAAAAGAATAAAGCAAGCTCTAACTCTCTTTTTATTTATCTCTATTGATATATATCCAACCTGATTTTGCTTCAACATTATCGCGTTCTATAACAAAATAATACGTTCCTGTTGGTAGCTCATCTCCCTTATTAGTTTGACCATGCCACTGATTGGTATAGTTCGCATAATTGTAAACCTTAAGACCGTAACGGTTATAAATAGAAAGCTGTTTAACATTTAAACCAATTAAGTTAAAATGATCATTTAAACCATCGTTGTTTGGAGAAATTCCTTTTTGAATGGTACATAAAGTGCCATCGGCAGCAAAAACTTCTACCTCGGATGAACAGCCTAAAGATGAGGATAAACTAACCGTACAACTATAATTGCCGTCTTGCGTTACAACTAATGTAGCGCCTGATGCACCCGGTATTACTCCTGATGAATTAGACCACTGATATGTTACTGACTCTGTGCTGTTAATTGTAGCGGTAATGGTATAATCATTATTAGTACACTCTCCGGTTAAGGAAACAACTGGTAAATCAACATACGTTACCATAAAACTAGACTCGTCTGTACAGTTTGGGCTGCTGCCGCTTTGTGCGTACACATAAAGCATTTGTGTGCTGCTGATTGCATCTCCAGCATTTAACATACTGCCCGTTGCGTTTGATCCGGTGTAATAACTATTGCCCGAACTTAAAACAGGTAACGTGTAAAAATCAAAAGCACAGCGTACTTGATCTGATAAAACATCAGAAACAGGCGTAGCAACAATCGTAATTGTAAAACTAGACTCTGCTGTACAGTTTGGGCTGCTGCCACTTTGTGCGTACACATAAAGCATTTGTGTTGAACTGATTACATCTCCAGCATTTAACATACTGCCCGTTGCGTTTGATCCGGTGTAATAACTATTGCCCGAACTTAAAACAGGTAAAACATAACTGTCACATGAACTAACGTCGGATGGTGTAGCAACAACAGGTGTAGCAACTATCGTAACTGTAAAACTAGATTCATCAAAACAATTTGGGGCTGTGCCACTAAATATATAAAGCATTTGTGTGCTGCTGATTGCATCTCCAGCATTTAACATACTGCCCGTTGCGTTTGATCCGGTGTAATAACTATTGCCCAAACTTAAAACAGGTAAAACATATGGACTTGAATCACACAAAACTTGGTCTGATAAAACATCAGAAACAGGTGAAGTTGTAATCGTAACAACAGTGCTCATACTCGTAGAACAGCCGTTTCTATCAACAACAACCGTGTAAGTACCTCCTTGTGTTACAGAAATTGACCCCGTAGTGTCTGGTAATGGTGCGCTGTCTAATGTCCAACTGTAAGTCACATCAGAATCAATAAAATCTATTGGCGTTATCAAAATTGTTCCCGTAGCGTTTTCACAAATGTTGAAGTCAGGTGTTATAGTAAATTGGGGTGTTAAATCTTGTATAACCAAGTTAAATTCTTCTAATTTAAAACACCCTTCATTAATGTTTTCAACTCTTACATATATGGTTTGAAGATTTTGTACTTCATTTGAATAAGCTGAAGGGTTTGTTATTTCAAAAATTCCTGCATCAGAAAATGACTGAGTTAAATAAAAATTAACATTATAATCGGATGGGTTTAATCCATTTAATACATTAGAATTATTTTGTGTTAAATCAAATGTTCCATAGCCTGAAGTGTCACAAATAAACAAATCATTTGGTGCACCAATAATAATTTCATTATAATATTCTATAATTAAACTATCGGTTGCTTGACAAGTCGTTCCCGTATATTGAGCCGTAATAAAATATTCTCCTTGAGAAGTAGCTGTATAATTTGCCCCTGTTTCCCCGGCAATAATTCCATTTAAATCCGACCATGTAAAAGTATATAATGCAGGGTCTAAACCGCTTGAAATTATATAATTTTCTCCAAAACACAAAGCTGTATTTGTTGCTTGAAGAAAATCGTCTCCTAAATCTACATTTCCAATATCAAAACTTCCTGCTTTTAAAAATACGGCAGAGTCATAGGCATTATCTCCTCTGTCAGCAATAACCATTTTAATATGATATTGTGATAATGGTGTAACCGTTGATGATGCTGTAAATTGAACTGTTTGCCCATTATAATTAGTTGCTGCCGTTGGGATATTTGCCCCTCCATTATAAACATCAAAATACTCTGAATTAACCGAAGTACATCCTGTATTATATAAAGCATCTCTTACTGTTACAACAGAAATTGGGGTTACGGTCGTTGGAATAATTGCTAAATTAGTTGTTGTTGATGCTACAACATCTGTAAGTAAAAAGGCAAATGAATCTGAATAAGCACATTGAAAAGTACCATACTCCTCAGATGCAAACATAAAGTCAAAACTTATTGTTGGAGTTAGTGGAATAAAGTCAAATTCTATTACAGTTGCATTTCTTGAATTCATTGTTTGCCCTGTAGCCGCTAAAATAATAGCTTCTAAATCAGCATCTCCTGTCCATGCCGCATTTCCATCACTTAAATTTGAATTATTAGGTCCTGATGAACGCATTGCATTACCTGATGTCATGACTAAGCCATTTGGAAATGGTAAAATTCCTGGTGCATTTTCTTGAAAATAAGCAATCCCATCTGTAGATCCAAAGTTATTTGTATTCCCTGTCTTCCATGTAATATTTGTTACTTGAGCACAAGGAGAGTCAATTAAAACATCCGTAATTAATTGTTGAACCGTATATGTTGTGTTATCTAATGAAACAGGCGGTGAGCCTATACATAAATCAAAATTACTATATTGTCCAATTGTAGCTGTTGCAGAGTAAACACGAATTAAATATAAAGTCCCTGGCGCTAATCCTGCAATAGTTCCGGTATTGGGTAAGTTACACGCTACTTCTGTTAATGCTCCACAAGTTGCTCCTGAATATAAAGCAAAATTTAAATCAGTAGTTGTACCTATAATGTTATTTAATGAAATAATATGTGTTGAATTTGTAGCTGTAAACTGAAACCAAACATCATCATCATCAGTACCTCCACACGTATTTGGCTCTGGAGATGCTGTTGCACTTGTTATGGTGCCAGGCACAAATAAAGTACAACTATTACCTTGATTTACTTGGGCTATTAAAGGAGTCGCACAACTGTCGTTTGATGGGGGTGGTGGTGGTACACTTACACAAACATTAAACGTTGTTGTTTGTAATGGAACAGCTGTTGCGCTATAAACACGAATGTAATAAACTTCTC
>NZ_CAWUTS010000117.1:0-9925 GCF_963925415.1 uncultured Flavobacterium sp. | reverse complement strand
GAAAATGATAAGGTCCATAATTGTTAGAACAATTGGTAATTACATAAGGCAAGCCATAGGTTTCGCCATAGGCTCTTACAAAATGGTCAGAAGCTGCTTTTGAGGCCGAGTAGGGCGAATTGGGATCATAAGAAGTTTCTTCTGTAAACAAACCTGTTTTACCCAAAGAACCATACACCTCATCAGTTGAAATATGATAAAACCGTTTGCCATCCATGCTTTCCTTCCAAATGGTTTTGGCAGCGTTTAACAAATTCATTGTACCAATTACGTTTGTTTTTACAAAACTTAAGGGGTCTGTTATTGAACGATCTACGTGAGATTCTGCTGCTAAATGCAACACACCATCAAATTGATGCTTTTGAAATAAAGTATTTATAAAATCGGCATCTACAATATCTCCTTTAATAAAGTTATAATTGGGTTCGTCTTCTATATCCGCAATATTTTCTAAATTACCTGCATATGTAAGTGCATCTAAGTTGAAAATTTGATGCTTAGGGTAGTTTTTTACAAATCGTCTAACAACATGTGAACCTATAAACCCCGCTCCTCCTGTAATTAATATATTTTTCATTTTTATTATTACTATGCTGTATTCACAAATTTGTTATTTTTTTGACGCAAACACCATTATTATAAATTTTAATATAGAATTATTTATTAGTCAGTTGGGCTCTATGTCCTTTTTTTTACTAATGAAATAGCTTTTTTAATGTTTTTTTTTTTCAATCCGGCTAAACCCTCTTACTGCTCATTTGAATATATTTCTTTATTTTGTTAAATTTAAATATCCCAACCAATATAAACAAAAAACCAACTATTGAATGTATCCTTGATCGCGATTATTGACTTTTATGTAAACACACATGAAGTCAATATAGTCGTTTGTATTTTATTTCAGAGCTCTTTTGCTTGATTATATTTCTATAATTAAGTCATCTGTTGCCTTTTTTTTTGTTACGTAGCTTGGTTTAGAGTGCCTATCAATTCATCAATTTTTTTATGATTTTTGTATAAAAAAAGGAAACTTTTAATAGCTTCGCTTGGTCAGTCCCATTTTAAGACCAACATTTTATATGCTATTTTCTATAAAAAATTATTTAGCCTCGAACACTAACAAACCTTCCTCTAAGAATTGAGATGTAGTTTGAAAAAATACTTTTTTTCCTATTTCTTTTTCTATTTTTAAGGACAATTTGTCTAAATAATCCTTATTGATGTTTGGGCCTTCTAGTACAATTTCTATTGTACCCGAATCTATTCCTTTTGCATAATCTCCTACCAAATATACTTTATGTAATTCTCCTATTTGAGACAATACATGTTCCACAATGCTGTCTAAACCTACATATTTACGAACCATTTGTTGTAACAGACTAAATAAAGGATGTTTTTTGTTGGCTTTATAGGTTATTTTTCCGTCGAGGACAGTTCTTGAGATATAACCCGCACTGCTCAAATTATTCAGTTCTTTTCGGATTGAATTTGTATTCTCTTTCATTTCAACAGCTAAACCTCTCAAATATCCTTCATTAGCCGCGTTGATAAAAAATTTCATCAACAAGCTTAAACGGGTTTTTGATGTTATTAATTTGTTTAGCATATAAATAATAAAGAGTACCAAAAGTACTCTTTATTATTTATTAACCAAATTATTTTGTACTTTTTTGTAGCTATTGTGTCAAATAAAAATTACTATTTAAATAATTATTGATTATTTGTTGTTAAATACTGTTTTATATAATCTACATTTTGTTTTAATTAAAAATGATTTTTAATTTCTTAAAAGTAATTATTTACATTTTATGTCTAACATATCGGTATGCGTTTTTTTTTTAAAGCTATCAAAATGGCGCATATAAACTACTTGATAGTTTTTATCACAACACATAAATTTAGTTTTCTTTTACTTTTAAAATGGATTTAAAATCATATAAAACATTCTTTTCTTTACTTATAGCCTTAAAATCAAGATTCAAAAACAAGGTATGAGCTACTCCTAAAACTATAGCGTCAAATTTTAATTTTGAATCAAGTTGAGCATTACACGTTAAGCCGTATTCATCTTTTACTTCAATAGGATTTGCCCATGGATCAAGTATTGTAATGCAGATGCCGTATTCTTCTAAAGAAGATATAACATCTACTATTTTGGTATTTCTAACGTCTGGACAATTTTCTTTGAATGTAATCCCTAGCATTAAAACTGATGATCCTTTTATAGCAATACCCTTTTGAATCATTTTTTTTACTACTTGAGAAGCTACATATTCTCCCATGCTATCGTTGATTTTTCTACCTGCCAAAATAACCTCAGGATGATAGCCTACTTCTTGAGCTTTTTGAGCTAAATAATAAGGATCAACACCAATGCAATGCCCACCGACTAAACCAGGTTTGAACGGCAAAAAGTTCCATTTTGTTCCCGCAGCTTCTAGTACATCGTGCGTATTAATATCTAATAAATTAAAAATTTTTTCCAATTCATTTACGAAGGCAATATTAATGTCTCTTTGAGAATTTTCTATCACTTTAGCTGCTTCAGCAACTTTTATGTTTGGTGCTAAGTGCGTTCCTGCAGTAATAACACTTTTATATAGGGCATCTACTTTAAGTCCAATTTGTGGTGTAGAACCTGAGGTTACTTTTACTATTTTATCTACCGTATGTTCTTTATCACCCGGGTTAATTCGTTCGGGCGAATAGCCTGCAAAAAAATCTATATTAAATCGTAGCCCAGATGTTTTTTCTAACACAGGAATACATTCTTCTTCTGTAGCACCGGGATAAACAGTAGATTCATAAATTACGATATCTCCTTTTTTAAGTACTTTACCTACTGTTTCGCTTGCTTTGTACAAGGGCGTTAAATCGGGTTTTTTATTTTTATCAACAGGGGTTGGTACAGTAACTATATAATAATTAGAATTTTTTAAGTCTTCAAAATTTGTTGAACAAAACAAACCCTTTAAGTCTGACTGCGATTGCACAAGTACTTTTTGCAATACTTCTTCATCAATCTCTAAGGTATTGTCTCTTCCAGAATTTAGTTCATCAATTCTAGTCTGATTGATGTCAAAACCTACAACTGGATATTTAGTTGCAAAAAGTCGTGCTAAAGGCAAACCCACGTATCCCAAACCTATAATTGCTATTTTAATACGCATCATTTTTTTTCCAATTTATGATCCAATGGCTTGATATACGAACCCTATCTCTTCTAATTCTTTTTTATTTAAAACATTTCTGCCATCAAAAATAAAAGCTGGCTTTTGCATTTGATCGTATATGTTTTGCCAATTATAGGTTTTAAATTCTTCCCACTCTGTTAAAATTGCAATTGCATGCACGTCTTTACACGCTTCATAAGGGTCGTCAAAAACGACTAATCCTTTACTGTTTTGTTGTTCTGAACGGGTCTCTAAATAGTTGAGGTCAATATAAATTTGTTCCTTTTTTACTTTAGGATCATAAACCGCAATGATCGCTTGTTCTGCCAACAAGTCGTCAGCCACAAAAATAGCTGCAGATTCTCTGGTGTCGTTGGTGTCTTTTTTAAATGCCCAGCCTAAAAAGGCTATTTTTTTTTCTGAAACGGTATTGTATAATGTTTTAACAATGTTTTTTGCAAAACGTCTTTTTTGATGGTCGTTCATAATGATGACTTGTTCCCAATAATCGGCCACTTCATCAAGTCCATAAGATTTTGCAATATAAACCAGGTTTAAAATATCTTTCTGAAAACATGATCCTCCAAAACCTACAGAAGATTTTAAAAACTTTGATCCTATTCTACTATCCATTCCAATTGCTTTTGCAACTTCATTGACGTCGGCTCCTGTTTTTTCGCACAATTCTGACATGGCATTTATTGAAGAAACACGCTGTGCTAAAAATGCATTTGCTGTTAATTTTGACAATTCAGAAGACCAAACGTTTGTAGTTAAAATTCTTTCATTTGGCACCCAATTTACATAAATATTTACCAATTGGTTAATGGCTTTTTGTCCTTCTTGAGATGAATCACCTCCTATTAAAACCCTGTCTGGAGCTAATAAGTCTTCAACTGCTGTTCCTTCTGCTAAAAATTCAGGATTTGATAATATTTGAAATTGTACCCCATTTCCGGTATGGTCTAAAATACTTTTTATAGCACTCGCGGTTCGCACCGGAAGAGTAGATTTTTCTACAACGATTTTATTTGATTTTGAAACTCTAGCAATTTGTCGGGCACAAAGTTCAATATATTTTAAATCGGCTGCCATTCCTTTTCCAATACCATATGTTTTTGTAGGAGTATTGACCGAAATAAAAATCATTTCTGCTTCATCAATTGCTTTATCTACATCTGTTGAAAAAAATAAATTTCTGCCTCTGGCTTCTCGTACTATTTCACTTAAACCGGGTTCATAAATTGGAATGTTATTAACATCAGCATCATTCCAAGCCTGGATTCTACTTTCGTTTAAATCTACAACGGTTACTTTAATATTTGGGCACTTTTGAGCAATAATTGCCATCGTAGGCCCGCCAACATAACCCGCCCCAATACAACAGATGTTTTTAATCATATTTATTTTTTTAAATTTTCCCAATACCAACTTATGGCTTCGCTTAACCCTTCTTGCAATGAGTATTTGGGATTATATTCTAATAATTTTTTTGCTTTATCAATGCTTGCCCATGAATGAGAAATGTCTCCTGCTCTATTTGGACCATGTAGAACTTCTACATTTGCTATTGCAGGGTCAAATTTAGTTAAAAATTCTTTTATGTAGTTAATCAAATCTAAAAGTGTAGTTCTATCGCCAAAAGCAGTATTATAAATTGTATTTATAGCTTCCGGATTTGTGGTTAATAATGCTTTTTCATTCATTTGAACCACATTATTTATATATGTAAAGTCTCTTGAAAACATGCCGTCTCCATTTATAACCGGACTTTCATGATTGATAAATTGCATCACAAATTTAGGAATAACTGCAGCATAGGCACCGTTTGGGTCTTGATTTTTTCCGAAAACATTAAAATAACGCAATCCTATAGTTTCTAAACCGTAAGCAGAGTTAAAAATAGAGGCATATAATTCATTTACGTATTTAGTTATGGCATAAGGAGATAGCGGTTTTCCAATAAAATCTTCTACCTTGGGCAGTTCTACAGAATCTCCATATGTTGATGAGCTTGCTGCATAAATAAATCGTTTCACTTGAGCATCGCTAGAGGCTATTAACATATTCAAAAAACCAGACACATTTACTTCATTAGTTGTTAAAGGATCTATTAAAGAACGAGGCACGCTACCTAATGCTGCTTGATGCAACACAAAATCGACACCCTCTACAGCATTTCTACAGGTCTCTAAGTTTCTAATATCACCCTCAATAAGTTTGAAGTTTGGATTTGTAAGAAATGGCTTGATGTTGTGATGATGACCCGTTGCAAAATTGTCTAAACAAATAACTTTATTTTCGTGAGATAAAAAATACTCACATAGATTAGAACCAATAAATCCAGCACCACCAGTGATAAGAATTTTTTTATGTGTAATATTCATATGCGGTTATTAATTAAATTGTTAATTGTTTTTTATAGATGCTTCAAAAGGAATTCTATGCAGTAAACTTCTACCTAAAGTGACCTCATCCGTATATTCCAACTCATCACCTATAGCCATACCTCTTGCTATTGTTGAAACCTTTATGTCAAAAATTTGTATTTGTTTAAAGATATAAAAATTTGTGGTGTCTCCTTCCATCGTTGAACTTAATGCGAAAATAAGTTCGTTAATTGTTCCTGTTTTTACTTTTTCTACAATAGGACTTATACTTAGTTGTGAAGGACCCACTCCATCAATAGGCGAAATTCTTCCACCTAACACATGAAATAATCCTTTGTATAGACCAGTGTTTTCTATAGCCATAACATCTCTTATATCTTCAACGACACATAATATAGATGCATCTCTTTTTGGATTTAAACATATATCACAAACGTCATTATCTGATAAAGTATTGCAACTTGTACAAAATTTTATTTCATTTCGCATGAATTGTAAGGCTTCTGTTAAGCATTGTGTTTGTTCGACTGGCTGTTTTAACAAATGAAGCACCAAACGCAAGGCTGTTCTTTTACCTATACCAGGTAATTGGGCCATTTCGTTAACAGCTCGCTCTAATTTTTTTGACGATAATTCCATAAATACAAATATAGTTATTTAAAGAAAAAACATGATCTTAATTTTATTCTATTATTTTTGTATAAAAATAATACGATGCAACCTACTACAATACTATTTATAATACTCGCTTATTTTTCGATTTTAATCTTATTTTCTTATGTAACAGGAAGAAAAGCAGATGTTAGTAACGATACTTTTTTTAAAGCCAACAAGCAATCTCCATGGTATTTAGTTGCTTTTGGAATGATTGGAGCCTCTCTTTCTGGCGTTACATTTATTTCTGTACCTGGAAAAGTAGAAGTGGCTCAATTTGCCTATTTTCAAATAGTATTGGGCTATATTTTAGGATATTTTGTAATTGGCATCGTGCTTTTACCCTTGTATTATAAACTTCAATTGACATCAATATACACCTATTTAGAAGAGCGGTTTGGAAATTATTCGTATAAAACAGGTGCCTGGTTTTTTATTGTTTCTAGAACCGTAGGGTCAAATTTACGCTTGTTATTGGTTGCAGATGTTTTACAAACTTTAGTTTTTAAACCCCTAGGGATACCGTATTGGTTAACAGTAACGGCTATTATTTTATTAATTTGGGTTTACACCCATAAGTCAGGGATAAAAACAATCATTTGGACAGATACGCTACAAACCTTATTTATGCTTGTGTCTGTCGTGATTTGCATTGTAGTAGTTTCTGAAGATCTTGGTGTTAATATTTCAAATATTTCATCTTATGTTGCAGACAGTAATTTTTCAAAAACTTTTTTCTTAGATGATGCAAGTTTACCTACTTATTTTTGGAAACAATTTTTTTCAGGCGCTTTTATTGCCATAGTTATGACTGGTTTAGATCAAGACATGATGCAAAAAAACCTGACATGTAAAAGTTTAAAAGATGCACAAAAAAACATGTTTTGGTTTACTATTGTATTAACTTTTGTAAATTTTTTATTTTTATTACTGGGTTTATTATTTACAGAATATGCTTTAAAAAACGGAATCGATGCGCACAAAGATCAACTTTTTGCTATTCTAGCCAATGGATATTTGGGTACCGTTGTAGCGTTTAGTTTTATTTTAGGTTTAATTGCCGCGGCCTTTTCAAGCGCTGACAGTGCCTTAACAGCTTTAACAACATCATTTAGCATTGACATATTGAATATAGAAAAACGATATGATCTTAGCAAACAAATAGCTATTAGAAAAAAAATTCACTTGATGTTTGTCGTAATTTCAATTTTAGTAATTCTCCTTTTTAAGTACGGTTTTAATGACGCAAGCATCATCGACAAAGTTTTAAAATTTGCAGGATTTACGTATGGACCCTTATTAGGCTTATACAGTTTTGGGCTGTTTACAAAGTGGAACATAAAAGATAAATTTGTACCGCTAGTAGCTGTTTTAGCAGTAGTAATTTCATTATTACTAAACACCTATGGTATTGATTGGTTCAATTATAGTTTTGGTTTTGAAATACTAATGGTCAACGGGTTATTAACTTTTATAGGTTTAATATTGATTCGTAGCAAGTAAAACTAATGTACAAGCTTCCTCATATTTGATAGTGTTTGCTTTTAGTAATTGATAAAATTCAGGGTTTTCTGTTCCTGGATTAAAAAGAACTCTTTTAGGACTTAAACCGATGATATAATTGTAGTAATCACGTTGTGCCACAGAGTTAATATACATGGAAACTGTATGTATTTTTGTTGCAGGTATAGCTTTAGTTTGAATTTTTACACCTGCTACTTCAGCGATTTTTTGACCAATGGCAACAACAGTATGATTGTGCTCTACTAACTTATTTAATGCTTTGAAACTATATCTATCAGGATTAGCTGATGCACCTATTACTAATGTTTTTTTCATTTTATTTGTTTATGGTGTAAAATTACAAATAAACAAGCTATAAATATTTCATAACGCTAATTTTATCTCTAATTTTATTTTTAATTTTATAAAAAATAAGAAATGCTTTATAATATTTCGCACAGCAATAGAAAAATTAAAAACACCATAGATGATTCGATTGGAGTTCCTTTTAACATCATTGAAAACATAAAATTAAAAGGAATTGGCTCGCCTAGAGTAGTTATAACAAAAGCGAGTCAGCAAATTGCTGTAATTTTAAATAAAAACAACAGTATTAATTATGCTAATATTGAATTAAGGCCTAAAGGAATAATAATTGGTTTTCAATCTCAACTTGAAGTTTATGCCTTAGCAATTCCGTTTTATAAATTGGTAATTTTTAAACCCGGAAACAGTATTACTTTTTACATAGATCATCATTTTATAAGTATTGATTTATCAAAAAATGAAAAAAGGATAGTCCAATTTCTTTCTAAAATTGAATACCAAAAATCAAAACAATTTTATGAAAATATAAATTAATGTTTAAATAAAATAAACAACCAAAAAAAAAAAATAGAGTATATTTGTAAAAAAAATGGATGTTTTTTTACTCTTATTTGCCGCTTTATTTTCAGTATTAAACCCCATTGGAACAATACCAATATTTGTTGGATTAACTGCGGGTTATACAAAATTTGAACTTTCAAAAACATCCCTTTGGACAGCAATTAATGTATTTATTATTTTAATAATTACGTTTTTTATTGGTCAATATGTATTGTCTTTTTTTGGCATCACAATATCAGCTTTAAGAATTGCTGGTGGTTTACTAATTACAAATTCTGGATTTTCATTATTAAATGGTCAGTTTAGTAAAAACAAAGGAATCAATAAAAAAGCTCAAGCTCAAGCTCAAGACAGAAGTGACATTGCCTTAACTCCATTAGCAATGCCAATGTTAGCTGGGCCTGGTTCAATGTCTTTATTAATTGCTTTTTACCAAGAACAAAATACAACTTTAGATATTATTTGGTCTTGTTTTGCTATTTTAGCAGTAGCAATTGTTATATTTTTAATATTAAGAAGTGCTTATTATTTATCAAGAATATTAGGTTCATCAGGAATTGTAGCAATTTCTAGAATTATAGGCTTCTTAACTATTGCCATTGGAATTCAATTTATAATTAGTGCCATTTTAAGCATAGCAAGAGGCATATAAACAACTCCTAAATTTTATTAAATTACATTTTAGTGTTTATTTTTTACTTAATTTTAAGAAAAAATAAAATAAATGCGAATTCTACTCACTGGAGCAAATGGATATGTTGGCAAACGACTTTTACCTGAATTGCTAAATCAAGGGCATGAAGTTGTTTGTTGTGTTAGAAATAAAAATCGGCTTGGTTTAGATAAAGCTACCCTTTCTAAAATTACTATTTGGGAAATTGATTTTTTAGACAATCCCATGCTTAAAAATCTTCCTAAAAAATTTGATGTAGCCTTTTACCTTATCCACTCTATGACATCTTCAACCGAAATGTTTGATGAAATGGAAGCTAAATCTGCTTTAAATTTTAATACTTATCTCAACAAAATTGGCGTAGAACAAGTTGTTTATTTAAGTGGAATTGTAAATCAATCAAACTTATCTAAACATCTACAATCTCGCTTAAATGTTGAAAAAATTTTATACAAAGGTAATTTTAAAACCTCTGTTTTACGTGCCGCAATTATTGTTGGCTCAGGAAGTTCCTCTTTTGAAATCATTAGAGATTTATGCGAAAAACTACCTGTAATGATTACACCAAAATGGGTTTTAACAAAATCTCAGCCTATTGCCATAAGGGATGTAATTCAATATTTAATTGGCGCCATAAAAAATGA
>NZ_CAWUTS010000116.1:0-9449 GCF_963925415.1 uncultured Flavobacterium sp. | reverse complement strand
TATCACATTCATAAATTTCATAATCATAAATCAACAAGGAGTGGCCGTTATAATCATAAATAAAAAAATAAGGATAATTTGACTTAATAATATTTTCACCTAATTTACTCCACGTTTTATTTTTAAATGAAAACTGCCAATAATCTGAAATTAAACCTTCATTTACATAAGGATTTTCAATATCTGATTGAATTCCCAATCCTGGTCCTATATATAATACCTCATCATCATATTGAGCCATCATCCTCATTCTAGGGTTAGGAATACTGTTTAATGCATTTTTATGATGATAAATTTCTGTTTCTTTTTCTGAAAAATTAAAATAAGTTATTAAATTTTTATAATTAAAAAAACCATAGCCACCAAAATCAAAAACGTTTTTATTATGAATAAAACTATAACTATAAAATTGATCTTTAAAGGAAAAAGAATTGTCTAATCTTTTAAAAGTATTACCGTCAAAATTATAAATTACTCCTGAAGATGCATCTTTTAAATAACCAACAGATTCATTAGACACAAACTTAAAATCTTTAATTTCTAAATTATGAAGTTTTGGAAACCCTTTTTGTTTGGATGAAATATTATCAATAGAATCGTTTTCTATGAGATAGGTTTCACTTTTATATGTAAATATAAAAAGATTACTGTTTTTTTGAAGCAACCTACTCTGCTGACCAAAAGAGCAAAAGGAATTAAATATGAAAACTAAAAAAAAAAAAATCATATATTTCATAGATCGTTATTTTTATGATATGACTAGTCCTAAATAATCGATACAGATTATTAAACAAAAATAATTAATTAAACACTTGCAAAAACGCGATAATTTTCTTTTTCTTCTAAACAAACAAGTTAGGTTTGTTCTTGCCAAAGTTAAAGCCTTTTGAGGAAAACCAATAGAAATTACTTCTTTATTTGTGTTTTTTATCCATTTTTTAGCAGGCTTATATACTTTGTCTTGAAAAATAAGATATGCACTATGCTCATAGCAAACCCAAATAGAACCTTGCTTATAGCAATGCACTTTTTTACCATCTTCTATTGCTACTTTTTCTTTAACACTCATGTCAAGCTTATAATACTAACAAAATTAAAACAAATAAGCTTTTAAATATAAAACCAATCAATAAGTGTACCTAAGAACGTACAAGTGTGCTGTTATAGGCGAAATTTTTAAATAACGATTTGCTATCACACTCAATTTTATCAATGAAATCATTCGTTCGACTAATCAATTATTTACGACAAATAAAGCTATTGATTATTTCGATGGCACTTATCTATTTAATACTATCTCTTAATTATTTATTTTCACAATCCCCTATTATATTCTTAAAAAAAAATAGAGAATAAAACAAGGAGTTGGGTATGCTAACTTAACCATCACAGAAAGTTAAGAAATAATCTTAATTTTAGCCTATGAAACAAGTCCACAAAATTTATGACAAAGCTTTTAAAAAGAAAGCAGACCAATTGAGTTATGATAGAGCCAACATATCAGAGTTCTCCAGAGAGTTAGCAATTGCAGTGCCACAGTTGTATAATTGGTGTTAAGAGCTTGGAGAAGGTTTTTTTTTGGAAGAGGAAAATTAACTCCCAGCAAGAAAAGATTTATGAGTTGGAGAAAAGACTCAAAGATGTAGAGTTAGAACGCGATATATTAAAAAAAGTAATCGGATTTTTTTTCAAGAGCCGCCGATGATTTATATTTTCATTAAAAATAATGAAAAACTATTCCCGATTAAAAAAATGTGCAAAGATATACAAGTCCGCAATAGAGGTTATTACCCCTAAAAAAAACAAATAATCAGTGCAAGTCAGCAACGAAAAATTACTGTAAAAGAAAAGATATCATTGATTTATTTTAAATCCAAGCAACGATATGGAATTCCTAGAATAACTTTAGACTTTCAGATTTTTGGATATAAAATTTCAAGAATTACTGTAGCAAAGTGTATGAAACAGTTTGGTTTGTGAAGTAAATTAAGCAAAAAAAATTAAAGTAACAAACCCGATAGCGAATTCTCTGATAAAAAAAAAAAAAGAAAAAGCTATTTTATTTAATAAAAAAGTCAATAATTATAGTTTATAATTAGGTGCTAAATTAGTAAGTAAAAATATATCTATTTTAAACTCGTAACAATAGTATTGCCTCCCTTCAAAACAATAGTAGTTGGTGAAAAATTTGATTTTTCCAATAAAAATTTCTTTTGTTCTTCATTTATCTCTTTTTCAATTGTAATCTTTCTATCAAACAAAAAGCTCTTATCTTCATTTTTAGAAATTTTAATTCGTATGGAAATATCACCTGTATCGATTTTATATTTAGTAGCTATAATTCTTAAATAAATACATGTGCAACTTGCCAAAGCACTGTTCAATAAATCAAATGGTGTTGGAGCTAAATTTTGACCACCATGATCAATAGGTTCATCTGCTTCAATTTTAAATTCTCTAATGATTGAAGTAGTAAATAAATTTGGAGAATTATTTACTGTTTTTATTAAACTAATATGAGTTTTTGAATTCATAGCTTTAAAAATTTATCGTACTTATTTAGACCTTAACCTTACCTCATAGAAAAAAGATATACAACGTCAAACTTAAAATAATATATATTTTAAGTTTTTAGAACAGCAACCGCATATCATATCAAAGCTAAGTACGATAAATTTTTAAAATTAATCATCTATTATTTCTTTATTTTACAAAATATACATTTATTGAAGCACAAAATGTATTACATTATGAATATATAAAAGTAAAGTTTTGTTTAATATCTTGATGTAAACTATTTGCTACCGGACAGTTTTCAGCTGCATGTTCAATAATTTTCTTTTGTTCAACAGTATAATCACCTTCAATATGAATTTTAATGTCAAATTTTGACACTCTCGAATTTGCCATTTCTCTAGTAATCTCAGAATTTATATGAACAAGTTCAAATTCATTTCTTTTGGCTATTAAACTCGAATATAATACAATACAGCTACCTAAAGAAGCTGAAAATAAATCTATTGGATAAAAGAGTTCATGAGTCAAAATATTGGGACTCACTTTAGCTGTTGCTAATGTTTCTGTATGCGTAACCATTCCTTCAATTACTTTTGTTTTTATTGGTGTCATTTTTTATTTATTTTAAGTTATAATTTATTGTTATGTTATGAAATAGTAACCGTATAATCGCATTTTTATGCTATAGCTAAGCCTCCGTCTACAGATAGTATAGAACCGTTTATATAGCTAGCTTCTTCGCTAGATAAAAACAAAATAGTGTTTGCTATTTCTTCTGTTTCGCCTCTTTTGCCTAATGGAATTTTAGGCATGTTTTCTAGCAATCTATTTTGTTGGTCTTCGGAAGGATTGGCAACATTCATAAAATTTGTTTTTATACTTCCGGGACTTACGGCGTTTACCCGTATTCCTTTTGGACTTAATTCACGTGCAAATATTTTTGTAAACGTTTCAACAGCAACCTTAGAAGCTGATAGTACTGCGGTAAGAGGAATAAATTTATTGGCTAAAAAAGAGCTTAACAAAATAATACTTCCACCATTTTTTACTAATTTACCTAATATACTAACTGAAAAAAAAGTTCCTTTTGTATTGGTATTCATCACTAAATCATATTCTTCTTCGCTTACCTCATCTAAACTACCAAATTTTCCTAATCCAGCAGTTATGATCAAAACATCAATTTGAATTTGTTTTTTATTTAATTTTTCGTATAATTCTTTTAAACTATCCAAACTTGTAATATCTGCGGGGTAATAGGTTGTATTATTCGCCATTTCTTGTGCTGCTTTTTTTAACTTTTCTTTTGTTTTACCAACTATTATAACATGCGCCTTTTTTGTCGCATATTTTTTTGCTGTTGCTAAACCAATACCGCTACTACCTCCTATAATTAAAACTGTTTTGTTATTATATTTCATAATTATTGTAATTCCATTAAAATTAATTTTTCCTTTTTTACAAATAATATTGATCTAAGAATTAGGTAGCAAATAATTATATTCGTTATTAAAAATACAATTAATGCTGTATATCTGCTATATATGTTATCTAAATTTTCAGCAAATTGTATTGTAATACTTGATAATGTTGTTAAGCCAAAACTAAAAGACCAATAAGACAAATTGAATTTGTTTTTTAAAATGCTAAAAAATATTTTTAATGAAATTAAAAATTGAAATAATGCATATCCCAATAAAAAAATAATTAAAAGATTTGTCTTGCCTAAGTTTAAAGAAAAATATGCAGCACATGCAATTGCAGGCGGAGCCATCATAATTCCTAATGTTGGTTTAAATTCCAAAGGGAGATCCTCCTTTTTTAAACGATTCATTATAATAGACTCTAAAGACAGCCAAGAAAAAAACCCAATTCCTAAAAAAAAATAGCCTAATGTGTAGTACCCATATATACCCGCTACCAATGCCGAAACAAAATTTCCTGCTACTGTAGGTAGATATAAGGCAGGTGTAATAAAATTAAATTGAGTGTTGTTTTTCCAAATTTGCTCTGTAAAATAAACACCATATAATAACTGAATCACCATGCCTAATAAAAACAAACATTCCCCTATAGTTTGGTTATACGACATCATAACAATGGCCATTAACATCATAGTCACTCCTGGCAATCCAATGTAATTATTTTTAATTGGATGTCTTAATTCCTTTATGGCATGTTCATAGTTTAAAAACCATTTTAAAATATAAAGAATCATAAAAACAAACCAAAGCAGTAAAACAAAGAACATAATTATTTCGCTTATAAATCTTGAACCCGAAAAATAATCACTTAATTTCCAAATATTACCTAAACCAAAAAGACCTAAAATAATTCCAAACCTTGATGCTGGAAATTCATTTCGCTTAAAATTTATGTTCATTCTTTTTATGTAAAATTACTTTGATTTGCTAAATATAATTTAACAGCTAAATATCTAAAAATGGATTCTGTTAATAAAGGCAAAACGGGTAACAAAATCATATTTTTTGAAAACAAACCATTGTTCATTTCAATAGGTTATAAAAAATATTAGGACATGTCTGATATTCCTATAACTTATGTCCAATAAGTTAAAAAATTATAAAAATTTACCAATTATTTATTTAGGTGTTAACCTGTTGCTTTTATTCAATATTACCATTCAAAAGGAATTTCTTTCCAGTCATAACCTTTTCCATTTTTTGCAATTCTACCAAAACTAGGAAAATTAGCATGAGCACCTGCAACCAATATGTTTTCATGAGATACTTTATCTAATATTCTTTTTCTTGATGCTTTAACCGAAATAGGGTCTACATCAACTTTTGAAGACCATTCTGGATGTGGAAGGTGCAACCATGGATGTACAAAAGTATCTGCTAGATAAACAAAACCTTCCATTTCAACAGCAAAATGACCTGGAGTATGGCCAGGTGCAGCAATCATACGCATGCCTGGAGCCACTTCTTGTCCATCATTTTTAACCGTAAATTGTTTTTTCATATTTTTTATAACTTCTTTTGCCGATGAAATAAAGAAATCTTTAGTTCCTTGATCTGCAGTTACATTAGATAAGTTGGGTGATCCGTTATTCCAAAAATTATACTCTGTTTCAGATAGTATTATTTCTGCATTAGGAAATACTGCTTTACCTTCTTTATCAAACAGATAGCCAAAATGATCAAAATGTAAATGCGTTAAAACTATACGATCAACTTCAGATGTATTAAATCCTGCTTTTTTAAAATTAGTTAAAAAATTTCCTACAGTATCATAAATCCCTTTGCTAGTTCCAGCATCAATAAGTGTTACTCCATTTGAATCTTTGATTACAAGAGCATTTACTTGTACTGAAGTAGTATCTGTTAAAAATCCGTTTTTGGATGCTATTTTTTTTAATTGAGATTCTTTGGCTTCTTGAGCAAAAAAACCATCCGGAAAATAAAGTGATCCATCACTAATGACGGTGATTTCCTTATTTCCAATTTTTTGGGTATAAAAACCATCTCCTTGCCCATTTAAGAACAAGTTGTTTTTTTCTTTTTTATCATTCGAATTAGCAAATGTTTTAGGAATAATTAATGAAGCTCCAGCTATGATTCCCGCATTTCTAATAAATGATCTTCTGTTTGAATTGCTTAAATTTTTCATTTTTTGGTATTTTACATTATTAATAATAAGCGTTTATATATTGCTGTAATAAATAAAAAGACAAATTTTATATTTATTACCATTTCTTTGTTTTTAATTATGTGTCAAAAATTTTAAATTAATAATTATTTTATATGCTCAGTATTTTTTGAGAAATATTTTGAGCAACTATCTTTGCAGAAATTACGGCTCCTTCCATATAGCCAGAATTTTCATTTGAGGTTTCTGCACCTGCAAAAAATAGTTTATTATTCATTTGAGGTTTAATAAGTTCTTTATTTCCGTTATTTTGATGTGCAGAAAGATTTTCATTTAAATTAAAATATGGTGATGTAAAAGCTTGTATGTTCCAAATAAGATCTTCATAAGCGATTACATCTTGAGCTTCTTGTCCAAATAAGCGCACTAAATCTTTAATAACTATGCTTTTACGTTCTTTTTTTGACATATGATAATGTTCTTGCTTTAAATTTAAAAATCCCACTAAGGCATATGCAGTATTATCACCATTAACATGGTCTTGCACTTCTCTTACTAACCCTGCCATACTTAATGCTAACCCTGCCATGTTTTTTTCTCTCCAAAAAGGAGATTTATATTCTACCGAAAATTTAGTAGATTCACCCATCCATGTATGGGTATTTTTTCTTATTTCATTACTCTTGTCTGTTAATAAAGGATCAAAAATTATCGAAGATTGAAGTAACTTTGGGGGTATTGCTATAATTATATTTTTTGCTTTAATAAGCTCACCTTTGTTCGTTTGTACTTCAATATAATCACCTTTATCTATTACCCGAGTTACAACTGTATTTATTTTGATGTTTTTGGAACCTATTACTTGTGCTAGTGCATCTATAATTTTTGATGTTCCTCCAACAACCTTATGATATCGTTGACCCCCTGTCATTTGATGCGCATTAAATCTTTGAGGTTTTAGTTCAATCACTGATTCATATATAGCATCTCCTTTTGTATACTGCTCATAAAGGTTAATTTTTAATTCTTTAAGTAATGTTTTCAAAACACTATCATAAAAAATCCAAGTAGCTCCCAATTCTAACGCAGCACCTGTAAGTGTGCTAACCGTTTTTATTCTACCACCTATATAATCATTTGCCTCAAGAATTTGAACTGAATTATTTTCTTTTTGTAGATAATAAGCAGCACTTAAACCCGCTAAACCACCTCCAATAATTACTACATCTTTCATCTTAGAACATTGTTTTTATTAATCGGGCTAAAGAATATCTTTAGCCCAATTAATTTTATTAAATTATTTTTTCAATACATCACGTAAAGCTTCTGCTAATGGTGGTGCAGATGCTGGACTTTGACCAGTCATTAAAGCACCGTCAACCACTACATTTGGAGCCCAGTTTTTAACACTTTTATAATTTGCTCCTCTTCTTTTTAATTCTTGTTCAAGAGAGAATAATAAATGTCTGTCCAATTCTATTTCTGCATCTTCTGAATCTTTAAATCCTGTTAAATTTTTACCTTCTACTAAATATTTACCATTAGAAAGTTTTACATCTCTTAATATGGCTGGTGCATGACAAACCATTGCAATTGGTCTTCCAGTTTCATAAAAATCTTTGATCAATTTAATTAAACTTTGGTCAGATGCTAAATCTGTAAGTAAGCCATAGCCACCCGGAATAAATACAGCATCAAATGTGTTGTAATCAATGTTTCTTAATTCTCTAGTATGTTTAGACGCATACAATACAACAGGGTCGTTTAAAAACTTATCTGTATATGGTGTTGTAAAAGGTGTTTTCATACTTAACAGGTCAATTGGCACTTCGCCTCCTTTTGGTGATGCAAAAACTACTTCAAAACCTGCTTCAGTTAAAATGTAATAAGGTGCTGCTAATTCGGTAAACCAAGTACCGGTTTGTTTTCCACTTATCCCCATATCATCATAAGATGACATAACTAATAAAACTCTTTTTTGTTGGTTTATTTTATAGGACGTGTTTTGTGCGAAAGTTGTAAATGTTAGTAAAACACTAAACATTAATGCTACATTTTTGATTAAATTTTTCATAATTATTAATTTTAATTTATTGTTTTTTTTTATTGTTTTTTTTTTTAATTTAAAAGCAAATAAAATTATTTGCTTTTAAATTTGATACTTTATTTTTTTAATACATCTCTTAAAGCTTCTGCTAATGGTGCTGCAGAAGCTGGGCTTTGACCCGTCATTAAAACACCGTCAACCACTACATTTGGTGCCCAGTTAGTTACACTTTTGTAGTTAGCGCCTCTCCACTTTAAGTCTTGTTCTAAAGAGAACAGTAGGTGCTTGTCTAATTCTATTTCTGCATCTTCTGCATCTTTAAATCCTGTTAAATTTTTACCTTCAACTAAGAATTTACCATTAGAAAGTTTTACATCTCTTAATATTGCGGGAGCATGACACACCATTGCAATAGGTCGTTCTGTTTCGTAAAAATCTTTGATCAATTTAATTAAATGCTGATCAGAAGCTAAATCTGTTAACAAACCATAACCACCTGGAATAAATACGGCATCAAATGTGTTGTAATCAATGTTTCTTAGTACTCTTGTTCTTTTAGCTGCAAACATAGCTACTGGATCATTTAAAAACTTATCCGTAAACTCTGTAGTAAATGGCGTTTTCATACTTAATAAGTCAATTGGAGCCTCGCCTCCATCTGGAGATGCAAAAACAACTTCATAACCCGCATCTGTTAAAATGTAATAAGGTGCTGCTAATTCGGTAAACCATGTACCGGTTTGTTTTCCACTTATACCCATATCATCATATGATGACATTACTAATAATACTCTTTTTTGTGTGTTTCCTGTTTTCATAATAATTGTTTTTTTGTTGTGTAATATTTACAAGACAAATGTACATCTTGTTGTTTTTTTTTAATGGCAATAAAAGTACTGTTGGTGGTAAATTTATTTTCCCCAAAAGTTATCTTCTTCAATTTGGTCATCTGAGAACAACCAAACTTCAACAATCTTATCTTTTTCAATCTTAAAAATATCAACTCCTGACATTTTAATACTTGAATCTCCTTTTGTTGCACTAAAAATAATTGGTGTAACAATTAAGTTTTCGTTTTCCATAAAATTTGCAGCTTTTTCAACTTTTAAAGTTCCGTTACTTAATTCCATCATGCCAACAATCATTTGACTAATTGCTTCGACTCCTTTTTTAACTCCTGAAAACTTATTATTTCCAGGTTGATGCCAAACAACGTTTTCTGAAAACAATCCAAATAATGTTGGAATATCTCCAATTGCTAATGATTCAAAAT
>NZ_CAWUTS010000115.1:0-16786 GCF_963925415.1 uncultured Flavobacterium sp. | reverse complement strand
CATTACGGAAGAGATAGTTTAGTTGGTGTAGCGTTATTCTTGACACATTTAGCTAGTTTAGACATGACTGTTGCCGAATTAAGAGCAAGTTATCCTCAATATTACATGAGCAAAAATAAAATTGAATTAACACCACAAATTGATGTAGATGCCATTTTAGAAGCTATGACAGAAAAGTACAAAAACGAAGACATCACAACAATTGATGGTGTAAAAATTGACTTTGCTGATAATTGGGTTCATTTAAGAAAATCAAACACTGAACCGATTATCAGAATTTATACCGAAGCTCAAACGCAACAATTAGCGGATGGCTTAGCCCACAGAATTATTGGAGAAATTAAGCAAATTGCGGGAATTTAATTTAGTTGATATTTTAAATTTATTTCAGTTTCTTTAAAGATACAGCATTCATGCAATAACGCAAGCCGCTTGGTTTTGGCCCGTCAGAAAACACGTGTCCTAAATGGGCATCACATGTATTGCAAATCGCTTCAATTCGTATCATCCCAAAAGAAACATCTTTTATATACCCAACTGCATTTTCTTTAATAGGTTGGGTAAACGACGGCCAACCTGTACCGCTTTCAAATTTTTCGCTTCCGTCAAATAGTAAAGTATCACAACAAATACAAACATAAATTCCAGGCTCAAAAAGCGAACACAACTCCGAACTATGGGGGCGCTCTGTTCCTTTTAAACGGGTAACTCTATATTGTTCTTCAGAGAGTAACTCTTTCCATTCAGTCTCTGTTTTATAAATTTTTGTATCTGAATTAGGATTTTTAGTTCTGGCGTATTGAATTAATGTGTTCCAGTTTAGCATAATTTTGTTATTTAATCTGAACCGAAGTTTCGAAATTTTCTGATTCTGTTGGTTTTACAATTTTTTTAATTTGAGTTATTCAGTCGCTTATAAACTAGGAGCTGCAAGATAATGCAGAACAACCTACTTTATTTCGAGCCCAATCGGGTCTTTTAGCAAACCATTTTTCGTGTGTTTTTTGTTCTGCGTAAGGTTTTAATAGCATTTTATATAATTGATTTAGCAAATTATAATCACCCTTATCTGCGTTTTCAATAGCTAGTTGTGCCATATAATTTCGCAACACATACTTTGGATTAACCAGATTCATTGATTTTTTTCGTTCTAAATCTGATTGATTTTCAGCTTCTAATTGCTTTATATATTTGGCAAACCAATGCAACCATGTGTTATAAATAATTCCTGTAGCCTGATCTGTTTTGTAAAAAGCATCTTTTAATTTGTCAAATGCATTTTCAACAGAATCATCTTTATCAATATGACTCAAATTTCTAAAGAAAATCGTCATATCTGTTTCGGTTAATTGCAAGTTTTCAGTCAATAAATCTACGATTACTTTTGTTTCTTCATTATAACTTTCAAAACCCAATTTACGGTGCATCATTTGTAAATAGTCAGCTTGATATTGTATTGAAAAGTTATTTAATATGTGTTCTAAAGCACGTGCGTCTTCAATTAAAGGAAATAATGCATTAGCTAATTGTAATAAATTCCATTGGGCAATTTGTGGTTGATTGCCAAAACGATATCGTTTATTTTGGTTGTCGGTTGTATTAGGAGTCCAACTAGGGTTATAATCTTCTAGCCAACCATATGGTCCATAATCAATCGTTATGCCATGAATTGACATGTTGTCAGTATTCATTACACCATGAACAAAACCTACACGCTGCCAATGCACAATCATTTCTCGAGTACTATCAGCAACGGTTTTAAAAAACTCGAGATATTTATCTTTTCCTTCGCTTTTTATATCCGGATAATAGTTTTTTAGGGTATAATCGGTTAATAATTGAAGATTTTTTACATCATCTCGAGAGGCAAATAACTCAAAATTACCAAATCGAATAAAACTTGGAGCCGTTCTGCAAACAATTGCTCCTTTTTCATAATCTGCATTTCCGTTATATAAAACATCACGTAAAACCATATCTCCACTTAAAAACAATGCGAGTGATCGTGTTGTAGGAATGCCTAAATGAAACATAGCTTCACTGCATAAATGTTCTCGAATAGAAGACCTTAATACAGCAAAACCATCACCACCACGAGAATAAGGAGTTTTTCCAGCTCCTTTTAATTGAAATGTAGTTTTGGTGTTATTATTTAGTGTTTCAAAAAGTGTAATGGCTCTTCCGTCACCTAATTGACCAGCCCAATTTCCAAATTGGTGACCTGCATAAGCCATTGCATAAGGTTTGGTATTTTTCAAAATGGTTTTTCCTGAAAAAATGTTTAAAAATTCTTTGGATTTAGTTTCTTCAACAGAAATTCCAACACTTTCTGCCACTTCTTTTGAAACGTGAATGAGACTTGGATTGCTTGGTTTTTTTGGATCTACATATGAAAAAGCAGCTTCAACAACTTGTCTGGTTTCGTTTGACACCATTTTGTCGGCAGGTAATTCGTTTGTAAATGTATTATCTAGATTATCTTTTAATTTAAGCATGTGTAAATTTACTAAAATTAGCTCACATGTATACTTAATCAATTGATAAAAATATGTCAACAAAAAAGCCATCATTTGTTTAAAAGATGGCTTTTTTTAAGTTTTAATTTTAGTTACTAAATATCATCAAAATTTAAATCTGTAAAATTTGTTTTGGGAACTTCCTCAGATAAATTTTCGGCTTGATTTTCAGTATATTCTTTTTTAAAGTCTTTTTGATGTCTTTCAGAAATAACTTCTTCACCTTTATGTTCCAATACATAATCAGTCATTTCTTCTAATATTTCTTTAAAGGCAGCAAAATCTTCTTTGTATAAATAAATTTTGTGTTTTTTAAAATGATAAGAACCATCTTCTTCAGTGAATTTTTTACTTTCGGTGATGGTAATGTAGTAATCATCAGCTTTTGTAGACCTTACATCAAAAAAATAAGTTCTTCTTCCTGCTCGTAATACCTTCGAAAAGATATCTTCTTTATCATACATTTCTTGATCGCCCATAGTCTTTCGTTCTTTTTTAATTATAATTTCATTCAAAATTCTAAAAAAAAAAATTATAAAACAATAATTTAGTAAATTTCTTTTTCTAAAAGTTGTTTGTTGTACAATTCTTTATAGTAGCCATCTACTTTAATAAGTTGATTATGAGACCCTTGTTGAATTATAGAGCCTTTTTCTAAAATGATAATTGCATCAGCATTTTTTGCAGAAGAGACTCTATGACTCACAATAATTGTAGTTTTTTGTCGGTTTATTTGCATTAAATTATTCAATATTTGCTCTTCGGTTTCTGTATCAACGGCGCTCAAGCAATCATCTAAGAGAAGAATTGGAGCATCTTTAATAAAAGCACGCGCAATTGATACACGCTGTTTTTGCCCACCCGAAAGTGTTATTCCTCTTTCGCCTAAAACAGTATCGTAGCCTTTTGAAAAATTGATTATATTGTTGTGAACAGCTGCTTTTTTTGCTACATGTATTATTTCTTCTTCAGTTGCGTCTTCTTTTCCAAATTTGATGTTGTTTTTAATGGTATCAGAAAACAAAAAAGCATCTTGAGGTACAACGGCAATAGAATCTCTTAAGTTATTAAGATTTATATTTTTAATAGAATTTTGATCTATAAATATTTCGCCATTAGAAGTGTCATATAACCTGCTTATTAAGGTTAGTATTGTAGATTTTCCTGACCCCGTTTTTCCTAAAATGGCTAAAGTTTTTCCTTTTTCAATTTCAAACGACACATTTTTTAAAGCTTCAATATAGGTGTCTTTATATGTAAATGAAACATTTTTAAACACTATTTTTCCTTCAATAACAGATGGGGTTTCAACGAAATTTTTTATTTCGGGCTCAGTTTTTAAAAACTCATTAAGTCTTTTTTGAGATGCTTCTGCTTCTTGAATCATAGATGAAACCCAACCTAATGATGCTACCGGCCATGTTAACATGTTTATGTATAAAATAAATTGAGCAATGGTTCCAATTTGTTCAATAGTACCATTAATGTACATGATGCCCCCAACATAAATAACAACTAAATTAGACAATCCAATTAATAAAATCATTAGTGGGCCAAAAAGAGAACTGGTTTTTGCTAAAGATAAATTTTTGTTTTTGCTTTCCTGTGTTAACACATCAAATTCAGTCGATTTGTTTCGTTCTAAGGTATAGGCTTTAATAACTCTAATTCCTGAAAAAAACTCTTGTGTAAATGAGGAAAGTGTAGAAAGGTTTTGTTGGTATAAACTGCTTTTTTTGTGTATTTGTGAGCTTAATTTAAATATGCTGTAAGATAGTAGAGGTAGAGGTAATAACGAATAAAAAGTTAATTTTGGAGAAATATTATACATATAAAATATAACGACGCCAAAACGAATTAATGTGTTTAAGGAATACATTACGGCTGGGCCTACATACATTCTAACTTTTCCAACATCTTCACTTATTCGATTCATCAAATCACCAGTTCGATTTCTTTTATAAAAACTTTGGGATAAGTTTTCATAATGCCTAAAGACTTCATTTTTTAAGTCAAATTCAATATGTCTCGACATTACAATTAGCGTTTGACGCATCAAAAAAGTTAAAAGCCCCGCAACAAGTGTAGTGGCTAAAATAATTAATATATTATATAGGAGCTCTTTTTTAACAAATTCAGGATTAGTCTTTGCAAATTGCTGTACAAGATTTATTGAATTTCCAATATATTCTGGAGTGTATAAAGAGAAAATTTGGGCTAAAACAGTAAATAATAATCCTAAAAAAAATCTATATTTATATTTTATGAAATACTTGTTTACATATTTTAACTCTTTCATTTTAAGTAGAAAAATTGATTTTAATAAATTTTTTAAATTAATTAGACAAATACAGTTTATAGCGTATTTGTCAAAAAAGCAAACCATATTTTTAAATTATTACAAAATTATACCTAATTTCGCCCAATAATTTTAATAAAACATTAACACAACTATGACTACAAATATTATTCCTGTAAACGAAATGCATAAAGTTGATCCTGTATTTGGTCAAATTTCATTTGATGGACATGAACAGGTAGTGTTTTGCCATGACAAAGATACTGGTTTAAAAGCAATAATTGGTATTCATAATACAATATTAGGTCCGGCTTTAGGTGGAACAAGAATGTGGAATTATACCAATGAATGGGAAGCTCTAAATGATGTTTTGAGATTGTCTCGCGGCATGTCTTTTAAGTCTTCAATTTCTGGTTTAAACCTTGGAGGAGGTAAAGCCGTAATTATTGGCGATGCTAAAACCCAAAAAACACCCGAATTAATGCGAAGATTTGGAGCATTTGTTCATTCATTATCGGGTAAATATATTACCGCAGAAGATGTAGGTATGGAAACAAGTGATATGGATACTGTTAGAGAAGTTACGCCTTATGTTGCGGGTGTTTCTGAATCAAAAGGAGGTTCAGGCAACCCCTCTCCAAACACTGCATATGGTGTTTATATGGGTATGAAAGCCGCAGCAAAATTTCAGTTTGGAACAGAAAATTTGGAAGGAAAAAAAATACTAGTACAGGGAATAGGTCATGTAGGAGAAATTTTAGTTGATCATCTAACAAAAGAAGGTGCTCTTGTAACAATTTCAGATATAAACCAAGACCGATTATTAGATGTGAGTTCAAAATATGGATCAAAAATTTATACAGGTGACGATGTTTACGGATTAGATGTTGATATTTATGCTCCTTGTGCATTAGGAGCAACGATAAATAACGAAACTATTCATAGGATAAAAGCAAAAGTTATTGCAGGAGCTGCAAATAATCAATTGGCAAACGAATTAATTCATGGCCAATTACTAAAAGAAAAAGGCATTATTTATGCTCCAGATTTCCTAATAAATGCAGGAGGTGTTATTAATATTTATTCTGAATTGGCTAAAATATCTAAAGAAGAAGTAAAACAAAAAACAGAAAACATTTACAATACAGCGCTAGAAATTTTTCATTTGTCTGATATTAACAAGAGTACAACACAACAAGCGGCCATGTCAATTGCGCAAAAGCGAATAGACGACAGAAAAAAAGAAAAAGCATAGTAATTTTATTAAAAAATTGTATTTTTGCAGAGCGAAAGGTAAATCTTTCGCTTTCTTAATTAAATAAGTTCTTATAAATGTTGAATAGAAGACACATTCGAGTAAAAGTAATGCAATCCATTTATGCTGTTCATCAACATAAATCGGACGATATTAATAGAGAAGAAAAATTTTTGTTTTATAGCATAGAAGCCATTCAAGAATTGTATTTATTGCTTTTTTCTGCTATGATTGAATTAAGAAGTAATGAGGAAAAACATTTGGCTTTATCATCAAAAAAACATTTAGCAACAACGGAAGAATTAAATCCTAATACTAAATTTGTTCAAAATCAGGTGTTGCTTTTGTTAGAAAGTCAATCTAGTTTGTCTGTTGCTTTTGAAAATAAAAAAATTAATCAGTGGAAATTAAACGATGATTTAATCATACAGCTGCTGGATGAGATTAAAAAATCAGATGTCTATTTAGAATATATGGATGCAGGTGCTGCTACTTTTAAAGATGATGCTCAATTTGTGTATGACCTATTTGAAAAAGTAATAGCTCCAAATGATCGTTTATATGATTATTTAGAAGATTACAAACTAACTTGGATTGATGATTACGCATTAGTAAATACATTTATTATTAAACAGTTAGCTAAGTTAAAAGATGTAAACAGTACTGTCGAAATTCCAAGAGTTTATAAAGATGAAGATGATAAAGATTTTGCAAAGCAACTTTTTATAAAAACACTTTTAAACGAACAAGAGTTAGCAAAAGAATATGTTAATAAAACCCCTAATTGGGATTCTGAACGAATTGCTGAAATAGATACAATTATATTAAAAATGGCTATTTGCGAAATATTAAAATTTCCGTCGATACCCGTTAAAGTAACTATAAATGAATATTTAGAAATTGCAAAAGAATATTCAACCCCAAAAAGCAGTATATTTATCAACGGAATTTTAGATAATTTAATTAAAGAATTTAAAGAAGAAAATAAACTGAATAAATCAGGAAGAGGCTTAATGTAAAAAAAAAATAATATGAAAGTAAAATTAATACCCCTATTTGCAATTGTTATCTTATTTGCTGTTTCATCATGTAAAGAAAACGCATCAAGTAAAATAACAGAAGCAGATATGAAAGTTGCGAATGAATTTTCTGCAGTATCAGAAAAATTACCTGTTTTAGAATTTGATAAAACCGAACACGATTTTGGTTCTATAAATGAAGGTGATAAAGTTTCAACTGAGTTTATAGTTACAAATACAGGTGATGCTGATTTGATTATTGTAAGTGCAGTAGGAAGTTGTGGATGTACTGTTCCTGTTTGGAAAAAGGAAGCTATTAAGCCAGGAGAATCTACTCCTATTTTAGTAACTTTTGACTCTAATGGAAAGCCCGGGCAACAAGAAAAATCGGTTACAATTACTGCCAATACGGCTAATGGTAAAGAGGTATGCAAAATTAAAGCAAACGTAAAACCCAAAACTAACAAGGCTACTACAGCTATAACTAATTAAATATGGATTCAAGTTTATTATTACAAATAGGTTTAATGATTGCTGTTTTTTATTTTTTATTAATAATGCCTCAGCAAAAAAGAGCAAAAAAAGAAAAATCTTTTGAACAAGGATTAAAAGCGGGTGATAAAGTTATTACTAAAGCTGGAATTCATGGTAAAGTTTCAGAATTATCTTCAGAAACTGTAGTTATAGAAACTATGGCTGGAAAAATAAAAATGGAGCGCAGTGCTATTTCTATGGAAATGAGTGCTAAATTAAACACGACTGTTACGGCTAAATAAGATTAAAGAAACAGCTCTTTATTATAAAAAAAACCGATGTTCGTTTGAAGCATCGGTTTTTTTATAATTAATTTTTTAAATTATATTATTTAACTAACCTTAAATATAATTGTTCCACTTTTTCTCTAGCCCAAGGTGTTTTTCGTAAAAAAGTTAAACTCGATTTTATTGTTGGGTTTTCGGTAAAACAACGAATTTTTATTTTTTCGCCTAATTTTTCAAAACCATATTCTGCAACTAACTTTTCTATAATATCAGCTAATTTAATTCCGTGTAATGGGTTGCTATTTTGGTTTAATTCGGGCATGATATTATGTTTAATAAATGGATGAATTTAAAGGGACTCGGTATCAGATGTTATTGTCTAGCTGTTAATTCAGCTATTTTTACAATTACTTCAGTGGCTTTAATCATACTTTCAACCGGAATATATTCATACTTTCCATGAAAATTATGTCCACCTGCAAAAATATTTGGACAAGGCAAACCCATGTATGACAATTGTGAACCGTCAGTGCCGCCACGAATAGGCTTTATTAAAGGTGTTATTCCTAATTCAAGCATTGCTTTTTCGACAATATTTACTATATGAAAAACAGGCTCAACCTTTTCTTTCATGTTGTAATATTGGTCTTTAATTATTGCTTCGCAAATTGCTTCACCAAATTGTTTAAGGTATTGTTGATTAAATTGATCAGCAATGGTATAAATTAATTTTTTTCGAGCTTCAAATTTGTTTTTATCATGATCGCGAATGATCAGCTCTAAAACTGTTTCTTCGAGTGTACCTGTTAAATGATTTACATGAAAGAAACCTTCATAGTCTGTGGTTAATTCGGGCACTTCATTTGGAGGTAATTTTGTAATAAATTGACTGGCTAATAGCATTGAATTAATCATTTTTCCTTTTGCATATCCTGGATGAACACTTTTTCCTTTGAAGCTAATTTTAGCTCCAGCGGCATTAAAATTTTCGTATTCAAGTTCCCCAATTTGACTACCATCCATGGTATAAGCCCATTGGCAACCAAATTTTTCTACGTCAAATTTATGAGCACCACGACCTATTTCTTCATCTGGCGTAAAACCTACTCGAATTTTTCCATGTTTAACTTCTGGATGATTGATTAGGTATTCCATGGCTGTCATGATTTCGGTAATGCCCGCTTTGTCATCAGCACCTAAGAGCGTTGTGCCATCGGTTGTAATAAGTGTTTGCCCTTTATAAAGTAACAAATCTTCAAAATAATCAGGCGATAAAATGATATTTTTTTCAGCATTTAAAACAATATCTTTTCCATCATAATTTTGAATGATTTGTGGGTTTACATGTGCACCTGTGAAATCGGGTGTGGTATCAAAATGAGAAACAAATCCAATTGTAGGAACTTCATGCGTTACATTACTGGGCAAAGTTGCCATGATATATGCATGTTCATCAATAGTTACCTCATGCATACCCATAGCTTTTAATTCGTCAACTAATTTATTAGCTAAATCCCATTGTTTAAATGTGCTTGGGGTTGTATTTGAATTGGGATCAGATTCAGTATCAATAGTTACATAACTGATGAAACGGTCTATTATTTTTTGCATGTTTTTTTTAACTTTTTAATTAATTATACAAGTTTCTAGTTATGCCGAATGTAATGATTTATTTAAATTAAACATCTAAAATCAACAATCATTAATTTATTTTAGGCTTCCAACCATCTCTTCGGGTTTAACCCATTCATCAAAATCTGCTGCAGAAACATATCCCAAACGAACGGCTTCAATTTTTAGTGTTGTTCCGTTTTTGTGAGCTGTTTGAGCAATTTCTGCTGATTTGTAGTAACCAATTTTTGTGTTTAACGCTGTAACTAGCATTAATGAATTATCTACTAATTCTTTAATTCGGGTATAATTTGGTTGAATTCCAGAAGCACAATGCTCGTTAAAAGACTGGCATGCATCTCCAAGTAAGCGAGCCGATTGCAAAAAATTGGCTGCCATCATAGGTTTAAAAACATTTAATTCATAATGTCCTTGGGTACCACCAATTGTTATTGCCACATCGTTACCCATAACTTGAGCACAACCCATAGTTAGTGCTTCAGATTGTGTTGGATTAACTTTTCCTGGCATAATTGAAGAACCTGGTTCGTTTTCTGGTATGATAATTTCTCCAATACCAGATCGAGGACCAGAAGCCATCATTCTAATATCATTTGCAATTTTGTTTAACGAAACAGCCAATTGCTTTAATGCACCGTGAGATTCAACAATTGCATCATGAGCTGCTAATGCTTCAAATTTATTTTCAGCAGTTACGAAAGGCATTCCTGTAAATTTCGCAATGTATTCGGCTACTTTTACATCATATCCTTCCGGAGTATTTAATCCAGTTCCAACTGCAGTTCCGCCTAAAGCTACTTCTGATAAATGTGCTAAAGTGTTTCTTATTGCTTTTAATCCATAATTTAATTGTGCTACATAACCTGATAGTTCTTGACCTAAAGTTAATGGTGTAGCGTCCATAAGGTGTGTACGACCTATTTTTACTACATTCATAAACTCTTTAGATTTTAGGGCTAATGTGTCTCTTAGTTTTTCAACACCTGGGATTGTTACTTCAACAACAGCTTTATATGCTGCAATGTGCATTCCGGTTGGGTATGTGTCATTTGAAGATTGTGATTTATTTACATCATCATTAGCTTTTACAACGGGCTCTCCCTCACCAATTTTGAAACCAGCCAAAACTTGTGCACGATTAGCAACTACCTCATTCACATTCATGTTGCTTTGCGTTCCAGAGCCTGTTTGCCAAATTACTAGTGGAAATTGATCGTCTAGTTTTCCACTTAAAATTTCATCGCACACTTGTGCTATAGCATCTCTTTTTTTTATTGAAAGCACACCTAAATCACAATTGGCATATGCAGCTGCTTTTTTTAAATAGGCAAAGCCCATGATTACTTCACGAGGCATTGATGCAGTTGGACCTATTTTAAAATTGTTTCTTGAACGTTCGGTTTGAGCACCCCAATATTTATCTGCAGGAACTTGTACTTCACCCATTGTATCTTTTTCAATTCTATATTCCATTTTTATAGTTTATTCGTTAATTTTTTTATTTAAAGCTAAATCGGTTTCACAGTTTATTTAACTAATAAAACTCATCAAATTTAAGGATTATTATAGCTTTTTAAAAATAAATTAAACTATTTATTGTTAAAAAAAATAATTGCTCTATCTTTGAAGTGATTTAATTAAAATTAAGGAAAACATGTTTGAATTTGATCAGTATTTAGGCTTTTTATTGTTTTTAACCATTTTAACTATAGGTTTTTGGTTGATGTTCTTTTTAGTTGCATTTGTGCCTTATTGGTTAGGTGGAGCTATCATGGAATTAATCAAAGAAAAAAAAGCAAAAAAAGAATCAGAAAAAGAATAATTTCTTTTGTTCTACAAAAAAAAGCACTTGATTATTCAAGTGCTTTTTTTTATGCTTATTTTGGCAATTAATTTATATCATTTCTTCGCCACCACCTTCATAACTTTTTTGGTTTTCACGCTCTTTTTTCTTGTTAAACCTATAGGTAAATGCTAAAGTAACTTGTCGTAGTCTCCATTGGTATTCAGAATAGGAAGAAACTAAATTTGGAATATAAGTTAGGTATCTTCGTTTTCTCATGTTAAACAAATCACTAACATTTAGCGCAATAGTACCTTTGTCTTTTAAAACATCTTTGCTAAAAGCAAGATTTACATCGGTCATGTCCAATCGTTTACCTTGAGCTGTTTGTTGTGCTGCTCTATAAGATACGTTTGTTTGCCAATCAATTTTATAAGGTAATGATATTTTAGAACTGATTCGGGTAAACCAAGAATTGGCTTCATTGTCAAAATTTTGATTGATTGTTTCATCTAAATAATTGACATATGAATAATCACCCGTAATTTTATTTTTGAAGATGTTAAAATTACCGTTTAATTTCCACCATTTTGTAGGGTTGTAATTTACGTTAAATTCAAATCCCATGCGGGTTTCTTTAGCCAAATTTATTGGTGTGCTTAATATTACAGGAATGTTATCAACAAATAAACCTGATTCTTTTCGAATAAATTGTGTTGAATTATTTGTATAATTTGCATAAGCAGACGAATTTAAAGTTATTTTGCCCCATTTTTTTAAAAAACCAATTTCATAAGCATCTGTAAAACTTGGGTTTAAATCAGGGTTTCCTTGAAAAATGTTGATATTACTTGAATACGATGAAAAAGGATTTAAAAAGCGTCCCCGCGGCCTGTTAATTCTTTTACTGTAACTAATACTGATGTTACTGTCGTCATTAATATCATAGTTTAAGGTAGCAGTAGGAAAAAAGTTGTTGTATTTTTTAGTGTTGTAATCATTTGATGTTATAGAGTTTACATCAATATTACTATCTTCATACCGTAGTCCAAAAAAGTATGAAAAATTCTTTATTTTATTACCATATTGAATATACAGCGCATGTATGTATTCATTATATTCTAAAGTGTTAGAAAACAAGGTGTTGGGCTCAATTCTAAAATCTGTTAAATTTTCTTGAAAACTACCGCGGTAGCCTGTTTCAAAACGCCCATCTTCTCCAATTGGCAAAACATAATCGGCTTGAATTAATTTGCGTTTTTGTTTTTCATTATTTAAAGTTGTTTCGATAAATAAAGATGACTCGTCTCCAATAATTCTATCAAAAATAATAGAGCTGTTATCTTCTTTGTTTTCTGAAACAGCTACATCGATTGTTAGTTTATGATCTTCTTTTGTAAATTGTTTGGTAAAATTTGAAGCATATTCAATACTGAATTCATCATTTAATTCATCATTAAATCGATTTCTTGTAAATGTTGGGACACTTAGTTCATCAAAATTATATAAATATACATCATCAGAGTTAGATCCGTTACTTTTATTAAAAGTTAGAGAATGTGTCCAGTTTGTAGATGTATTTAAAAATAAATCGATACCTAAATTTGCATTATAACCATTGCTTAATCTGTTATTCGTTCTTTGTTCATCAATATAACGTATGGTTTGCCCTGTAGTTCCGTCAAAATATTGTGAATTATTTTTAGAATTACCGGGTGAGTTTCTATAGTTGTACCCCAAGTTCGAAAATAAATTAAAATGTGTGCCTCTGTAATTTAAGTTAGATGAAACACTATACGATTCAGGATCACTAACGGAAGCTACAAAAGAACCATTAATACCTTGTGCTTTACCTTTTCGTAAAATAATATTTATAATTCCACCACTACCTTCTGCGTCATAGCGTGCTGAGGGGTTTGTGATTAATTCAATTTTTTGAACAGAGTCTGCAGGTAAGAGCTTTAAAGCATCTGCAACGTTTATTCCAGCCAATCCAGATGGTTTTCCGTCAATAAGAATACGCACATTTTCGTTACCTCTAAGGGCAATTGTGCCGTCAGGATCTACTGTTACTGACGGAACATTATTTAAAACATCGCTCATTGTTCCTCCTTTGACAATCATGTCTTGACCTACATTGTATACTCTTTTGTCTAGCTTAAATTCTACAGTAGAAACTTCACCTATTACGACAACTTCTTGTAATTGTGATATATCAGATTCTAAATAAACAGCATCAAAAGCAGTATTAGACATTAAAATTTTAGATTTGACTACTAAAGTTTTAAACGATATAAATTCAAAGCTTACTTGATAAGTGCCTTTATCAACTTCAAAATTAAAATCTCCTTTTTCGTTTGTAATTCCTCCCGAAATTAAGGTTGGGTTATTTAAATTTTTGAGAACAACTGTTGCATATTCTAGAGGGGTTTTTGTGCTTTTTTCAAATATAGTTCCACTTACTGTTATTTTTTCGTTTTGAGCAATTCCAGTAAAAGAAAAAAGCATGATTATGTAAGAAAATAATGACTTATTCAACTTCATTTTATATGTTTAATATATTTATTAAGACGACAAAATTAAGCTTTGGTTTAAACTACTAATCACAAAATTTTGTTAATAAATACTATAGAATTTCTTTTATTTTTTAACAGGGAGAGCTACAATAACTTAGTTTTTATAGACTACAGTCGTCCTTTCTATTCATTTTGGATTTTGAATCATTGCTTCAATTATTTGAGTGTCGCATAATTCCCTATTTTTAAAAAGATCTAACCCTGTTTTTCTTTTTTCTTACTAATTTTATTGGTTTCTAATTCAATTTTTTTTTAGAATTTCAATCAATTGAATAGCAGTTAATTTATTGTCCAAATATTTAATAATTGCAAAGGTTTTATTTAGGCTTTCAAGAGCAGTTAATCCTTTTCGGGACTTTTTACATCTGGGACTATGGTAAATTTTTATCATGATTTGTTAATTTCAGTTTTATAGTAATATAAAAAATAGTATTTTAGACAAAAAATAAATAAATACCTATGTTTATAGCTCAATCATATAAAAAAGAAAATGTTTTTGGAAAGTATCTTCTTGGCTCCTTAGTGATTTTTTTAGCATCAATTATAGGACAAATTCCTTTTGTAATTGCGATGTTATATGAGGTATTTGTAAACAAAAAAGCATTTCCTTCAACCGAAAAAGAGGTATTTGATCTTTTGGGATCTAACGGGTTTTTATTTTTAATGCTTGTTTCATTTGTATTTGCTATTTTAGGGTTGTATTTAGTTGTAAAAAAACTTCATAATCAAAATTTTAAAGTAATTATTACTTCAAGAAAGACTATAGATTGGAAACGTTTTTTTGTTGCTTTTTCTATATGGGGGTTTATTTCTGTTTCCTTAATATTAATTTCCTTTTTTTCGGGTGACTCTGAAATAGAATTGCAATTTAACATAGTTCCGTTTTTAATATTATCTCTTATTGCAATTGTTTTAATTCCAATTCAAACAAGCACTGAGGAATTAGTTTTTAGAGGTTACTTGATGCAAGGGTTTTATAATTTATCAAAAAACAAATGGTTTCCTTTAGTAATGACATCAGTTATATTTGGAACGATGCACATCGCTAATCCTGAAGTTTTAGAAATGGGTTATATTGTATTAGTATATTATATAGGAACTGGTTTTTTTTTGGGGATTATTACACTTATGGACGAAGGCACAGAATTAGCTTTAGGATTTCACGCAGCAAACAATTTAGTTGCGGCACTTTTAATAACGTCTGATTATAGTGTTTTAAAAACAAATGCTATTTTTAAAGACTTGTCAAAACCAGAAGTTGGTTTTGAGATTTTTATGCCTATATTATTTTATATAATTTTACTTTTTATTTTTTCAAAAATGTACAACTGGTCCAACTGGAAAGATAAGCTTATTGGAAATCATGGAGCTAAAACTGATAAATTTTAATTAACATTATTACATGCCAAAATACATTCCCGATTATAAAAGCGTACATCCTAAATTTAAACTAAACGGATTTCAATTATCGGCAAATGATTTGTATAGTGATGCCAGTAGTTTTATAAAAGAAGGAGCCGATTTTGAAAAGGATGTTGGGGTATTTATGTTGGATTGGTTTGATGCTACTACTTTTGTTGAAATGAAAACTTCGGGTTCAACCGGAAAACCAAAAACCATTCGTGTTTCAAAGCAAGCGATGATTCAATCGGCATTGGCAACAGGCGCTTTTTTTAATTTAGAGCCTGGAAATACTATTTTAAACTGTCTTCCGTTAAAATATGTAGCTGGAAAAATGATGGTCGTTCGTGCTTTTGTATTGGGTTTAGAACTTGATTTAATAGCACCTCGTTCAAATCCGCTAGAGCATATTAAAAAAACATATGATTTTATAGCATTAGTTCCGTTACAAGTTCAAAACTCGTTAGATTATTTGCATAATTTTAAAACGGTTATTATTGGTGGTGCAAAGGTTTCATCTGATTTAGAACAAAAATTAAAGGCCATTAACTCTGACGTTTTCGAAACTTTTGGCATGACCGAAACCATTACGCATATTGCAGCACGTAAAATAGGAGAAAAAGCATTTACTGCATTACCCAATGTAGTTATTTCAACAAATACAAATAGATGTTTATTGATTGATGCTCCCAATATTTCTGATCAAGTAATTCATACCAATGATCTTGTAGAATTGGTTTATGAAAACCAATTTATATTTTTGGGGCGTTTTGATAACATCATAAACAGCGGAGGTGTTAAACTAATTCCCGAGCAAATAGAAGAGAAGTTAAGGCCTTTTATAAACAGGCGTTTTTTTGTTTATGGTAAATCAAACGAACTTTTAGGCCAGCAAGTAGTATTGGTGGTTGAAGGTGAAGTAATGCCAATTGAGTTTGATGAAATTAAAAATTTAAACAAAATTGAACATCCAAAAGAGATAGTCTTTATTCCACAATTCAAAGAAACCCCTAATGGTAAAGTAATTCGAAAAGAAACCGTGTTAGGTTTAAGTTTTTAAATGAAACTTTATAAAAACATTAAAGAACTGTTATTTATTTAATAAACTTTTACATAAAACTTATCTGTTCTAACTTTTAGTTCATCTGGTATAGACACAACAGCAATAGGTGCAATTTGAAATTCATTTGTTGCTAATAATCGTTTTCTTTTACCGTTAATTTCAATTTCTATAGGCATTTCAAAGTTAGGCTCGTCAGTTTGCCATTTGTATTTGAAGGTTTTCTTGTGCTTCTTTAATACTAAAACAGGAATTGCAGTATGTTTTAAATATTGATTAAATATAGGCTTCAAATCATGTTCCATTTCTGTACTAAAAAAAGCTATAACGGTTTTGGTATCAATAATTTGTTTTTTAAAGGTATTTGAATATTTAAGGAGCATTGCCCACCATTTAGAATCGTTATTACACACATGTCTCAAGGTATTTAGCATTAAAGCTCCTTTGTAATACATGTCGCTAGACCCTTCTTTATTGACTCCAT
>NZ_CAWUTS010000114.1:0-3545 GCF_963925415.1 uncultured Flavobacterium sp. | reverse complement strand
TATTGAACGTTTTAATAAAAAAAATTTAAAATCGGCTATCGAAAAAATAAATTTTAAATCTTTTGTAAATACTAAATATGTTATAAATGTTAAAAAAAATCCTAAAACAATAGCAGTAAAAAAACCAAAAATACCATAATAATAAGTTAATATTACAATTATTATAGATGTGATAACTTTGCTGAAAAAATTTATAAAACTTAACTTTTTTATTTGTTTTGTAGCATTATAATAGGCATAAAATAAAGCATTGATAACAATAATAAAAATTGAAAACGAAAATAAATTTAAATAATGTATTAGTTCTGAATTGTTTGAAATAATCCTAAAATTTGCCAATAACAGAAAAATACTAATAAATATAATACATGAAAAAAGTGAAAGTATTATCGACAAACTAAAAAGTATTGATTTTTCTTTATTAGAAACATTATCGCTCGCTGAAATTTTTAATATTGCAGAACTTAACCCTAAACCACATATAACAGATAAAAGTTGAACGTAATTTTGCCAACTTTTTATTAAACCTAATTCTTCAGGTTTAATAAAAGAAGCAATTAAAAATTGGGCCCCAAAAAAACTTAATGCAATTAATAGATTTGAAAATATTAAATGAAATAATCCTTTTGAATATACTGATATTAATATGTTTTTAAATTTCTTTATCATACAGTTACCCCACAAAAATCTAAAACAATTTTTTCTTTTGCTATTTCAAGCTTTTTAAACTCGTTGTGGGCTACTAAAAAAACGATTATATCTGCTTTTTCTGCAGCTGCTTTATAGTTTGTTATTTTAAAAACATGATGATCTTCAATATTAGGCTCAACAATAAAATACTGTTCATCTTGAGCGTCTTGAAGCACTTTTTGAGCAATATATTTTGCTGGAGATTCTCTTAAATCGTCTATGTTTGGCTTAAAAGCTAATCCCATAAGGGCTACACTTGGTTTTTTGCCGTGCTTGATTTGAAATTCTAATTTTGCCGTTTTTACTTGTTCCGCACACCAAAATGATTTGTAATTATTAACCTCTCTAGCCGAAGCTATAATTTTTGATTCCATTGGATAATCGGCCACAATAAAATAAGGATCAACAGCAATACAATGTCCTCCAACGCCACATCCCGGTTGCAAAATATTTACTCGTGGATGTTTATTGGCTAATTTAATAAGATCCCAAACATTAATATCTGCTTTTGCACAAATTAAAGATAATTCATTCGCAAATGCAATTTGAACATCTCTTGAAGAATTTTCAGTTAATTTACACATTTCTGCCGTTCTTGCATTTGTTGCATGCAATTCACCTTTAACAAATTGGCTGTAAAATGCTATTGATTTTTTAGTAGAAGCATCATCTACTCCTCCAATTACTCTGTCATTGTGAACCAATTCGTACATTACATTGCCAGGTAAAACGCGTTCTGGACAATAGGCTAAATATATTTTTTCTTTTAATTCGGGTCTTTCAGAAAAAATATATTTCATCATTTTTTCTGTAGTTCCAATAGGTGAAGTTGATTCTATAATATATAAATCACCCTCTTTTAGCAATGGAATTATTGCTTTTGTAGCTGCTTGTACAAATGAAATGTCGGGTTCGTTTTTAGCTTTAAAAGGAGTGGGTACTACAATTAAATAAACCTCAGCTGGTACTGGTTTGGTATCTGCTTTTAGAAAGCCAGAGCCAACAGCTTTTGCAACAACTTCATCTAAGCTGGGCTCAATAATATGTATTTTTCCTGCATTTATGGTGTCGACTACTTTTTGATTTACATCTACACCATGAACGTGAATATTATTATTGGCAATTAAGGCCGATGTAGGTAAACCAATGTATCCAAGTCCAATTGTTACTACTTTTTGTTGACTCATATTTAATATTGTTTAATATAATTGATTATTCTTTCACAAGCTTTACCGTCACCATAGGGATTATGCAAAGCACTCATTTGTTGATATTTATCTGGATCGTTTAATAAACTTAAACATTCTGAAACAATTTTATTTTTATTTGTCCCTACTAAAATAACCGTTCCTGCTTCCACAGCTTCAGGTCTTTCGGTAGTGTCACGCATTACTAGCACTGGCTTTCCTAAACTTGGAGCTTCTTCTTGAACTCCGCCACTATCCGTAATGATAATATACGATTGATTCATTAACCATACAAAAGCAGGATAAGCTAATGGTTTAATGAGTTTAATATTGGATACATCGCCTAATATTTCATATACAGGCCCTTTTACATTGGGATTTAAGTGAACCGGATAAATAATTTGAACATCTGGACTTGTAACTGCAATTTCTTTTAAAGCAGCGCAAATATTAATAAAACCATCACCGTGATTTTCTCTTCGATGGCCAGTAACTAAGATTACCTTTTTATTAAAATCAACAGTTGATTTTAAAGATTCTATTTCTTCATTTTTTATTGTATTTACTTTATCCGAACTTTGTAAAAGTGCATCAATTACTGTATTTCCAGTAACCAAAATAGAAGAACTCGAAATGTTTTCTAAAAGTAAGTTCGCTTTTGAAGTAATGGTAGGTGCAAAATGTATATCGGCAATTCTACCCGTTATTTGCCTATTAATTTCTTCTGGAAATGGTGAATATTTATTATGTGTCCTAAGACCCGCTTCTACATGACATACTTTTGCCCCCGAATAAAAAGCAGCAATACTTGTAGCCATTGTGGTAGAAGTATCTCCATGTACATATACAAAATCAGGTTTAAATTCTTCCAAAATAGGTTTCAATCCTAAAATAATCTCTGATGTTAGCGCATATAAATTCTGATTTGGTTTCATTAAATCTAAATCATAGTCAGGTTTAATTTCAAAAAAAATTAAAACTTGATCTAACATTTCTCTGTGTTGCGCTGTAACACATACACGAGTTTCAAAATTTTCTTTGTCTTTTAAAAATTCAATAACCAAAGGAGCCATTTTAATAGCTTCAGGTCGAGTTCCAAATACAATTAAATTTTTTTTCATTTCTTATTTCTATTGTTTTTCATAGTACTTTGCATATTCTCCCGAGGTAATGTTTTTGAGCCATACTTCATTTGCTAAATACCAATCTATTGTTTTTTCTAAACCTTGTTCAAAGGTTACCGATGGTTTCCAGCCTAGTTCTTTATTTATTTTTGAAGCGTCAATAGCGTAACGCAAATCGTGCCCTGGTCGGTCTTTTACATAGGTAATTAATTCTTCTGATTCGCCAGCATTTCTACCTAATTTAGCATCCATTTGTTGGCACAAAAGTTTTACTAAATCAATGTTTTGCCATTCGTTAAAACCACCAATATTATAGGTTTCATGGTTTTTCCCTTCATGAAAAACTAAATCTATTGCCACAGCATGATCTTCTACAAAAAGCCAATCTCTAGTATATTTTCCATCACCATAAACAGGTAAAGGCTTTTGCTCTATAATGTTATGAATGAATAAAGGAATTAATTTTTCTGGAAAATGATAAGGTCCATAATTGTTAGAACAATTGGTAATTACATAAGGCAAGCCATAGGTTTCGCCATAGGCT
>NZ_CAWUTS010000113.1:0-4610 GCF_963925415.1 uncultured Flavobacterium sp. | reverse complement strand
GTTGAATAATTTTTAATGTAGTATTTACACCCACATCGGATGAAATTAAAATTTCTTCTAGTTGATCTAGAACCTCATCATCAACTTTAGACTTACCTGCTACTGCTTTAGATAGTTTTGAAAAAAAAGTTGATTTAGACTTCTCTAAACCCTTATCTAAGGTTTGTTTTGCCTGCTCGTTTAAGTTGTGGCCTTTATTATCTGAAGAAAATATTTTTTTAAAAAAACTCATTAAGCTAAGTTTATAATTTCAAACAAATATAAAAATAAAAAAGCTACTTTCAAATGAAAGCAGCTTATCTATATGTTATATTATTTGCTTATTTCTTTTTTAAGAACTCATCTACAAGTTCTGGAGCCATTACTGACTCAACAAAAGTATATGCACCAGTTTTTGGAGATTTAACCATTCTAATTGCTTTGGTTAATCTTTTAGAAGCTGTTTGTAATGTTGCTACGGTTTTCTTTGCCATGATTAAATGTATTTGAAATTTTTAGTAATTTAAAAATCTCTAATTAATAGTTATTTGATATTTAATAAAAATATCTAATTATTTAATTTCTTTGTGAACTGTTACTCTTTTTAATACAGCGTTGAATTTTTTAATTTCCAATCTGTCTGGAGTGTTTTTTTTGTTTTTAGTAGTGATATAACGAGAAGTTCCTGCTACACCAGACGCTTTATGCTCTGTACACTCTAAAATAACTTGTATTCTATTACCTTTCTTTGCCATCTTTATATATTTTTTTTAGAGGTTTTCGGATTAAAATTTCATTCCGTTAGCTTTTGCTTTTTTCATAGCAGCTTCAATACCAATTTTATTAATAGTTTTTAAAGCAGCTGCAGATACTTTTAAAGTAACCCATTGATCTTCTTCTGCAACATAAAAACGTTTTTTAAATAAATTGACAGAGAATTTTCTCTTTGTTTTATTCATGGCGTGAGAAACATTGTTTCCAGTCATCGCTCTTTTTCCTGTAAGTTCACAAACTCTTGACATTATTGAAGTCTTTTATTGTTATTCTAAATAAGGGTGCAAAGAAACAAAAATTATATCAATATACAAACAATGTTTGAGATTTTTTTTATATTTCTTTATATACTAATTCAAATGCTTTATTTACAGCTCTATCTATTACTTTTTCTCTGGGTTGGCCAAACTCAAATCGTTCAACAAATACTGAATTTGGGCTTGCAACAGCTATAAATACTACCCCTAAATCTTCTTCCGACTCTCCTTTTAAAGGACCAGCATTACCTGTTGTTGCAACAGCAAAATCAGATTGCATAATACGTTTTACATTGACGGCCATTTCACGAGCAACTTGCTCGCTTACAACAGAGTGATTTTCAATTGTTGCTTTTAAAACACCCAAAACATTTATTTTTGACTGGGTTTCATAAGTAACTAAACTGCCTTTAAAATAATTAGAAGAACCCGCCACAGAAGCTATCATTTGCCCTATTTTTCCTCCCGTACAACTTTCTGCAGTAGCTATTGTAAATCCTTTTTCTTTTAATTTTCTGCCCAAAACAACCTCTATGGTATCTGATTCTTCAAAACCAACAATAATATCATAAATTAGAGGTGTCAATGTAAATACTTGCTTTTTAATGGCTTCTTTTAACTCACTCTCGTTAGTTCCACGTGCCGTTAATCGCAAACGAACTCTCCCCGGACTTGGCAAATATGCTAGCTTTATAAAAGCTGGTAAATTGTTTTCCCATGCCTCTATTTGCTCTGCAATCATACTTTCACCTCTTCCATAAGTCATTAGGGTTTGATGGACAATAAATGGCCGTTCAAATTTTTGAATTAAAGCAGAAATAACCTCGTTTTCTATAAGATATTTCATTTCATAAGGAACTCCTGGCAAAGATATAAAAACAGTGTTTTCGTATTCCATCCACATCCCTGGTGCGGTACCCATTTTATTAAATAATATTTTTGCTTTTGATGGAACAAGTGCTTGATCTATGTTTAATTGAGTAATAGGCCTCTTATAAATTCCTTCTATCATTTGAGTTACATGTTCTAACACTTCAGGGTGCTCTACTAATGTGTCATTAAAATACTCGCAAAAGGTTTTTTTTGTAATGTCATCTTTTGTTGGGCCTAAACCTCCAGTAACAATAACTACATCAACATTGTTTTGTAATTTTTGAAAGGTAGAAATAATGTGATCCTTATCATCTGAAATAGACAGCATCTCATGGGTTGCAATGCCTATTTTATCTAGGGCTTTTGCAATAAATGAAGAATTAGAATCAACAATTTGCCCAATGAGTATTTCGTCTCCAATAGTTACAATTGTAGCCTTCATACTTATTTTATATTGTAGTTTTTTTTGATTTCTTTAGAAGATAATTCAATTTGAACTTTTAGTAATTTAAAATTTTCTTTAATCTCTTTTTTCTTTTTTTCTGATTTAGCCCAAATCATGATTTCATTTATTTCTTCATAGGCCAAATCCATACCTAATAAGTCTAATGTTGGCTTAATTTTATGAGCCGCTTTGTATACCTTTTGATGATTTTTTTCATTGATACCCTGCTTAATGTTTTGTATTTCTGAAGAAACTTCTTTAAAAAAAAGCATTAATATTTGATGTACAAAATCGGCATCATCCGATGAAATTTCATAAACCTTTGCTAAATTGTAATGTAAAGCCATTATTTAACTTGAATTTTAAATACTTGTTTGCCTTCAATAAACCCCTTTAATTCATCTCCATTTTTAACTTGAGAAACGCCTTTTGGTGTTCCTGTAAAAATAACATCTCCTTTTTTTAAAGTAAAATATTGAGAAACGTACGATATTAATTCATCTATTTTCCAGAGCATTAAACCTGTATTTCCTTGTTGAACTACTTTATTATTGGAATGTAATTCAAAGTTAATATTTTCTAGCGATTCAAATGATTCTTTTTGCACAAATTCTCCTATTAAAGCTGAGCCGTCAAATGCTTTTGCTTTTTCCCAAGGCAACCCTTTGGCTTTCAATTCATTTTGAACATCTCGAGCCGTAAAGTCGATTCCTAATCCAATTTGATCATAATATTTATGGGCAAATTTTGGACTGATGTATTTTCCAACTTTACAAATTTTAACTAAAATTTCAACTTCATGATGTACATCGTTGCTAAAAGCAGGAATTACAAAAGGAAATTTTTTAAGCAATATAGCCGTGTCAGGTTTTAAAAAAATAACAGGCGCTGTTGGCTTTTCGTTTTGGAGTTCAGAAATATGGTCTGTGTAATTACGACCGATACAAATTATTTTCATTTTTAAGTAATAGGTTGTGGGTCGTAGGTTATAGGTTATCACCAAACACCTTTTGCCCCTTTAGCACTATTTAGTGTTTAACTTTCTTAATTTTATGGCTGTTAATACTTTTTTTGTATATAACGGAAAATCAGCGTTTTGCAACCAACTGAAGTAACCTGGCTCTTTATCTAAAATTTCATCTACTAAAACACCTTTGTGTTTTCCAAAAGAAAATACTTCTTTACCCTCATTATTGTATGCAATAAATCCTGCAAAATCTACTGATTTTTTTCGTGTTGTAAATTCAGATAAGGTTTTCATATCATTTTCTAAATCGGGATATCGATCCAGTTGTGCCTTTAAAATTTCATAGGTTGCCATAGTATCTGCTTCTGCAGAATGAGCGTTTTCTAAACTTTCACCACAATAAAATTTATATCCAGCACTTAAAGTTCGCTCTTCTTTTTTATGAAAAATAGTTTGCACATCAACTGAAACTTTATTCTTCATGTCAAAATCAACACCTGCTCTTAGCATTTCTTCTGCCAATAAAGGAATATCAAAACGATCAGAATTGAAACCTGCCAAATCGGAATCTTTAATCATGTTGTTAACTTGAGTTGCCAATTCTTTAAACGTAGGCTCATTAGCTACTTTTTCATCTGTAATACCATGTACAGCAGTTGTTTGTGCAGGTATTGGAATAGTAGGATTTACCAACCATGTCTTACTTTCTTTGGTGCCGTTAGGATGTACTTTAAAAACGGATATTTCTACAATTCTATCTTTTGACACATCTATTCCTGTAGTTTCGAGATCAAAAAAGCAGATGGGTCTCGTTAGTTTTAATTCCATTGATTTTTTATTTAAAAAGATATATATATAATTAATATTATGGGTAATAGTACACAAACATTCAAACCAAAAAACGAATCTATAAGGATGTACAGGTCTAAAAAAAACAAAAATACAATAATGAATTTAAAAATACACAAAGATATTGTGGTAAATATTTGCACAAAATTTCTGACACTAAAATTTAATTATTATTTGTGATTAACAACAAAACATTAACGTATAAATACTGGCGCAAAAAACCTTATGAACAACGTTCGTGTAAAATTTCAACGTTTCAGCCTACGCAAAGGCTTATTACAGAAAAGAAATAACACCTAACAAAAGAAAATAAAGTACTTGTAATGGGCAGAAATCCATATTGAAAAACAACAGAAAATCTTTGACTGCCTCAACGAGCCAGAAGCTCTTGAAAAGATTAAAGCATAATACTTTAATAAAATGAAAAAAGTAATTTATTCTTTATCAATTATTGTTTTTTTTTAAG
>NZ_CAWUTS010000112.1:0-19738 GCF_963925415.1 uncultured Flavobacterium sp. | reverse complement strand
ACAAGTGATAACAGGAGAGTTGTTTTTAATATAGGTGATCCTGCTTTAAAATTAGCAATTCCAAAACCAAAAGTTGTACTTACAAAAATAAATGGAGTAAATGTAAATCAGCCAACAGATGTTTTAAACGCATTAAGTTATGTTACGCTTTCGGGAGAAGTTCAAAACAGTAACAATCTTATTTTACCAAATTATAATGGACAACTTTCGGTTCAGATTTTTGATAAAAACATTCAAAGACAAACATTGGGTAATGATGGTACACTTTCTGGCTCAGGTAATCTGGTAATAATGGACTTTGTTGCATTGGGAGAAACAATTTTTAGAGGAAATGCATCAGTAGTAAATGGTAAATTTGAGTTTGGATTTGTTGTGCCAAAAGACATAAAAATAGCAGAAGGGAATGGTAAAGTTAGTTTTTACGCCAAATCTAATATACCAAACCTTCAGGATCAAACAGGATATGATTTTTCTATAAAAATAGGAGGTATAAACTTGAATGCTCCTGAAGATAACATTGCACCAATTGTTAAACTATATATGAATGATCAATCTTTTGTATATGGTGGAATTACAAATGAGTCACCTTTTTTATTAGCTTATTTAGAAGACGAAAATGGGATCAACACGGCAAGTGGTATTGGGCACGATATTGTAGCAATTTTAGACGGTGATGAATTAAATCCATACATTTTAAATGATTATTATGAAACAGAGAATAATAATTACCAAAAAGGCAACGTTCGTTTTCCTTTTAAAAATTTAGAGCCAGGGCTACATTCTATAACATTTAAAGCATGGGATGTGTATAATAATTTAATTACTGCCGAAATTCAATTTGTAGTTGTAGGTGCCGATATAATCACCATAAGTAATGTGTTAAATTATCCAAATCCGTTTGTGAGTTACACCGAATTTTGGTTCAATCACAACCGACCCTTCGAGATGTTAGATGTTCAGGTTCAAATTTTTACGATAAGTGGCAAATTGGTTAAAACAATAAATCAATCATTTTTTACAGAAGGGTTTTTATCAAGAAACTTAAAATGGGACGGAAAAGATGACTTTGGCGATAAAATAGGCAAGGGGGTTTATGTCTATAAACTAATTGTAAAATCGAGTATAGATGGTAAAAAGTCAGAAAAATACGAGAAACTTGTTATACTTTAATTAAATACTATATTTGTAAATTAAATAAATACCATATGAAAAAAATCGCTTTACTAGTTTTGATAGTAACAACAATTAAACTAAACGCACAAGAAAGAGTGATAACAACTTCAGTGCCTTTTTTGCTAATTGCTGGTGATGCCCGTTCTGCAGGTATGGCAGACATGGGAGTAGCAACTTCTGCAGATGCATTTTCCCAACAATACAATCCTTCCAAATATGCTTTTTCATTGTTTGAACAAGGGTTTTCTATAAGTTACACTCCTTATCTAACAGATATAGCAAATGATATTTCTTTGGGTCAGGTAAATTACTACAACAGGATCAATGAAAGAAGTGCTTTTGCGGGTAGCTTAAGATATTTTAGTTTAGGAGATATAGAATTAAGACAATCTTTTGATGATTTTCCAGTAACGGTTTCTCCTAATGAATTAGCTGTAGATCTTTCTTATTCACTAAAATTAAGTGACCGATTTGCTATGGGAGTTGCAGGGCGATTTATAAGCTCTAGTTTAAAAATTCCTGATGGAACATCAGACGCTTCCGCTGCCTCAACCTTTGCTTTTGATGTGTCAGGCTATTATCAATCAGAAGAACAGGCTTATACCGATTTTGACGGAAGATGGAGAGCCGGTTTTAATTTGCAAAATTTAGGGCCAAAAATAAAATATGATAATGGCATTACAAATGCTAACTTTTTACCTTCAAACTTAAGATTAGGCAGTGGATTTGATTTTATATTTGATGATTACAACAAAATAGGCGTAACTGCAGAAATTACAAAATTATTGGTACCTACGCCACAATCTTTATCAGATGTTAATGGTGACGGCGTTATTGACAATCAAGATTCTTCACAATTATATAATGAATATCAACAAATAGGCTGGGTTTCTGGTATTTTTAAATCTTTTAATGATGCACCAAATGGCTTTTCCGAAGAATTAAAAGAATTTACTTGGGCTATAGGAGCAGAATATAATTATCAAAATTCATTTTCTCTTCGAACAGGATATTTTAATGAAAGTGATGACAAGGGTGCACGTAAATACCTAACTCTTGGTGCAGGTTTTATATATCAAATTGTAAAAGTAGATTTATCCTATCTGTTTTCAGCATCTAAAGTAAAAAACCCTTTAGAAAACACCTTGCGTTTTTCTTTAACGTTTAATTTTGGCGATGAATATGATGAATATTAATAAAAATAAATAAACAAAAACATAAAATCCAAATTCTAATTATTAGAGTTTGGATTTTTTTTCCTTTGATAAAAACAATATAAATGAAAGAAATAAAAATTGTTACATCTTTTACTGTTTACGATTCAATTGATGCATTAGATTTAGAAATTAAAAATTTAATGTTAGACGCAAAAGAAGCCCGTAAAACTGCTTATGCACCCTATTCAAATTTTTCTGTAGGCGCGGCCCTGCTTTTAGATAACGGAGAGGTTGTAAAAGGCACAAATCAAGAAAATGCAGCATATCCGTCTGGACTTTGTGCAGAACGAGTGGCTATTTTTTATGCTGGTTCTCAATTTCCAAAAGCTAAAGTATTAAAAATGTGTATAACGGCCTCTTCAATAAGTAAAGAGTCTATAACACCTATTCCTCCATGTGGGGCTTGCAGACAATCAATTGCAGAATATGAATTTAAACAAGAATTATTAATTGAAATTTATTTTATGGGCGCAAAAGGAGAAGTTTATAAATCAGATTCATTAAAAAACTTATTGCCTTTTATGTTTGATAAAAATCAGCTATAACGTTTTCGTTTAATTATTTTAAATAATTGTCAGTAAAAAAACAAAAAATCATTAAATTTAATTTTTTCGATAAGCAAGGAAATGCTATTTTTGCTAAATATGAATTTTATTCATTAAATAACTAAACTAGATGAAGCCAATTACAAAAGAAGTGTATCTTAAATGGTACGAAGAAATGCAGTTTTGGAGAAAATTTGAAGACAAATTAGCTGCACTTTATATTCAACAAAAAGTTAGAGGATTTTTACATTTATATAATGGTCAAGAAGCTGTTTTAGCCGGAGCATTACATGTAATGGAATTGGGTGGAAAAGATAAAATGATAACGGCTTATCGAAATCACGTTCAACCAATTGGTATGGGTGTTGATCCAAGAAGAGTAATGGCTGAGTTATTAGGAAAAGTTACTGGAACTTCAAAAGGCATGGGTGGATCAATGCATATATTTTCAAAAGAGCATGGTTTTTATGGTGGACATGGAATAGTTGGTGCTCAAATTCCAGTAGGAGCAGGTATGGCATTTGCAGATAAATATTTCGAAACGGGCGGGGTTACTATGACATATTTTGGTGATGGAGCTGCACGTCAAGGTTCATTGCACGAAGCTTTTAACATGGCCATGTTATGGAAGCTGCCTGTGGTTTTTATTTGTGAGAATAATGGATATGCTATGGGAACATCTGTCGAAAGAACAGCAACTCACACAGATATTTGGAAATTAGGTTTAGGTTATGAAATGCCTTGTGGACCTGTTGATGGAATGAACCCAGTAAAAGTTGCAGAAGCGATGCATGAAGCTATAGAAAGAGCTCGACGTGGTGATGGACCAACTTTCTTAGAAATGAAAACATATCGATATAGAGGACACTCAATGTCAGATGCTCAATTATATAGAACAAAAGACGAAGTAGAAGAATATAAAAAAATAGATCCAATTACTCAAATTTTGGATGTAATAAAAGAAAAAAACTACGCTACAGAGGCCGAAATTGAAACAATCAACCAAAAAGTGAAAGACTTAGTGGAAGAATGTGTAACTTTTGCTGAAGAATCAGACTTTCCGCAAATCAGTCAATTATATGATGTGGTCTACGAACAAGAAAATTATCCATTTATACCTCATAAATTATAAATCATGGCAACAGTAATTAAAATGCCTCGCTTAAGCGATACAATGACAGAAGGAACTGTAGCAACTTGGTTTAAAAAAGTTGGTGATAAAATTAGTGAAGGTGATATTTTAGCAGAAATAGAAACCGACAAAGCTACTATGGAATTTGAATCCTTCAATGAGGGTACCTTATTATATATCGGAATTCAAGAAGGAGAATCAGCAACTGTTGATACTTTATTAGCAATTATTGGAATAGAAGGCGAAGATATTTCGAATTTAGTCGCATCAGAAGCATTAAATGATACAGTGAAAATTGTTGAAGAAAAAGAATCAGAACTTCTAACAGCTAATGCAGATTCTATTCCTTCTGGGGTAAAAGTTATTACGATGCCTCGTTTAAGCGACACCATGACTACTGGAACTGTTGCTACTTGGTTAAAAAAAGTTGGTGATAAAATTAGTGAAGGTGATATTTTAGCAGAAATAGAAACTGATAAAGCGACCATGGAATTTGAATCTTTCAACGAAGGCACTTTATTATACATTGGAATTAATGAAGGCGAAACAGCACTAGTTGATAGCGTTTTAGCAATTATTGGTCCTGACGGAACAGATATTAGTGGAATTGCCGAAAATTATAGCAGTAACGCATCAGATGTTAAAGAAACAGCAGAGCCAGAACCTGAAAGCCCGATTGCTCAAGTACCTGCAACAAAAATTGATGGTGCAAGAATTTTAGCTTCACCATTAGCGAAACAAATTGCTAAAGAAAAAGGAATAAATTTATATCAAGTTAATGGTTCAGGAGAAAACGGTAGAATTGTAAAATTAGATGTAGAAAATTTTAAACCAATAGCCGTTGTTGAGTCGTTACAAACTGTTCAAACTGGTGCAACAAACCCTCAGCAAGTAATTGTTCAACCATTTGTTCCAGCAGGAGAAAAACTATCTACAACAAGTGCAAATTCTCAAATGAGAAAAACGATTGCTCGTCGTTTAGGAGAGTCAAAATTTACAGCGCCCCATTATTATTTAACCATTGAGTTAGATATGGATAATGCAATAGCGTCTCGAGTAATAATTAATTCGTTGCCAGATACAAAAGTGTCTTTCAATGACTTAATCGTAAAAGCTTGTGCTATGGCCTTAAAAAAGCACCCTCAAGTAAACTCTCAATGGACCGAAAAAGAAACCATTTTGAACCACCATGTAAATATTGGTGTAGCAGTTGCTGTTGAAGATGGATTATTAGTACCAGTTCTACCTTTTACAGATCAAATGAGTTTAACTCAAATTTCTGCAACTGTTCGTGATTTAGCAACTAAAGCAAAAACAAAGAAGCTATCTCCAGCAGAAATGGACGGAAGTACATTTACCATTTCAAACCTAGGTGCTTATGGAATTATTGAGTTTACTTCAATTATAAACCAACCAAACTCTGCAATATTATCAATTGGTGCAATTGTAGAGAAACCAGTAGTTAAAAACAGTCAAATTGTTGTGGGTAATGTAATGAAAGTAACTCTTGCTTGTGATCACAGAACTGTTGATGGAGCTACAGGAGCATTGTTTTTACAAACCTTAAAAAGCTATTTAGAAAATCCTGTTACAATGTTAGCATAATTTTTTAATATGATATATTTCAAAAAAAATCCCGATAGTATTCGGGATTTTTTTATTTTTACTAAAAACTAAACAAAATGAAAAAATTTTTGATTTTCACTTCTATACTGATGGCAGCATGCTCCACATCAAAAATGATACAATCCACTAAGTCTACAGACACAGCAGATATAAGTTTAACCAGCGAAAAAGGTTTCGCTCAAGAAAAAACTGTAGCCAATACGCTAAGTTTTTTAGCTTCTGACGATAATGAAGGAAGGGATACAGGCAGCAAAGGAATAGAAAAAGCAAGTGTTTTTCTAGAGAATATGATGATAGAAAATGGCATCAAACCATATTTTAAAACCTATAGAGATACACTATCTAATTTTAATAAACCTGCATATAATATTGTTGGATATATTGAAGGAAACGACCCAAAACTTAAAAATGAGTTCGTGATAATAGGTTCTCATTATGATCATATTGGAAAAATTGCCGCAGTAAACGGAGATGATATTGCAAATGGTGCAAATGATAATGCTTCAGGATCAACAGCAACTTCAGAAGTAATGAAATATTATGCCAAGTATAAAACCAATAAAAGAAGCCTGATTTTTGTATTCTTTTCTGCAGAAGAAAAAGGCTTGTTAGGTTCAAAACATTTGGCAAAAAAACTTAAAGCAGAGAATTTAGATTTATACTTCATGTTTAATTTTGAAATGATAGGCGTTCCCATGCTAAACAAAGATTTTTTGTTGTATTTAACGGGTTTTGGAAAAACAAATATGGCTTCAAAAATGAATGAATATAATGGTAAAAAGGTAATAGGATACATTCCGGCACAAACCAAATATCAATTATTTAGAGCGTCAGATAATTATCCTTTTTTTACAGAGTTTAATGTTCCTGCACAAACGGTTTCCACATTTGATTTTGAAAATTTTGATTTCTATCACAAGCCCGATGACGAATTTGAATTAATGGACACTAAACACATGACTAACGTTATCAATACAATGATCCCCATATTAGAAATCATGATTAATAAACCCACAAAAGAAATCACTATAAATGTCAAATAAAAACATAATAATTACAGGAACTTCAAGAGGCATAGGTTTAGAGTTAGCCCTGCAGTTTGCAAATGAGGGGCATCAAATTTTAGCCTTGTCAAGAAAAGCTTCAAAGGCACTTTTAGAACATCCCAATATTACCTTTTTATCTGTTGATTTAACAATAGATTCTGACATTAATAACGCTGAAGAATTTGTAAAAAACACATTCAAATCTGTTGATGTTTTAATTCATAACGCAGGTGCTTTATTGCATAAGCCTTTTGAGCAAATTACATCTAAAGAATTTGAATCAATTTATAAAGTTAATGTTTTTGCAGTAGCTAGTTTAACCCGTGTTTGTATTCCTTTTCTTCTAAAAGGGAGTCATGTAGTAACCATTAGTTCTATGGGTGGAATTCAAGGAAGTTTAAAATTTGCTGGATTAACAGCTTATAGTTCGAGCAAAGGAGCAGTAATAACTTTGTCAGAAATGTTGGCAGAAGAATATAAAGATCAGGGCATAAGTTTTAATGTTTTGGCATTGGGTGCTGTAAATACAGAAATGCTACAAGAGGCTTTCCCTGGATATGAAGCGCCACTTTCCGCATTAGAAATGGCGAGTTATATTCGCAATTTTGCTTTAACAGGGCATAAATATTATAACGGAAAAGTATTGCAAGTTTCATCAACAACACCCTAAAATTGAGTAACGTTTTAGAAAAATATTTACCTTCTCACGCGGTTGAGTCTTGCTTTGAACTTATCAAAGATAACCGCGTGCATTTAAAAATTGTAAATGAAAGGCAAACCCGTCATGGTGATTACCGAAAAGATATTCAAGGTTTTCATTTAATTACAGTTAATGCAAACTTAAATCAATATCGATTTTTAATAACATTAATACACGAAATAGCACATTTGGTAGCTTTTCAAAAATTTGGAAGACATATAAAGCCACACGGTATAGAATGGAAGCATACGTTTCAAAAATTAATGGTTCCTTTTATTAGGCCAGAAATATTTCCAAAATCCGTTTTATCATTAGTTGCAAACCACTTTAGAAATCCAACAGCTAGCAGTGATACTGATGCTCAATTAGCCTTTGCATTAAAACAATTTGATGAAAGAAAGCCAGATGTTTATTTTATTCACGAAGTGCCTAACGGGAGTATGTTTAGAATTGCAAAAGGTAGAATTTTTAAAAAAATAGGATTACGTGTAAAACGTTATGAATGTATAGAAATCAGTACGGCTAAAACCTATTTGTTTAATGCAAATGCTGAAGTAGAAATAATTCCTGGTTAATTTGTTTTTAAGTTTTAAACATAAATTAAAACGTTTTATATCTTATAAATTAAATAAAAGGTCAAAATTTATCATGCACTTTTAAGGATGATTCAATTAAACCTCTTTTTTACCAGTTCTTACAAAAAAATTCATGACCTGTTAGGACTAATAAACACTTTGATTAGTAAATATTTTTGAGGCGAACAAAATTTATTAAGCGTTGTCATCCAAATACATCTTCCTCACTTTTTTAAACAGTTCAGAAGAATATACAAAATCGATAACAGCTTCATTGTCGGTTTTAAAAATTTCTTCTTTTGTACCTTCCCAAGCTAGTTTTCCATTTTTTAAGAATATAATTTTTTGGCCTATTTCCATAACACTATTCATGTCATGGGTATTAATTACGGTTGTAATATTATATTCTTCAGTAATTTCTTTAATGAGATTATCAATTATAATTGCCGTTTTGGGATCTAAACCCGAGTTTGGTTCATCGCAAAAAAGGTATTTAGGATTGTTGACTATTGCTCTGGCAATTGCTACTCTTTTTTGCATACCACCCGAAATTTCAGAAGGTTTTTTGTCATTTGCATCTATTAAATCTACTCTATTTATTACAAAATCAACACGTTCTTTAATTTCTTGAGGTGTTTTATTTGTAAACATTTTTAATGGAAAACCAATGTTTTCCTCTACGGTCATACTATCAAACAAAGCACTCCCTTGAAAAACCATTCCAATTTCAGTTCTTAAAGTACGTTTTTCGTCATTTGAAAGGTCAGAATACACACGCCCATCAAAACATATTATACCACTATCTGGGCTGTGAATACCCAACAGTGATTTTAATAAAACCGTTTTTCCAGAGCCACTTTGGCCTATAATTAAATTTGTTTTTCCGGCTTCAAAAAGAGTACTGATTCCATTTAGTATTTTTTGAGTGCCAAAAGTTTTTTTTAAATTTTTAACCTCTATCATTAGCTTAAAAGGAGTTGAGTTAATATGTAATTTATTAAAATAATAACAACAGAAGTCCATACAAATGATACGGTACTTGCTCTTCCTACTTCGAGCGCTCCACCTTTCATATAAAATCCGTGGAAGGACGGTATAGTTGCTAATATAAAAGCAAAAACACTTGTTTTAATAAAAGCATAAACGATATGAAACGGTATAAAATCATTTTGAAGCCCTTCAATAAACTCACCACTTGTGGTAAATCCACCAAAAACACCAGCCATCCATCCACCAAAAATGCCTAAAAACATGCTAATTCCAATCACAAAAGGATACAAAAAAAGGGCAATTAATTTTGGAAAAACCAAGTAATTTAAAGAATTTACACCCATTACTTCAAGTGCATCTATTTGTTCTGTTACTCGCATAGTTCCTATGCTTGATGTAATAAACGAACCCATTTTTCCTGCCATAATAATAGAAATAAAAGTAGGAGCAAATTCCAAAATAATAGATTGCCTAGTAGCAAAACCAATTAAGTATTTCGGAATCAAAGGACTTGTTAAATTTAACGCCGTTTGAATGGCAACAACACCACCCACAAAAAACGAAATAAACGACACTATGCCTAAGGAATTAATGATTAAATCATCAACTTCTTTAAAAATAAGTTGCTTCATTACACTCCATTTAGTGGGTTTGTTGAATATTTCTTTCAACATCATAAAATAACGACCTATCTGCGATAAGTATCTAATAAGCATCATACTTTTAAAATATCATCAAAAATAGGGAGAAGTTATGAGTTATGAGTTATGTAAAGTTGTTTTTTTTTGGCGTTTCCTTTCAGGTCATGCTATTCGCTATATCTTTTATATATTACCACGTGTTTAATCACGTGGTAATATATAAAAGGATGCCGCTACTATCATTAACGCAAATATGTTTTCATAAAAGCTAATTATTTGATCAACAAAGGTTTATTTGTCTTTTTTAGAAAGATCAAATCTGTAAATTAGATCAGCTCCCATAAAAATGCCAGCATCAAATTCAGAATTCAATCGGACTCTATCATCACCACCAAGCTGAACAGTTAATACTTGAACGCCAACAGTATCATTTGAATTATACATGCCATAATCGGTAGTGTCATAACCAATTTTACCTCTTACAATTAATGAATTATCTAATAAACCATAAGCCACATAAGCCGCAAACCTTATGGATTCTTCTTGAACATAAAAATTTGAACCTGTGTCTGCTAAATTATAAGACTTTATAGACGTTAACAAATCAGTACCAATGCTAAATTTTTTTGAAAGTGAGTAATTCATGTCCATTCTAATAGGAAGTGTTGCATTTATAAAAAACTTTTCATTTTTTGAACGGTGCCATAAACCAATAATTGGGGTTATAGTAGTTCCAAAATTTTCGGTTGAACTGTATAAACCAAACTTCCATTTATACCCTTCCGAATATTGATAATCTAAAATGGCTAAAGCACCAAATTGAAAATCTTGAGACCCTATATTTTTAAAGTCAGAAGCTAATTTTGGTAATAAAACATAAGTTCCAGACCATTTTTCATTGTGTTGGTATTTTATCCCTAAATTCAATCTAGTCATTGTCAAATTTCCTCTGTCAAAATTTTTCCCTAAATTTAGCGCCGTATTTTCGGCAGTTATGCCAGTCAAAAAAACGAGATTTTTATTAATAACTTTTGGATAATATAATTCAAAATTGAAGTTATTTGTGTTTGTTTCATAGTCATCGTCAAGATTACCTAAATTGGCATTGTTGTTTGAAAACTTAACAATATCAACATAATCTTGAGCGTTTGTAAACAGAGTGAAAAGCGAAAAAACTAAAAGTAAAAATGTTTTTTTCATAATATAAGGGATTAAATTTTATCAAATAAATTGATTAAACGCAAGCCGTAATCATAAAAAAATGTTAATATTTCACAATCATAAAAAATTTAATAGGTATTATAAAAATATCTTATGACTTATTTTACTAGCATAAATCAATCAAAATAATTTTTCTTTCATTTTTTTCCAACGATATGCTTTTATAAACAGAGCTTGTTTTTTAGAAACTAAAAGCTCTTTATTAGATAATTTTGCTTTCCAAAACCCCTTTATATAATCTATAAAAAGCAAGGGTTTTTTCTTTCGTAAAGCCAGTTTTAAAGATGCAATGGCTGTAATCCAAAACCCATAACCAAGGCTGTAAAAAGCTTCGCCTTGCTTGTAACGTGCAGCTTTGTTATAATTTGCTCCTGTAGGCTTTAGGTGTTTTACTATTAAAGTTTCATCGGTAACTACTTTCCAATTATAAAATTTACATAACAATTCGTCAACTGTGTCCCATCCCATAGCTGGTTTTAGACCACCAATTTGCTTAAAAGCTTCTTTTCTATAGGCTTTTAATGCGCCACGTATATGGTTTTTATCTGTAAGGTTTTCTAAAACCCAATCGTTATTTTTTTTGATGTAGCAAAAACCTCCAGCCATTCCGACTGTTATATCTGATTTGAAATGCTTTATCACTGTTTCAAAGTAGTTTTTGGGAAAAATTAAATCAGCGTCAATTTTTACAATTATATCATAGGCATCATCAATATGTTTTTCGCCCTCATGAAATGCTTGAATAACTTTACTTCCTGGTAGGTGTATCGCTTCTGATTTTTTATGCACTAACGAAATAAATGGGTGCTTTTCTGCGAAAGCCAAAACAATTTCAGCTGTTTTATCGGTAGAGTTATCATTTACCACAATAATTTTTGATGGTAAAACAGTTTGGTCTACCAATGATTGCAGCGTTAAATTTATAAATGCTTCTTCGTTATAAGCAGGAATTATGATGTAGTATTTCATTAAACGGTTAGCTATTTATATGGTACTAATTACTTTTTCAGCGTAAACCAAGTAATAACGATTTGTAAAATAACGTAGCAAAGGTCTAAAACCTATTTTTTTTACTGGATGCGTAAACTTAATTCTGTCGATTATTTTAAATCCTGTTTTTTCTAATAACCAATCCAGTTGCCAATCTTCAAATTCATGATAATGTCTGTCCCATTTATCGGTTTTACTTTTATAAGCAGATGAAAACCACAATCGCATGGGAATAGAAATTAATATTTTATCAGCTTTAATGCCTTTAAGTATAGTATAGGGATTAAGCAAATGTTCAAAAATTTCAAAGGCAGTTACTACAGAGTATTCATTATTATTAAATGCAAATTGATTGTCGTCTATGTCTTCTCCTTTAGTGTTTGTTACTTTATATCCATTTTCTAACATTATTTTTGAAAATGGATTAGAAACGCCGAGATCTAAAACAGTTTCACTAGTAGAAATATGCTTTTTTAAAAATGCTAAGGTTATATTAAAACGTTTACTGGGGAAAGTTTTTTCGTACATATCAAATTAAAAAAAAATTAGATTTGTAAAGTTACAAAGATTTAATTTTAAAGAGTAATTTTTGTACATTAGCTTTCTAATTTTTATTTTTATGAAAAAAAATATATTATTTCTTTTGTCTTTGGTTTCAATTTTTACTTTAGCCCAGGAAAAAACAATTATTCATTGTGGAAAGTTTGTAGACGTTGAAAATGGAACAATATTAGAAAACATTTATATATCCATTATAAATGATAAAATTGAAAACGTTTCAAAAATTAAATTAACGGTTTCTGATACAGATGTTTTTATTGATTTGTCACAAAAAATGGTTATGCCAGGCCTTATTGATATGCACGTTCACTTAGAACATGAAACAAGTGCCAAACAATATATAGAAGAATTTACATTAAATGATGCTGATATTGCTTATAAATCTTTGGCTTATGCAAAAAAAACTTTAAATGCTGGATTCACTTCTGTTAGAGATTTAGGAGGAACCAATGTCAATATCTCTTTAAGAAATGCCATAGATAATGGTTTAGTTGACGGGCCAAGAGTTTTTACTGCAGGTAAATCAATAGCAACAACAGGTGGACACGCTGACCCAACAAACGGCTATAGAAGTGATTTGATGGGAAATCCAGGGCCAAAACAAGGAGTTGTAAACGGCGTTGATGATTGTATTAAAGCAGTAAGACAACGCTACAAAGATGGAAGTGATTTAATAAAAATTACAGCATCTGGAGGTGTTTTAAGTGTTGCAAAAAGTGGGGAAAATGCGCAATTTACCATTCAGGAAATCAAAGCAATTGTTAGTACTGCTAATGATTATGGCTTTAAGGTTGCTGCTCATTGCCATGGAGAAGAAGCAATGAAAAGAGCTGTCATTGGTGGCGTTCATTCAATTGAACATGGTACCTACATGAGTGAAGAGATCATGAAATTAATGAAAGAGAGGGGCACTTATTTAGTACCAACAGTTACAGCAGGAAAAGCGGTTGGATTATTTGCTAAAATTCCAAATTATTATCCAGATCTAGTGGTGCCAAAAGCTTTAGAAATTGGTCCAAAAATTCAAAACACTTTTGCACGTGCCTATAGATATGGAGTAAAAATTGCTTTTGGAACAGATGCAGGTGTTTTTATTCATGGCGATAATTGGAAAGAATTTATCTATATGAATGAAGTAGGAATGCCTTTTATGGAAATATTAAAAACAGCTACAATAAATGCATCAGATTTATTAGGGCAATCTTCAATGTTAGGTACAATTGAAAAGGGTAAATTTGCTGATATTATTGCCGTTGATGGTGACCCAACTATAGATATTAATCAAATGGGAAAAATTACTTTTGTAATGAAAGGTGGTAAAATTTACAAATCAGAGTAATTACATTTTATAAGCAATTGCATTAATGTTCATGCCAGCACCAACAGATGCAAAAAGAACAATGTCACCTTTATTTAAAGAATGATTTTCTAACTCTCCTTTCATAATTAAATCATATAAGGTTGGTATTGTTGCAACACTAGAATTCCCTAGTTTATGAATACTCATAGGCATAATGCCTTCAGGAGTTACTGTTTTAAATAGCTTATAAAAGCGGTTTACTATAGCTTCATCCATTTTTTCATTAGCCTGATGAATCAATATTTTTTTAACCTGTCCTATTTCAATATTAGCTTTTTCTAAGCATTCTTTCATAGCTAGCGGAACGTTTGATAATGCAAACTCATATATTTTTCGGCCAAACATTTTTATGTAACGTGTATCTGGGTCAAGATTTTGATTATATGATTTTCCAAAATATAAATAATTGATTTCATCATAAGTAAAGGAAGCAGAAGCGTGTGATAAAATTCCACCATCATTTTCTGTGCTCTCTATAATTGTAACACCTGCACCATCAGAATAAATCATAGAGTCTCTATCATGCGCATCAACAACTCTAGATAATGTTTCAGCACCTATAATCATACATTTTTTCGCCATACCAGCTTTTATAAATGCTTGTCCTTGTATTACACTTTCAACCCATCCAGGGCAACCAAAAAGCATGTCATAAGCAATGCATTTTGGGTTTTTTATGCGTAAATTAAATTTAACTTTTGAAGCTAAACTTGGCATCATGTCGCTTTGAATTGCTCCTTTTTTTACATCGCCAAAATTATGAGCAAATATTATGTAGTCTAGTGTTTCAGGATCTATTTTAGCGTCTTCAATTGCTTTTTGAGCAGCTATTGTAGCCATGTCAGAGGCAGTTTGATTGTCTTGAGCGTATCTGCGCTCAATTATTCCTGTTATGTCTGTGAATTTTTGTGCAATAACATCATTCGTATAATTAAATACCGTTCCATCTTCGTTTAAAAAACTATGATTTATAAAATCTTCATTAGTGACTTTTAATGAAGGAATATAACTTCCTGAACCTGTAATTTTAATATTCATTAGTTTGTAATGTATTAATTAGTGTAAAATTAGTTAATTTTTTTTTTAAAACACAAACATGTTAATGACATTAATTAAAATATTTGATTTGCATAACTGTTGCCATGTTTAATGCATTAGTTTTCATTTTTTCTACATTAGGTCCAATAAAATAAACATCAATGCTTTGATAAAAATGCTTAAGCCAAGTATCAAAATGTTTTTTTTTAAAAGCATGCTTTTCATTTAAGTCTTTGTGAATTTGAAACATATTGTTGCTATAGCCCCCTTTTAAAAAGATAGACTGCTCCCAAAAAGTAGCTAAAATTTCAAAATGCTCTTCCAAATGTTTATCTACAGTTGTTAATTTGGTGAAATAAAAATTAATACTATCATCCTCCAATAATTTTTTGTAGAACTCTCTAATGATCAAAAGTATATCTTCTCTAGTTGCTATATCTTTCATTTTTTTAATATTAAAAAATCCCAAACTCTTTTTTAATGGAATTTGGGATTTCCATAATTGGAATTTAATGATCTTACATATATGCCTCAATTGGAGCACAACTGCATATTAAATTTCTATCTCCATAAGTTTCATCGACACGACGAACGCTCGGCCAAAACTTATTGTCTGACACATACTCTAAAGGATATGCTGCTTTTTCTCTTGAATATGGAAAATTCCATGAGTCAGAGGTAAGCATGTTTAAGGTATGCGGAGCGTTTTTTAATATATTGTTTGGTTCTTCAATTCTTGCAGCTTCAATTTCTTTTCGTATTGAAATCATAGCCTCACAAAAACGATCTAATTCCGCTAAATCTTCAGATTCAGTTGGCTCTATCATTAATGTTCCAGCCACAGGGAAAGAAACTGTTGGTGCATGAAAACCATAGTCCATTAAACGTTTTGCGATATCTGAAACTTCAATTCCTTTATCTTTAAAAGATCTACAATCTAATATCATTTCGTGGGCCGCTCTGCCTTTTTCTCCCACATATAATATGGGGTAGTGTTCTTCTAAAAGTGCTTTCATGTAATTTGCATTTAGAATGGCATATTTTGTAGCATTGGTTATTCCTTCTGCGCCTAGCATGCAAATATAACCATATGATATTAAACATACTAAAGCTGACCCGTATGGTGCTCCAGAAATCGCAGAAATTGCTTTTTCGCCACCAACTTCAACAAATGGGTTGCTAGGTAAAAAGGGCACTAGTTTTTCGTTAACACATATAGGGCCTACTCCCGGTCCACCTCCTCCATGAGGAATGGCAAAAGTTTTGTGTAAATTTAAATGACAAACATCTGCACCTATTGTTGCAGGGTTTGTTAGCCCTACTTGTGCATTCATATTTGCCCCGTCCATATACACTAATCCTCCATTGTCATGAATGATTTGTGTAATTTCTCTAATGGCACTTTCAAAAACGCCATGAGTCGATGGATAGGTTACCATTAAGCAAGATAATTGATCTTTGTATTGTAAAGCTTTTTCTTTTACATCTTCTACATCAATATTACCGTTTTCCATAGTTTTGGTAACAATGATTTGCATTCCGGCCATAGCTGCTGATGCAGGATTTGTACCATGAGCCGATGCAGGAATTAAACAAATATTTCTTTGCTCATCACCTCTAGATAAATGATACGCACGAATGGTCATTAAACCAGCATATTCACCTTGTGCACCTGAATTAGGTTGTAATGTAGTGCCTGCAAAACCTGTTATTACATTCAATTGATGTTCTAGTTTTTTAAGCATTGTAGTATAACCTTGTACTTGGTCCAATGGTGCAAATGGATGAATGGTGTTCCAATAAGGCATGCTTAAAGGAAGCATTTCAGCTGCAGCATTTAATTTCATTGTACAAGAGCCTAATGCTATCATCGAATGATTTAGGGATAAATCTTTGCGTTCTAATTTTTTAATATAACGCATCAAACTTGTTTCAGAGTGGTATTTGTTAAAAACATTGTGGGTTAAAAACGATGATTTTCTTTCTAAAAGTAAGGGATAGTTATTTTCGGTATTGTATACAGAAATTTTAAAAGCTTCTTTGTTTGCTGCCTCAGCAAAGACAGCTATAATTTGGTTTATATCTTCAAGTGAAACAGTTTCGTTTACAGATATCGAAACAGATGTGTTGTCTATATAATAAAAATTAATTTCATTTTTTTCAGCAATTTGTTTTATTTTTTGAGCATCTGCTTTTATAACTATAGTGTCAAAATAAGCTGAGTTGGTTTGGTAAAAACCTAATTTATTTAATGCGTCTGCTAAAGTTGAAGCTGATGAATGAACTTTGTCTGCAATGTATTTCAAACCTTTTGGGCCGTGATATACGGCATACATCCCTGCCATTACAGATAATAAAACTTGTGCAGTACAAATGTTTGAAGTTGCTTTTTCACGTTTGATGTGTTGCTCTCTTGTTTGTAAGGCCATACGCAAAGCTCGGTTGCCATCAGCATCTTGCGAAACCCCTATTATTCTGCCAGGCATAGATCGCTTGTATTCTTCTTTTGTAGCAAAATAGGCAGCATGAGGCCCACCATATCCCATTGGAATACCAAAGCGCTGAGTTGTTCCTACTACTACAGCAGCACCCATCTCTCCTGGAGGTGTTAGTTTTACTAAGGATAGAATGTCAGCAGCAACCGCTACTTTTATTTCGTTTTCATTAGCTTTTTTTATAAAATAGGCATAATCATATACTTGACCATGTTTTCCTGGGTATTGAAGTATTGCACCATAAAAGTCTTTTGAAAAGTCAAAATCTTCATGATTTCCAACAACTAATTTAACGCCAATAGGAGCAGATCGTGTTTGTAAAACCGATAGTGTTTGAGGTAAAATTTCTTCTGAAACAAAGAATTTGCATACGTTGTTTTTCTTTTGATCTCTTGAGCGAACATCAAATAATAAAGCCATTGCTTCAGCAGCAGCAGTACTTTCATCTAACAAGGATGCATTGGCAATTTCCATTCCACTTAATTCAATAACGGTAGTTTGAAAATTTAATATAGCTTCTAGTCTCCCTTGAGCAATTTCGGCTTGATAAGGTGTATAAGCAGTATACCATCCTGGGTTTTCAAAAATATTTCTTTGAATTACAGGAGGAACAATAGTTGGATTATAACCTAAACCAATATATGATTTATAAACCTTGTTTGTTCTGCCTAATAATCGAATATGGTTTGCATACTCATATTCGGTCATTACGGGGTCTAATTCTAATGATTCTTTTAAATGAATATCGGAAGGTATGGTTTCATAAATCAATTGATCTAAAGTTTCAACACCTATGGTTTCTAACATTTTAGGCAAATCGTTTTCTCTTGGTCCTAAATGTCTTAAAGCAAATGAGTCTGTTTTCATTTATGGTATAATAAAGTATAAATTTTTGTTTTTTTGTATTCTAAAAATAGAATTTAAAATAAACTACAAAAGTAATTATTATGAATTAAAATAATCCTTAAATTTTATTGATTTTTTATCTTTTTATCAACTAATCACTAGTTTTATTAACACTTTGATTATTTTTGTTGAATGAAATACTTTAAAAATATATTTGACTTTTACATCCAAAGCAGTTTGCATGTTGCTCTTGCTGTTTATGCTTTGATTAGAATCACATTTTTAAAGTTAAACATTTCATATGATGAGGCTGTTGTGTGTTTTGGTTTTTATGGAACAGTAGTGGGTTATAATTTTATAAAATATGATGAATTAGCTCGAATAAAAAAGGTAAAACTTTCAAATACATTTCAAATAATAATAGCTTTAAGTTTTGTTTCGGCTTTAGCTGCTTTTTATTATTATTTAGAATTAAAAATCAATACTAAATTAATAGGATTTGGAGCTTTATTAGTAACAATTTTTTATACGTTGCCATTTTTTCCTAATAAAAAAAACATGCGCAATTGGAGTGGCATAAAAATATATTTGGTTGCATTTGCCTGGGTAGGGGTGACGGTTCTGTTGCCTGTTATAAACGCTGAACTAGATTTTTCAATAGTTGTAATTTTGAAAAGTATCCAACGTTTTGTTTTTATTTTTGTATTGATGTTGATTTTTGAAATTATTGATTTGCCGTTTGATGCATTAAAATTGAATACTATTCCACAAAAAATAGGAATTAACAGAACAAAACAATTGAGTTATATAGGGATTGGGCTTTTTTTATTTTTAGAGTATTTTAAACCTAATAGTTCGCTAAGTCAATTTGCCATAACCTCTTTAATTTCATTAATTTTAGGTGGTTTTACTTATTTTGCTAATTCAAAGAGAAATAAATATTACTCCTCTTTCTGTGTGGAAAGTGTGCCGGTAATTTGGTTACTTTTATTATTGATTTTCGGATAACATTTTATGAATGCAAGTTAGAGATAATCATTTTGCTATAATATAACTATACCAAACCAGCCCTTTTTAACAACGCCTCAGGCTTCGGCTCTTGTCCTCTAAATTTTTTGTACAATTCCATGGGTAATTCGGTGCCTCCTTTTGAAAGTACATTTTCTTTAAATTTAGCTGCCACTTCTCTGTTAAAAATACCTTTTTCTTTAAAATATGCAAAGGCATCTGCATCTAAAACTTCGGCCCATTTGTAGCTGTAATATCCCGACGAATAGCCCCCTTGAAAAATATGCGAAAACGAAACACTCATGCAGTTTTCGGCAACATCTGGATATAGTTTGGTGTTTGCAAAAGCAGCTTCTTCAAAAGCTTTAACAGTAGTAATTTCGTTTGGATTGTGGGCATGAAAAGCCATGTCTAAAAGTCCGAAACTAATTTGTCGCATCGTTGCCATTCCTTCTTGAAAGTTAGCACTTTCTTTTATTTTTTTAACGTATTCTTGTGGTATAATTTCGCCGGTTTGATAATGTTTTGCAAATAAAGCTAACGCTTCGGGTTCGTAACACCAGTTTTCCATTAC
>NZ_CAWUTS010000111.1:0-2902 GCF_963925415.1 uncultured Flavobacterium sp. | reverse complement strand
CTGGATTCAGGCAACCGAATTTAGCAAGTGGAGAACCGATCGTGTTAATGAAAACATATTAGAAAGAGAAAAATATTTAAAAAAAGACTCAAAAATTGATGAAGTATCGGCGGATGCTAATTTTAGTACTGAAACTTATTTAGCAACACCAACACAAAGCTATGGCGGAAATGAAGATGTTGTTCTTAAAAAAGGAGCTAGAGGCTCAAGCGGAAAAAAAGGTCAAAATGCAGATGAAACAGCTACTAATGTATATGCACAAAGAAGTACAGGCATCCTTTTACCCGAATATAGATTGCCTACAGAAGCCGAATGGGAATATGCTGCAACAGCATTGGTTGGCAATAGAGAATACAACCTATACAAAGGACAAAAGAAATATCCGTGGAACGGACAATATACGCGTTCAGGAAAAAGAAAAATCAAAGGTGATCAACTGGCCAACTTTAAACAGGGCAAGGGTGATTATGGTGGAATAGCAGGGTGGTCTGATGACGGTGCCGATATTACACAATATGTAAAGGCTTATGCTCCTAATGATTTTGGCTTATATGACATGGCTGGAAATGTGGCCGAATGGGTTGCAGATGTATACAGACCAATGGTAGATGACGAAGCTAATGATTTCAATTATTACAGAGGTAATGTATATATGAAAAATAAAATTGGTGAAGACGGAAATGTAGAATTAGTTACTTCAGAAAATATTGCCTATGACACTTTAAGCAACGGAAAAATTGTTGCACGTAATTATCCTGGCCAAATAGCTCAAGTACCCGTTGATGAAAATGAAACGTATTTAAGAACTCAATTTTCTACTTCTGACAACAGAAATTACAGAGATGGTGACAGACAATCTACACGTTATTTTGATTTTGGAAATACAGAAGAAGAATCTCAAGCTGAAAAAAACAAATACAGAATGTATGATTCTCCTGAACATTCAGTATCAAAAGATAGTTTAGGTAACTTATTAAAACAATATGACAAGTCGAACAAAAGAACAACACTTGTTGATGACAATGTTAGAGTATACAAAGGTGGATCATGGAGAGATAGAGCTTATTGGTTAGACCCTGCCTCAAGAAGATATTTTCCTCAAGACATGGCAACTGACTATATTGGGTTTAGATGTGCAATGTCAAAAGTAGGACCTAAATTAAACAAAAAAAAGGCTAGAAACTAGTTTTTAAATAAAATACATTATTAAAAAAAAGCCCTTTTTGAAAAGGGCTTTTTTTTATATCTTTACTTTATGGAAATAAACGCTATATATTCAAAATTTTTAGAATGCTCTTCAATCTCAACCGATACAAGAAATATTGAGACAAATTCAATGTTTGTCGCATTAAAAGGAGAAAACTTTGATGCCAACACATTTGCAAATGAAGCCATTAAAAAAGGAGCTAAATTCGTAATTATAGATAACCCTGAGTTTTATATTAATGATCAAACAATTTTAGTAAACAACAGCCTAACAGCGCTTCAGTTGTTAGCTAATTACCATAGAAAACAATTTAACATTCCTATCATTAGTATTACAGGAAGTAATGGAAAAACTACAACAAAAGAGTTGATAAATGCCGTTTTATCAAGCACATATAAAACCATAGCCACCATTGGTAATTTAAACAATCATATAGGGGTTCCCTTAACTTTATTAAGATTAACTTCAGAAACCGAAATAGGCATAATTGAGATGGGTGCTAATCATCAAAAAGAGATTGAATTATTGTGTGAAATTGCTGAACCTAATTTTGGATATGTTACTAATTTTGGAAAAGCACATTTAGAAGGCTTTGGCGGGACCGAAGGAGTTATTATAGGTAAAAGCGAAATGTATTCTTATTTAAAAAATAATTCGAAAACTGCGTTTATCAATCTTGACGACACCATACAAAATCAAAAAACTACTGCAATCAATAGGATTACGTTTTCACAAAAAGATCAAAACGCTACAGTTTTTATAGATTCCGTTTGTGCCGACCCTATGGTTAAAATCAAATATAACAGCACCAACATTCAATCCCATTTAATAGGCGTGTACAATGCAAATAACATCAACTGCGCCATAACTATTGCAAATTATTTTAACGTAGATGTGTTGGCCATTAAAACTGCTATTGAAAATTATATACCCATAAACAATCGATCACAAATTATATTAAAAAAAACGAACGAAATTATTTTGGACGCTTATAACGCAAACCCGAGCAGTATGAATGCTGCTTTAATAAATTTTTTACAGCTAACAAAAACTCCTAAAATTGCAATACTTGGTGATATGTTTGAGCTAGGAAATGAAAGTTTTAAAGAACATCAAAAAATAGTTGACTTAGTTTCCAACACTGATATTGATGTTTATTGCATAGGCGATCACTTTTTTCAAAATAAAAAAACAATTGAAAATATTAAATTTTTTGAAAATTTTGAAAGACTTTCAAATCACATTAAAACAAATCCTATATACAAAAGTTTAATCCTTATTAAAGGATCTAGAGGTATGGCGTTAGAACGTACTTTAGATATTTTGTAAAAAAAACTCCAACATTTCTGTTGAAGTTTTGTGGGCGATATTCATTTAACTTCAAACCAAATACTGCATTTTATTGAATAATTTAATTAAAAAATGAAATAACAATATTGTTTATTGCTTTTTCAAAAGCTGTTTTGTGTCTGAAAGTTAAGTCATAAACCGAAAGTTTAGGCTTATTTAATCCGCCACATCGCCATGCGGCAACACGTTGCAAGTAACCTTATGAACAAGGTTCGTGTAAAATTTCAACGTTTCAGCCTACGCAAAGGCTTATTACAGAAAAGAAATAACACCTAACAAAAGAAAATAAAGTACTTGTAACGGGCAGAAATCCATAGTGGAGAAAAACAGCAGAAAATCTTTGAC
>NZ_CAWUTS010000110.1:0-31270 GCF_963925415.1 uncultured Flavobacterium sp. | reverse complement strand
ATATCTTGTTTGGAAATGGCGCCCTTCGGGTGAAGCCAATTCAACAAAAAAAGAAAATGCTATCCGCTATGGTAGCAGTTTGCGTGTAAAAGACGGAGAATTAGCCGTTTTTGTATACCAACAAAAAGATGGTGCCATGCAAGATTTTATCGTTGGTCCTTATGACCAAACTATAAAAACAGCAAACTTTCCTGTTTTATCAAGTATTGTAGGTTTGGCTTTTGGTGGTGCTTCACCTTTTCAAGCTGAAATCTATTTTATTAATCTTGCTGGAAATGTGTCAATAAAATTTGGCATTCCATATTTCAATATAACTGATTCAAGGTTGCCAGATTTTCCTGTTCCTATGTCTGTTCGTGGTCAAATAATCTTCAATATTACAGATTACAAGTTGTTTATTAAAAACACTCGATTAATCAATTTTGAATTAGATGATTTCAAGAACTTAATTAAATCGGCTGTTACAAGTAGTGTGAAATCTGGTGTGATGAATATAAACAGAACCAATCCGTTAAATTTGGTTCAGATTGAGGAAAACCTTGATTTCATTAATGAGACGCTAAAAGCCAAATTGAAAGATACTTTTTCAGATGATTTCGGTGTTAATTTGAAAAGATTCGATATTGATTCTCTCGAGATGGACCAGGAAAGTGAAGGGTATAAAAAACTTCTTAAAGTTACAAGGGATCAACAGGAGAAGACATATACCGCTCAAACTGATGTTAGTATTAAGAATATGTCGGACATGCAGAGCATTAATGCTTTGAATATGGAAGAAACGTTACGTGTTCAAAGAGAAGAGGCACAAAGAGCACAAAAACTTCAAACCGAAACCAACTTTATGGGAGCTCATGCTTTAAACCAACAAACAGATGTTTTAAAAACTGGAGCAGAAAGTCTTGGTCAGATGGGAAATATCGGTGGTGGCGGTGGCGGAATGAATCCCGCAGGAATGATGACAGGTATGATGATGGGAGGTGCAATGGGTAATCAAATGGCAGGTATGATGAATAATATGGGCCAAAATATGCAGCAGCAGCAAAATACACCACCTCCACCACCAAAAATCGCTTATAGTGTTTCCATAAACGGTCAAACATCGGGTCCTTTCAATTTGCAGGAATTACAGCAAATGGTTCAAAATGGACAACTTCAACAAAATACTCACGTTTGGAAACAAGGTATGTCGGGTTGGGAAGTAGCAGGAAGTGTTCAAGAACTTGCAAATTTATTTGGCACAGTTCCACCTCCACCACCTCCAACTTCACAAAATATATAAAATAAATAAAAAAATAATTATTATTAATATTTATAAATAACATATTATGAACAAAGTATTTAAAGTAAATTTTTTAAACCAATTAAAGGGGTTTTCGAGTAAAAATCTTGAATTAAATTCTGATCAAATTATTTATACTACTAAATTTTTATGGCTTTTTAGTCACGAATTTAAATTACCATGGGGCTTAGGATGGCTAGCAGAAATATTACGCGGTGAGTGTAAAAAATTAAATATTCCAAAAATAATTTATTTTGATTCTAGCATTACAATTCTAGGAACTAAAATTTCTACAGGTTATAAAGCTGGAGGTGGTGATAATAGTAATATTGATTTTATATTTAATAGACAAGAAGAAGTATTAACGCTAAAGCAACATATTTTAGAGCACGGAGGAGTTATTGGAGTAAATGATTTAAATGGTAAAAAAATTAAATCCCTATTTCCTTTATTTAATCCAAAAAGATGGCTCTCTTACCGGGAAATTATTATTATTAGTGAAGAGGGTATTGGGCATACAAAAAAATCTTGGTTTAAAACAAGAAATTCGTTTTTGCCATATGAATCTATTAATATGTACTGCTATAATGGAATTTTGAATAAGGATGTACTTTTATTGGGTGATACAACAATTAGTTTAGATGAGAAACTTTCAAATACCAATAATGAAAAGCTGAAAAAAATTCTTCTTGAAAAAGGGGTGACATCGACAGAAGGGCGCAAATACCTTCCAGCTCTTTTGAGCTTTAAAAGAGGCCTTTCACCTGATGTTTTAATTGCAACTGAAAAAGGTATTTTGTTTAAGTCTAAAAAATTAATTGGAGGACAGTCAAATGTTTTTCTAAATTATGATGAAATTTCAAAATTTAAAAAACATGGTTGGTATAAAATTTTTGCTCCAATCTCCATTGAAGGATGTAGAGCAGACGCAAGAAAAGGAGAAGGGCGTGATGTTAATATTATGATTGAAGGAATTGCGTTTTATAGATGGTGTACATTATTATTATTCAATGGATCACTTAAATCAACATTAAAATCAAAATGCTCATAAAAATAATACAAACATGAATGATGATAGTTTTTTTTCAATCAATAGATTAGTAGAATTCGGAATGGGTATTACAGTTGCACAGCAAATGGTTAAGACCATGAATAGTGCAATGTCTAATATGCACTTTCCGGGTTCTATGAATCCGATGCAAACAGCAGCACCTCAATTTTATTACGCAATGATAGACGGCAATCAAGCTGGTCCTTTTTCGGAACAGGAGTTATCTCGTTTAATTGCCGAAAAAAAAGTTGTTAAGGAGACTTATATTTGGAAGCCAGGTATACCAAAGTGGGAAATAGCTGAAAAATTGCCTGAAATACTAAAACTGGTTGCATTAGCACCACCAACATTCAAACAAAACCCATGAGATTATGAAAATAAATTTTATACAAACCATTATAGCCATAGCGTTGAGTTTACTTATAGCTTATGGCTTTTATAGTTTTCACGATAGTGAAAATAAAATACTTTTAAGTCTAGGTAGTTTTGCATTTCTTGCGACAGCATTAGTAATGACTATCGCAGCAAGTTTTGAACTTCCGAAAACAACGACTAATATTAGAGTTGTTTCTGGTATTTTCTTTGTGATTACCTTGACTAGTAACCTGATTTTTACCTTTATTAATTTTTCTGTTCCAAGTTATGTCATTATTAATGGAATTTTATTGTTAGTTTTTATTTTGATTGCTTACTCAATAAACAAAGCAAAACAATAGCCAATGCCTCGTAGTCAAGCACATTTGCAGGTCGCACCAGTCAGCGCTAAAACCAAAACCTGCAAAAGAGCTTGCCTACCCAAACGAACGACAGACAGAAAAGATGCAGCAAAAATGAAAGTAGAATATCGAAGGACAAGAACGGCCAACTTGTAACACGGGCTAAAAGCCAACGGGTAGATAGTGGTAATTTGAAGGTTATTGCAACTAATAAACCTTATCGTAAATTGACAGTTTTGTGATTCGGAATGCACGCCAAATCTTAACCCTAAATCGATATAAATGATTATTTTTCCTTGGCTGAAGGTTTAGATGAATTACCCTCTTTACTACAAGAAAAGTCATTATTGGCTATACTGATAGAAAAAGAAAACTATACAGAAACAACAATATATTAAGAAAAGCTAGATTTTTTTTATGGTTTTCAAACTATTTCATCCATGCATTGGAATTACTTATAGATTCTCATAATAATGAAATGATTGCAGAATTTATTGTTAGTCAATCAATTTCTACAATTGAGGACGATAATAATGTTGATACGGATGATTGGATACAAGACATCACTTTAGAGCTAATTGAAAATCTATATAACATAGACATCAAAGACTATGATTATGAATGTGAAATTGATGGAGACTATTTTGGTCAAGCTAATTCAATGGGTTATGATTATAAACAGTATTCACAAGATGTCATTGATGCTATAATATAAATTAAATAAAAATGGAAAATGTAGATGTATATTTAACAAAATGGAACACTTTTTTTGAAGAATGGAAAAAAAACCCAAAAGTAACGTTTAAAGAGGATAAGGTTTGGAGCAAACATAAGGGTAAGGTTAAATCAGATACTAAAAAAAAAGACACCAAATTAGAATATGATGTATTACCTCAACCTTATTTAGGAAATATTACAAATCACTCTGTTATTACTTTAAATTTAAATCCTTGTAGAACAAAACAAGAAAAAAGTGTAAAAGAGTTTAAAAAAAATTTAGATAAATTTAATAATGCTTCTACTTATTATGAATATGCTAAAGATTTTCCTACCTATGACATTGGTTTTTGGCAAGATCAAGCAAATTGGTTTAAGAGAATGTTCATAGAGAGAATGGAATTTGATATTTATAAAAAACCATTTGCTATTGAAATTTGTCCTTGGAATTCAGAATCTTGGTTAGCTCTTAAAATTAATGAAGAAATTGTCAATTATCTGGATGAAAACGTTTTTACTGTTATAGAAAAAGCAATAAAGGATTCTGACATCAAAATAGTTTTTTCAGTAGGAAAGGCCTATTATGATATTTTTAATCACAAAAAAAGTTGTTTCAAAAAAATTGAAGAATTTACTAAATCTCAAAAAAATGGCCCTTTTGATTTAGATATTCATTCAGAAGATCAAGATCTTAAATCAAAAATAATAGTAATTTGGCCCAAAAAACAAACGAAAAATACAAATCCTAGATATGTAAATAGAAGCTTTTCATTTTGGAAAAAAAATAACGTAACATACTTTAATACATGGAGCCCAGGTTCAAATAATCCTCCCAGCAGAGATTTTATTGAGATTGAAAGTGAATTAATTAAAAAATACTTAAAATAATGACATAATAAACTAACAAAAGGCAAAAAATTATACAAAATACACTGTTTAAGGTGTTGGAGGAAACTTAAACAAAAAAAATTAGCTAGAAGACAAGATCAACATGATTATTTTCCGATACAGAAATTAGCAAAAATGTTACCCAATAATTCATCATTTGAAACTTGCCCTGTAATTTCGCCAAAATGAAATAAGGCTTGACGGATGTCGATAGCCATTAAATCAGAAGATAAATTATGATTCATACCAAAACGAACTTTAGTAATTTCTTCTAAAGCTTTTATTAAGGAGTCGTAATGACGGGTATTGGTAACTATTGTTTCATTATTGCGTAATGCTCCTGTGTTTACAAAAGAGAGTAGGGTTGTTTTTAATTCATCTATGCCTATTTTTTCTTTAGCACTTAAAAACACTATGTGATCTATAATAAGTTGTATGCTATTTTTTTGTTCAGTTGAAGTCACATCAGCTTTATTGGCTACAACCACAACTGGTTTTTGAGGAAATTTATTTTTTATTTTTTCAATTTCTATTTTTAAATTATTTAATTGACTTACAGTACACTGCGTACTGTCTATTAAATACAAAACAACTTGTGCTTGTTCAATTTTTTCAAAGGTTTTTTGGATTCCTAAGCCCTCTATAACATCGCTTGTTTCTCTAATACCCGCAGTGTCAATAAACCTAAATCCAATACCTTCAATAACCAATTCGTCTTCAATAGTGTCACGTGTTGTTCCTGCGATGTCAGAAACAATTGCACGTTCTTCGTTCAATAAGGCATTTAGTAAGGTAGATTTTCCCACATTTGGTTCGCCTACAATCGCAACAGGAATTCCGTTTTTTATAACATTACCCACAGCAAATGAATCAATTAATCGTTTTAAAACAAATTCGATTCGGTTTAATAATTCAGCAAATTGTTTTCGGTCTGCAAATGCCACATCTTCTTCGGCAAAATCGAGTTCCAACTCAATTAGTGAGGCAAAATTCAGCAATTCTTCTCTAAGTTTTGCAATTTCGTTGCTAAAGCCTCCACGCATTTGTTGCATAGCAATTTGATGACTGGCTTCATTATCTGAAGATATTAAATCGGCAACAGCTTCTGCTTGAGACAAATCAAGTTTTCCATTTAAAAAAGCGCGTAAAGTAAACTCACCTGCTTGTGCCATTTTTGCTCCTTTGCGAAGTAAGAGTTGTATGATTTGCTGTTGTATGAATGTAGACCCATGGCACGAAATTTCTACTACATCTTCACCCGTATATGAATAGGGATTTTTAAAAATAGAAATCAAAACCTGATCGTATACTTTTCCATTATCAACCACATGGCCCAAATGAATGGTATGGGTTTTTTGATTGCTTATTTCTTTACCCGAAACTGATTCAAAAACACTTGAAGCTATAGTTATGGCTTCATTTCCTGATAGTCTTATTATGGCAACAGCTCCTGCACCCGATGGGGTTGCTAATGCTACAATGGTTTCTTGATTTATCATAGGGTAAAGTTAATGCAATTAATTTTTATCTGAAATACTAGTGTTTATTTAATTGAAGTAACAATTCAGTTAAATTCGTTTTTATGGGTTCTTATATAAGCAACAATCAAGTCCACTATATCTTCTGTTTGTTCTTCATTAAAGAAAATTTCGTCTAAATCTTCCCAACCCGAAAAAATTTTATCATCCATTTTTGCTAACAGATTGTTTCGTTTGTCTAAATGATCTACATACGAATTTTTGGGAAATAAACCCAAGGCTTTTTCTACTAATAAAGCAGATTTGGGTGCTTTAATTGCAGTATAAGCCGCTTTAATCTCTTGTGCAAAGTTTCCCGACTCACTGCTAAAAAAGTGATTAAAACCACCTTCGTTCATGGCAGCTTCAAAGACATCGATATACACAAAGGTGCGTTCACCATCGGTTAATAAGGTAATATCATTTGAAGTTTGTTTTTTGTCCCAAATAGAGGTTCCTACTGCTTCTATGATTTCGATTTCGTCTGTTAAGGCTAGGATTTTGTCAATATTGCTCATGTTTTATATTTTTTCTTGTAATGCTTTTATTTCATCTCTTAATCGGGCAGCCTGCATAAAATCGAGTTCCTTAGCTGCTTTTTCCATGGCTTTTCTTTTTTCCCGAATTTTCTTTTCTATTTCAGGTTTGGATAAATAGTTGCTTTCAGGTTCAGCCGCTTTGTATTCTAAATTATCATAATATTGTGTCGAAACTGAGTTGCCACTCAATACATTTCCTAAACTCTTATTCAAAGCCATGGGAACCAAACCATTTTTAAGGTTATAAGCGGTTTGTTTTTCTCTTCTATAGGTAGTTTCATCCATAGTTTTTTGCATGCTCTTGGTTATTTTATCTGCATATAATATGGCTTTTCCGTTTACGTTTCGAGCAGCACGACCTACAGTTTGAGTAAGTGAGCGGTGACTTCTTAAAAACCCTTCTTTATCTGCATCTAAAATAGCGACTAAAGATACTTCGGGTAAATCCAATCCTTCACGCAATAAATTTACACCAATTAATACATCAAAAATACCTTTTCGTAAATCCTGCATAATCTCTACCCGTTCCAAAGTGTCTACATCACTGTGAATGTAGCGGCAACGTATAGCAACTTTGGTTAAATATTTGGTCAGCTCTTCTGCCATTCTTTTGGTTAAAGTTGTTATTAAAACCCGTTCATCTTTTTCGCAACGAAGCTGAATTTCTTCAATTAAATCGTCAATTTGGTTTAAGCTGGGTCGAACTTCTATAATAGGGTCTAATAGACCCGTAGGACGAATTACTTGTTCTACATAAACACCTTCACATTTTTCCAATTCGTAATCAGCAGGAGTAGCTGAAACATAAATAACTTGGTTTTGTAAACCTTCAAATTCTTCAAATTTTAAGGGTCTATTGTCCATTGCTGCAGGTAAACGAAAGCCATACTCTACAAGGTTTTCTTTTCTGCTTCTGTCACCTCCATACATCGCATGTACTTGTGATAGTGTCACGTGACTTTCATCCACAACCATTAAAAAATCATCTGGAAAATAATCCAACAAACAAAAGGGTCTTGTGCCTGGTAGTCTGCCATCTAAATAACGAGAATAGTTTTCAATTCCAGAACAATAACCCAATTCTCGAATCATTTCTAAATCAAAATTAGTTCGTTCTTCTAGTCTTTTGGCTTCCAAATTTTTTCCTATTTCTCTAAAATATTCCACTTGTTTAACCATGTCTTGTTGAATTTCCCATATTGCACCATTCAACACATCGGGCGAGGTTACAAACATATTGGCAGGATAAATATTTAATTGTTCGTAGCGCTCTATAACTTGCGCCGTACGCGGATCAAAAGCCTCTATTTCTTCGATTTCATCACCAAAAAAGTGAACCCTAAAAGGATCATCGGCATAACTTGGAAAAATTTCAACCGTATCGCCTTTGATTCTAAAAGTACCCGGTGTAAACTCAGCTTCCGTTCTTGAATATAAACTTTGTACTAACTTATGTAATAATTGTGTTCTTGATATGATTTGATTTTTTTCGACCGTTACTACGTTTTTTTGAAATTCAACAGGATTTCCAATTCCGTATAAGCACGAAACAGATGAAATTACAATAATATCTCTGCGACCCGAAAGTAGGGCAGAAGTTGTGCTTAATCGTAGTTTTTCTAACTCTTCATTTATAGATAAATCTTTTTCAATATAAGTGCCTGTTACAGGTATAAAAGCTTCTGGTTGATAATAATCATAATATGATACAAAATATTGTACCGAATTATTTGGAAAAAACTGTTTAAATTCAGAATATAATTGAGCCGCTAAAGTTTTATTATGTGCTAATACGAGTGTTGGTTTTTGAACCTCTTCAATCACATTGGCTACTGTAAAGGTTTTTCCTGACCCAGTAACTCCTAATAAGGTTTGGTATTTTTCGCCATCAAAAATGCCTTTCGAAAGCTTCTCTATGGCTTGTGGTTGATCACCAGTGGGTTTATAATCAGAAACAACTTGAAATTTCATTTATGCGTATGGTTTGGGGATCAAATTTACAATTTATGTTTTTAAATTTATAGAATTATAAGATTCTTTGATTATTTTTTCTTTTGAACACGTGATTTTTTTCTTTCTAAATTTATGCTTTATTTAATCCCAGCATTCCATTAAAAGTAAATCACCTGATTCATGAGTAATAGTAACAATACCGTCTTCTGTTACATGATTGCTACTGCCTGATTTGTAACCCAAGTTTAGCGAGGTGATGTCTAGGGGGTAAAAAAGGTTTGTGGATTTAATTCCGTTTACTTTTCCTATTGGGATTAAAGATATAATACTTTCCTTAGGATACCATTTTTCATACTTAGTTGGGAGTAAAAAAATTTTGGAGTAATCATCTAAAATAACAATTTTAAGCAAATCTCTATATCGTGCAATGTTTGTAATATTAGTAATGGTATGGTCGGCTCTTTTTCCTGTTGCCCATACGACATTCGCAGCAGGAATTTTTCGTGTTATTAGGTAATCAAAGGCTTTTTCTAAATCGGTTTTGTTTTGGTTGGGTTTATGTACAATTTCGATGGGAAATTGACTCTCCTTATAATGTAAAACATCAAATCCTCTGTCAAAATCTCCTAACAGCACATCTACTTTAATACCCAATTCCAAAACGCGTTCTATGGCTGAATCTAAAACGATAACAAGTGGAGACCATTCTAATAATTGACCTAATAATTCTTCACTGCAAGCAGCACCATTAGCAATAATTAATGCAGGTTCTTGATCATCTCTAACGATGTGATGTGAAGACATTTGATTGTGTAATTTAAATTATGAATTATGATTTTAAAATCATTGCACAATATACGAATTTACATCAGTTTCAGATACACTAAAATAACCAAATACAAAATTATTTGAATTGGTTTGGTTGACAAAATTACCTCGTAATGTTGCTGGAGGAGTACTAAAAGGACTCCCGCCATTTCCGCCAGACAAACTCAACAGAATGTTTAAATAATTAAAATAACGCTCTGAAATGCCATGTAAAGTAAAAGTCAATTCGTCACCAACTTCCATTTTTTCATTGGTATATAAACCAAACATTTGATTGCCTTGAAAAAAATTATCGTCATTTACATCATATTCGGGCAATTGACTAAAATTTGAATTGAATTGATAGAAATAAAAATTATGAACAGCTGCATCATCCTGAAAAAAGAATTTTATTTCGATTTCAGTTCCTAAAAAACCACCATTTTCAGTTTGTCCTACAGAATCTATTATGGGAACGGCAGTTAGTTTTTCTGTCGCAGTATAGGTTTCGCCATTATGCATAACGGTTAAAACATAAGTTTCATTAATAACAGGGTTAAAGTTACTGCAAAAATACTCACCAGTTCCTATGTTTTCTATGAATGAATAAGTGTTTGAACTGTCTGTTATAAAAACAGTAGCTCCAGAAACTACTGGAATTGTAGTTGAATAAAAATCTGTAGTTGTTGAAATTTTGATTTTTTGTTCATTGCCAATTGTTCCTTTTTTCCATATAATAGAGGCTTCAATTACCAATCTCGGGTTATCGGTATTTAATTCAATATCAACCACATCTTCACAACTTATGCAACTTATTATAACGAATATAATAAGCACTATAAATGTTACAATTTTATAAATGAATTTTATCATGAATTTAAAATTTAAAATTATATGTTATACTAGGAACGATTCCAAATATTGATAATCTAACAGCTTCGTTATTTCCTGTATCTTGATTTTGTCTAAAGCTTATGGATGCAGCATTTTTTCGGCTGTATAAATTATATATTCCAAAAACCCATTCGCCCTTTATTTTTTTGCCTTCATTATTTTTAGGGGTCATTGTCGCAGATAAATCTAAACGATGATAGATTGGTAAATTAGCACTGTTTCTTTCGCTATAACTAGGTATGGTAAGGCCTAAATATTCATATTGACCGTTAGGATATGTTATAGGTTGACCTGTTTGCAAAGTAAAAATACTACCAAAACTCCATTTACTGTTTAATTCATACATACCGGTTACCGATAGATTGTGGGTTTTGTCCCAACCTGTCTTGTACCAATTTCCATTGTTAATGCCAATTTCATCTGCAGTTCTTCCTGCGGTTTGCTGTTCAGAACGCGATAAAGTGTAAGAAATCCATCCACTTAATTTACCTTCGTTTTTTCGCATTAACACTTCTAAACCATATGCTCGTGCTTTTCCTCCTAATACAACTTGTTCAATGGCATTATTGGCTATCAAATCGGCACCATCAATATAATCCAATCGGTTTTGAATGTCTTTGTAAAACGATTCTATTTCAAAAGTGTAGGTTCCGTTATTAAAATTTCTAAAATAACCCATGGCAAATTGATCTAAAATTTGAGGTTTAAGAAAGTTGTCACTGGGCGCCCAAACGTCTAATGGAGTAGGTGACTGTGTGTTGGAAATTAAATGTAGGTACTGACTCATTCTGTTGTAGCTTAATTTTAACGATTGTTTATCATCGATGGAATACGATAATGCTAATCGGGGTTCAAGATTACCAAATTTTGCAATAACTTCATTAGATCCATACTTCTGAGTTCCAATAGGTGTAGCTTTTTCATAAATTTTTAAATCGGAATTATAATTTACGGCTTGGTTATTTTCATAAACATTAACGTTTTGGCTTCCTAAACGATAAAACATGCTGTAACGAAGCCCATAACTAATTGATAATTTATCAGAAATAGACTGCTCAGCATCTATATAAATGGCTGGTTCAAAAGCATGCTTTTTATCCAATTGGTAAGCGTTTATGCCCGATTCTGCATTTGTAGGTTCAATTTTACCTGGGTTAAAATCATAATAAACGGTATTGATTCCATAGGTAAGTTTGGTTTTATCGTTTAAATAATGTTTAAAATCGTATTTAAAATTATAATTTTTAATACCGCTATCCCAATTAAAACCAATAAAATCAAGGGTTAATCCATAATAGTAATCGCTGTAAATTAAAGATGCATTTGAAAATAATTTATTTGAAAACAAATGATTCCATCTAAAATTTAGAACGCTATTACCATAAGTGTTAACAAAGCTTTGATTGAGACTAAAAACATCTCTTCCAAAATAGCCCGAAAGAAAAATGTTGTTGTTCAAATTTACCTTATAACTCAATTTGGTGTTTAAATCATAAAAATAGGCTGAATTATTGTTGTTTGTTAATTTTAAAAATAGGTGCGCATACGAACTTCTACCTCCAATTAAAAAGGACCCCTTTTCTTTAACGATTGGTCCTTCTGCTAAAATACGACTTGAAATGAGACCAATTCCGCCATTAAAATGAAACTGGTTGCTGTTGCCTTCTTTTTGGTATATATCTAATACTGATGCAACTCTACCCCCAAAACGAGCAGGTATGCCACCTTTATATAATTTTAAATCCTTAATAGCATCAGCATTAAAAACTGAAAAGAAACCAAATAAATGAGATGAATTATAAATAGTTGCCTCATCTAAAAGAATTAAATTTTGATCTACAGCACCACCCCGAACATTAAAACCAGATTGCCCTTCACCAGCATTTGTGACTCCAGGAAGTGTTAAAATAGATTTTAATATATCTACTTCACCTAAAATGGCAGGCATTTTTTTAATGGTATTGATAGATAATTTATTAACACTCATTTCTGGACTTTTAATATTGATTTTGTTAGGCGTATCGGTCACTACAATTTCTTGTAATATTTGTTCACTTTCGATTAGTGAAAAGTTTTTTTTAATGTTTTCATTCAATTCAATTGATGTGGTATAGTCGGTATATCCCAAGTAACTAATTCGAATAGAATACGTACCTTTGGGTAGTGTTATGGAATAAAAACCATATTCATTTGTAGAAGTACCTGTTTTTAATTCTTCAACAATTAGGGCAACACCTATTAAGGTTTCATTGTTGTTTTTATCAGTAATTATTCCACTTAAAGTAAATTTTTCTTGTGTAAATGAAAATAAACTAAAAAGTAAAAAACTTATAGTAAAAATGCGTCTAAATATCATGGCATAAATTTTGAATAACAAAATTGATAATATAATTTTAAATTATTCTTTATCAAATGTTAATTTGTGGTTAATTGCAAATAATAATTTTAATTTTACCAAACAAATAAAACAAATAAAACAAATGCAAAAATTATTTCTTTTTATTTTTCTTATTGCCGTTTCATTTTTAATGAAAGCACAGCCCGAAAACTCAAAAAAAATTGGAGAATTAAAATTAGCAAATTATACAGTTCCTACTTTTGAAGATTTACCTAAAATAGAGTTGCCAAAAGCAACAATTGGCTATAAAAGTGTTTTTTTACAAAAAGAAGACAATTATTTAAATAAGTTTACTTTTGAAAAAAATGAAAAAGTAAAATCTATTATGGTACAACCAGATCAAGGTTATGATTTTAATGAAGACAGAAAGAAGGCTTTAAATAAAATAATAAAAGAAGATAAAACAGGGAATCAAAAAACCCAGTATTTAGGAGAGTTTAGTGTAAAGTCAGACTTGATTAAAGTAATGTGCCGCGATCATCAAGAACCTGATGGTGATGTAGTTTCTATTTTGGTTAATAATAAAGTTGTTGTGCAAAGCATAACTTTAGAAGGTGGATTTAAAACTTTTTATTTAAATCTTGAAAAAGGAACAAATTACATTGATTTTTTAGCTTTAAACCAAGGACTATCGGGTCCAAATACCGCTGCATTTGTTATTTTTGATGAATTTGGAAATAAAATAGCTTCAAGTCAGTGGAATTTAAACACTGGTGTTAAAGCCAGTTTAGTTATGATGAATAAAAGCGAAAATAGCGAATAGGAGTATAGGTGTTGTAATAAAAAAGTCATTAAATTAGTTAGACCTAATTTAATGACTTTTTTATTATTCGCTGCTTTGAGATGGCTGGAAATTTGTAACCGCTCATTTTTCAGCTTAACGAAAACTTAATGCGAAACGGTAATTCTACTAAATTCCAGCTATATCAAAACAGCTGTTACCAGCCGTTTATTTTTTTATAAATTCAAATATTTTATTTGCAATTTCATTTTGTCCACTTTCGCTTGTAATATAAGTTTTGTCATTTTCGTTTGATAAATAACCAACTTCTAATAATAATGCTGGACATTTTGAGTTTTTGATTACAAAAAAGTTTGCTTCTTTAACTTCTCCTTTAGCAAGTTTCTCATTCGAGATTTTATCAACTAAATTTTTTGCGCTTTCCATTGATTTATCATAAAAATCATTTTGTTTTGAAACGTAAGCATTAACTCCGTTTTCTTTCAAATTTTTGGATGCGTTTATGTGTAAAGAAATTAGCAAACTTGGATTAATTTTGTTAATTCTTGCTACTCTTTCGCTTAATTCAATAAAACTATCATTTTCTCGAAGCAAAACGATTTCAATTTCACCTTTTCCATTCAGTAAACTTATTTTATTCGCAATATTTTCTACAATTTTTTTTTCAAGTTCTCCTCCAATTTGTGCTCCAAAATCTTTTCCTCCGTGACCTGCATCAATTACAATTATTTTTTTGTCATTCAATGGTTTGAAACCAAAAGATAAAAAAATTGTCAAAATACCTAAAACTGCTAAGAATTTCATTTTGTTTTTCATAATGTCTAATTTTAAATTATTTATGTTAATTATTATTATTTACAAACGTTTTTTTTACCGAAATGTTGTGATTAAATGACTGGTATTAATTTAGTTGAGCTAGTATGTTGTTAAATGTAACACTTGGCCTCATGGCTTTATCGGTTAACTCAAAGTTAGGGTGATAATACCCACCTATGATTTGAGGTTTTCCTTGCGCAGCAATTAACTCGGTGTTGATTTGGTTTTCATTGTTTTTTAAGGCTGTTGCAATAGGAGTAAAGATGGCTTTTAAACCGGCATCTTTGTCTTGCTTTACTAATTCTTGTGCCCAATATAGAGCTAAGTAAAAATGTGAGCCCCTGTTGTCAAGTTGGCCTATTTTTCTTGCAGGTGATTTGTTGTTTTGTAAAAACAATTCGGTAGCTTCATCTAATGTTTCAGACAAAATTAATGCTTTTGGATTATTAAAAACAGTGCCTAAATGTTCATAAGAAACGCCTAGTGCTAAAAATTCTCCTAAAGAATCCCATCTCAAATAACCTTCTTCAATAAATTGTTCAATGTGTTTAGGAGCAGAACCTCCAGCACCTGTTTCAAACAATCCACCACCATTCATTAAAGGAACTATAGAAAGCATTTTTGCAGATGTACCTACTTCTAAAATGGGAAACAAATCAGTTAAATAATCACGTAAAACATTTCCTGTAACAGATACGGTATCGAGTCCCTTTACTATTCGTTCAAATGAAAATGTAGTAGCGTTAATCGGATTCATAATGCTTATTTCCAAACCAGTTGTGTCATAGTTTTTTAAATATAAAACAACTTTTTCAATAATTTGTCTATCATGAGCTCTGTTTTCGTCTAACCAAAAAACTGTTGGAACACCAGTTGCTCGAGCTCTATTTACGGCTAACTTGACCCAGTCTTGAATAGGAGCATCCTTTACTTGACACATTCTAAAAATATCACCAGTCTCTACAACTTGATCCATTATTAGCTTGCCGTTTGCATCTTTAACTTTAACAATACCATTTGCTGATATTTGAAATGTTTTGTCATGAGATCCGTATTCCTCTGCTTTTTGAGCCATTAAGCCTACGTTAGAAACGCTACCCATAGTTTTTGGATCTAATGCTCCATTAACCTTGCAAAAATCAATTGTGGCTTGATAAACTCCCGCATAGCAACGGTCTGGAATTATCGCTTTTGTATCGACTGATTTCCCATCTTTATTCCACATTTGGCCTGAGTTGCGTATCATAGCAGGCATAGATGCATCAACAATAACATCAGAGGGAACATGTAAATTGGTAATTCCTTTATCTGAATTTACCATGGCTAATGCAGGTCCATTTTGTATTGCTTCTGTTAAAGAAGCTTCTACTTCTGCTTGTTTTTTATGACCTTGAATTTTGTTATATATATCACCTAATCCATTTTTGGTATCAACACCCAATTCTTTAAATAGATCGGCATATTTTAAAAAAACTTTTGCAAAAAAAACTTCAACAAAAGCACCAAAAATCAAAGGGTCAGAAATTTTCATCATAGTAGCTTTCAAGTGTACGGAGAACAAAACGTCTTTTGTTTTAGCATCTGCAACTTGATCTGTAATAAATTTCTTTAAAGAACTCATATTCATCACTGATGAATCAATAATTTCACCTGATTTTAAAGGAGAAGTTGTTTTTAGTATTTTGGTTGAACCATCTGCACCTTCAAATTCAATTGAAAAATTTCCATCCTCTTTTATGGTGATTGATTTTTCAGTACCATAAAAATCTCCATTTTTCATATGAGACACGTGTGTTTTAGAATCAGAAGACCAAGCCCCCATGGTGTGCGGATGTGCTTTTGCGTAATTTTTTACAGCTTTTGGTGCACGTCTGTCTGAGTTTCCTTCTCGTAAAACGGGGTTTACCGCAGATCCTAAAACCTTTGCGTAAGTAGCTTTTATTGCTCTTTCTTCGTCTGTTTTGGCATCTTCGGGTAAATTGGGTATTTTGTATCCTTGTGATTGTAATTCTGCGATAGCTTCTTTTAACTGGGGAACTGAAGCTGATATATTGGGTAGTTTTATAATATTAGCTTCGGGTTGTGTTGCTAATAGACCGAGTTCTGAAAGGGAATCTGCTACTTTTTGATCTTCTTTTAAATAGCTTGGAAAGTTGGATAAAATTCGGCCTGCTAATGATATATTTCTTGTTTCTAAATCAATATTTGCAGGTTTTGAAAAAGCTTGAACTATTGGCAAAAATGAATACGTTGCTAACATTGGGGCTTCATCAGTAATTGTATAAATTATTTTTGTTGACATTAAAAAAGTGATTTTAGTTATGAAAGCTTAGGGAACTCAATACATGTAATTTAAATATTTTGAGCCTCGCAAATATAAGAAAACTCATCCTAACTGCATGTGTTTTTAATCGAAAACGATTGAATTGACATATTCGTGATTTTTAGCTGTAATATTAAGAAATTGATAATTTATATAAATAACGTATCAAAAAAAATCCCAATCATGTAATTTTTACGATTGGGATTTTATTATATAAAAGTATGATACTATTTTTTGTATCTTCTTTCTTTAATTTTTGCTTTTTTACCAGTAAGTTCTCTGAAGTAGAAAATACGAGCTCTACGTACTTTACCTCTTTGATTTACTTCAACTTTTTGTAAAGCTGGCATGTTTACAGGGAAGATACGTTCAACACCTATAGCACCTGACATTTTACGTATTGTAAAAGTTTCTGTTGCACCCGAACCTCTTCTTTGGATTACTACTCCTTTGAAAAACTGAGTTCTAGTTTTTTCACCCTCTTTAATTTCATAATACACAGTGATTGTATCACCAGCAGTAAAAACAGGAAAATCTTTTTTTGTAACAAATTCGTTATTAACGAAATCAACTAAATTTGACATAATTGTATAAATAAATATTTTGAACCTGAGCAACATTCACGAATTTCGTCAGAGGTTGGTCAAATATGGGTGCAAAAATACAAAAAAAGTTCAATTTTACAAGTCATTTGTAAAAAAATAATAATTGTATTAATAGGTTTTTTTTAAGCCTTTTTTTTGGTTAGGTTTTACCTTAAATTTATTCTAATAAATCAGGTCTTCTGTTTCGAGTGTGCTCCAATGCTTTTTCTTCGCGCCACTTATCAATTTCAGGAAAATTGCCACTCAATAAAATATCTGGAACTTTCAACCCTTTATATTCAGCTGGCCTTGTATATATTGGGGGAGAAAGTAAATTGTCTTGAAAGCTATCTGTCAATGCAGAAGTTTCATCAGACAAAACACCGGGAATCAATCTAATAATAGCATCGCAAAATACAATGGCACCTATTTCACCACCACTAAGAACGTAATCTCCAATAGAAATTTCTTTAGTTATATGTAAATCTCTTACACGCTGATCTACTCCTTTATAATGTCCACATAAAATAATAATATTCTCATACATGGACATGGTGTTGGCCATTTTTTGATTCAAAGTTGCTCCATCAGGAGTCATATATATAATATCATCGTACGTTCTTTGCGATTTTAAATGCATGATGCAATCATCTATGGGTTGAATGTTCATAACCATTCCTGCACCACCTCCGTATTGATAGTCATCTACACTTTTTTGTCTGTTTGTTGTATAGTTTCTAAGGTTATGATAATGAACTTCTACCAGTTTTTTTTCAATGGCACGTTTCATAATAGAACCTTCAAACGGACTTTTTAGTAAATCGGGTAAAACGGTTATGATATCAATTCGCATAGTATTGGGGTTGCAATATTTAAAAAAGCAAAGTTACAAAGTTTCTAGCGCTACAACTAATTAATACCTTAATTGTATTATTTACGTTGAAAATAACGTTTAGGCTTATTTGTAAAGTTTAGAATTAAAAATACTAAAAAAAATCACTAAATTTGCACTTTAAATTTAAATTAAACAACATGCAAGACGGAATTTACGCCAAATTTAATACAACAAAAGGAAGTATTTTAGTAAAATTAACGCACGACAAAACACCAGGTACAGTTGGAAACTTTGTAGGTTTAGCCGAAGGTCAATTGGAAAACACCTACAAAGCAATGGGCGAACCTTATTACAACGGAATAAAATTTCATAGAGTGATTCCAGATTTTATGGTTCAAGCAGGTTGTCCTTTAGGAACAGGTACAGGTGATGGTGGTTATAAATTTGACGATGAATTTCATCCTGAATTAAAACACGACAAACCGGGTGTTTTGTCTATGGCAAATGCGGGTCCTGGTACAAATGGAACACAGTTTTTTATTACACATATACCAACAGAATGGTTGGATAATAAACATACGGTTTTTGGACATGTAATTGAAGGTCAGGATATTGTTGATGCTATAGCTCAAGAAGATGTTATTGATACTTTAGAAATTGTTCGAGTAGGAGAAGAAGCTCAAAAGTGGAATGCTATTGAATCATTTCGATCATTTGAAGGTTCTCGTGATAAAAGAAACGCATCACTTAAACAAGAGGCTGAAGCGGCATTGGAAAAAGTTGCGGCTGGTTTTGAAAAAACAGAAAGTGGATTACGTTATAAAATGATCCAAAACGGAAATGGTACTCAAGCCGCCAAAGGAAAAACAGTTTCAGTTCATTATGAAGGCTCATTAGAGAATGGAAAAGTTTTTGATTCTTCATACAAAAGAAAACAACCTATTGATTTCACATTAGGAGTTGGTCAAGTTATTTCGGGATGGGATGAAGGTATTGCTCTATTAAAAGTGGGAGACAAAGCACGTTTTGTAATTCCGTCATATCTAGGATATGGTTCACAAGGTGCAGGAGGTGTAATTCCACCAGATGCTACATTAATTTTTGATGTAGAATTGATGAACGTGAAATAAACCGTTTCAGCATTTTTAATACTAAACTATAAATCCTGATGAATTCATTTTATCAGGATTTTTTTTATATTTACTAAAATAAAAATTATATGAAATTGAAATTAATTTTTTGTATTGCCGTTACAGCCTTTTTGGGTTCATGTTCGTCAAAATTAAGCTTAGTTACCATACCAGTAAAAGAAGATAGTAGTGCCGAAATTATTTTAACTCAAAATCAACAAGAAGGAAAACATCTTTTTGAGACCAATTGTGTCAAATGCCATATGCTCTATGATCCTATAAATTTTAATACCAAACAATGGATTTCAATATTAAAAAGAATGCAACCCAATACAGATTTAACGGATGATCAAAGAGAACTAGTATACGATTATGTAACAAAAAACCTGTAATTTTAAGTTTTTAACTTCTAAATCTTAAGTTTTTATAAAAAAAAGAGGTATTATTATGCAATTATTTCCACTTAATATTGCAGCCAATACTTGGTTTTTGTACTTCATTTAAATGGCGATTGTAAAGGATACTATCTATTGCATTTCTCAAATCACTACCACTTAACGAAATTCCATTTCCGGGTCTTGAGTCGTCTAATTGTCCTCTATAAATTAATTTATCTTGCGCGTCAAATAAATAAAAATCAGGTGTACAAGCCGCATCATACAATTTAGCAACTTCTTGATTTTCATCATATAAATAAGGGAATTCCATTTTATTTTTATGAGCAAAAAAAGTCATTTTTTCAGGTGAATCTTGCGGATAATTTAACACATCATTACTCGATATTCCTACAATTCCTATACCTTGAACCCTATAATCATTCGCAATTTTTATCAGTTCGTCCATTACATGAATTACAAACGGACAGTGGTTACACATAAAAACAACTAGAGTTCCTTTTTTACCTTTACATGCTTGATAACTAATACTTGAATTAAAATTGGTTGCAGGCAATATAAAATCGGGCGCTTTTGTTCCTAAAGGGAGCATGTTTGATGCAGTTAGTGACATAATGCTTATGGTTTTTAGATGATGTTTTTGTAGTTATACGAAAGGAATTTGAAAAGGTTACAAGATTTTCTTATTTTTGAAGTTAAATTAGATGCAAAATGCAAAACGAAATTAGTTGGTTAGATTTTGAAAAAGTTGAAATGCGTATAGGTACAATTCTTAAAGTTAGTGATTTTCCTGAAGCTCGAAAACCTGCATATCAAATAAAAATAGATTTTGGAATAGCAATAGGAATCAAGAAAACATCAGCTCAAATTACTACAAAGTATAACAAAGAAGAACTAATTGGAAAGCAAATTGTTGCCGTAATTAATTTTCCTAAAAAACAAATTGGTAATTTTATGAGTGAATGTTTGCTGTTGGGATCACTTGGTGAAAATAAAGATGTGGTTTTGCTTTCTTCTGATAAAAAGGTAGAAAACGGTTTGCGTATAGGTTAAATCAAATAGAGAATAGAATATTTATTCTATTCTCTATTTGAAAAATAACTATTATATAAAACAACTATTCCTGCATGCTGTGATATACATTCATAACATCATCGTCTTCTTCAATTTTTTCCAATAATTTTTCAACATCGGCGACTTCTTCTGTAGTTAATTGTTTGGTAACTTGAGGTATGCGTTCAAAACCTGACGATAGAATTTCTAAATTTCGAGTTTCTAATTCTTTTTGAATGGTTCCAAAGCTTTCAAAAGGACCATACATAAGAATTCCATCTTCATCTTCAAAGATTTCTTCAACACCAAAATCTATCATCTCAAGTTCCAATTCTTCAACATCTTGCCCTTCAGCAGGTATTCTAAAATTACAAGTATGATCAAACATAAATTCAACCGAGCCTTGTGTTCCAAATGTTCCGTTACATTTATTAAAATAACTTCTAATGTTGGCAACAGTTCGGTTGTTATTATCTGTAGCTGTTTCAATTAAAATAGCAATGCCGTGTGGAGCATATCCCTCAAATAATACTTCTTTATAGTTGGCAGTATCTTTGTCAGTTGCTTTTTTAATAGCCCGTTCTACATTGTCTTTGGGCATATTTGCCGATTTGGCATTTTGTATAACGGCTCTTAATCGTGAGTTCGCATCAGGATTTGGTCCTCCTTCTTTTACTGCCATTACAATATCCTTCCCAATTCGTGTAAACGTTTTTGCCATAGCTGACCAACGTTTCATTTTTCGTGCTTTCCTAAATTCGAATGCTCTACCCATTTCTTATTGTTTTATGCTGTGCGAAAATTGTTTTTGAAATTTAAACTTCAAAGCAATATTTCAAAATTTACTTTTTATAAAAAGGCATTTTCACAACTTTAGCTTTAATATCTTTATTTCTAATTCTAATATAAATTTCAGAATCTGGAGTTGAAAACGGTATAGTTACATACCCCATTCCAATAGCTATTCCTAATGTAGGGGCTTGTGTTCCAGAAGTTACAATACCAATAATGTTTCCATCTGCATCAACTATTTCGTAATCGTGACGTGGAATTCCTCTGTCAACCATTTCAAAACCAACCAGTTTACGATTTATACCTGCTTCTTTTTGCGCTTTTAAGTTTTCTGAATTCACGAAATCTTTTGTAAATTTTGTAATCCAACCCAAACCAGCTTCTAAAGGAGAAGTTGTATCGTTAATATCATTTCCATATAAACAAAAGCCCATTTCTAGGCGTAAGGTGTCACGAGCTGCTAAGCCAATGGGTTTAATTCCAAACGCTGCACCTGCTTCGAAAACTTTTGTCCAAATTTGTTCTGCATCGTTATTCTTACAGTAGATTTCAAATCCACCAGAACCCGTATAACCCGTTGCAGAAATGATTACATTTTCTATTCCAGCAAAATTGGCTATTTCAAAATGGTAATATTTTATTTGTGATAAATCTACTGAGGTTAAAGACTGCATGGCTTCAATAGCCTTTGGACCTTGAATAGCTAATAATGAATAATCTTCCGATAAATCCTTCATATCAACCCCCATATCATTATGAGATGAAATCCAGTTCCAATCTTTTTCAATATTTGATGCATTTACAACCAATAAATAGTGCTCTTCTTCAATTTTATAAATGATTAAATCATCTACAATACCGCCGTCATTATTAGGCAAACACGAATACTGTGCTTTACCAATTTCAAGAGTAGATGCGTCATTAGAAGACACTTTCTGAATGAGGTCTAATGCTTTTTCACCAGACAACATAAATTCACCCATATGCGAAACGTCAAAAACACCTACACCAGTCCTTACATATTCATGTTCTGCATTAACACCTTCATATTGAACAGGCATATTGTATCCAGCAAAAGGAACCATTTTTGCACCAAGACTTTCGTGAATGTGAGATAAAGCTGTATTTTTCATTTTTTTAAAGGATCAATAATATTAAGGTGCGAATTTATTGAAAATTTATTAATTTGAAGCTATTTCCTGCTATCCATCGCAATCTTTTCTTTTTTAAAGAAAAAAAAGAAAAGTATTTCCATTCCTATCAGGGCTAGGGTATCTCGTTATTAAATAATATTTTGAAAAAAATTGAACCATTTAGATATTTAGAAAATTTAGTAAAACCTAGATGAAACTAAATGTCTTAATGGTTCAAAAAATATTTAAAGTCTTCATAAGTCGAAATTTTAATACTCACTTTCTCTTTGTTTATAACACCTTCAATCTGTATAGGAATAGGAATTTTAATGTTTAATAAAGGTTCAACTTCATCTAAAAACTTAATTGGGTGAGCTGTTTCTAATATAAAACCAATACTTTCCGATTTATTTTGCATTTCCTTTTTCAAGCCCAAATATCCAATTGCACCATGAGGTTCGGCTACATATCCAAAAGAATTATACATGTGTTTTATTGCAATTTTAGTTTCTTCATCCGTATAGGAATATGATGAAAAATCCTTTTTAAAGGCTTTTAAATCATGATTATACATTTCCTGAATACGAACAAAATTACTTGGATTACCAACATCCATAGCATTTGAAATTGTAGCAACAGAAGGTTTTGGTTCATAAATTCCATCTTTTAAAAACCTTGGAACTGTGTCATTAGCATTTGTTGAAGCTACAAAGTGGGTGAGTGGTAAGCCTAATTTTTTAGCTAAAATTCCAGCACAAATGTTTCCAAAATTTCCGCTTGGACAAGAAACAATCAAAGACTTGTTAAATTTTTTCAATTCCTTGTATGCAAAGAAAAAATAAAACATTTGAGGCAACCAGCGAGCAATGTTTATTGAATTAGCTGAAGTTAGATTAAAGTTTTTCAAATCTTCATCTAAAAACGCTTTCTTAACCATATCTTGACAATCATCAAAAACTCCATCAACTTCCAAAGCTGTAATATTTTGTCCTAATGTTGTCAACTGTTTTTCCTGAATGTTACTAACTTTTCCAGAAGGATAAAGAATAATTACTTTAACACCTTTCACTCCTAAAAAACCACTAGCAACAGCACCTCCAGTATCACCAGAAGTCGCCACTAAAACAGTGTTTTGTTGATTTTTATTGCGGTTAAAATAAGCTAAACATCTCGACATAAACCGGGCGCCAACATCTTTAAAAGCCATAGTTGGCCCATGAAACAATTCGAGCGAATAAACGTTTTTTTCTACTTGAACTAAAGGAAAATCAAAGCTAAGTGTTTCTGTTATTATTTGTTTTAACTCGTCTTCAGGTATTTCGTCACCTATAAATTGATTGATTACTTCAAAAGCAATTTCTACATTAGAAAGGTTTTCAATATTTTTGAAAAAAGACTCTTTTAACGGTTCTAAATTTTCAGGAAAATACAATCCTCTATCGGGAGCAAGTCCTTGAATTACTGCTTCTTCAAAAGAAACATATTTTTTTTTATTGTTGAGGCTATAATATTTCATTAATTCATAATTGTTTTAGTTCCTTCGGAATTAATTTGCGAAACATGAATGTCAAATTTAATATTTGTGGATAAAAAACTTTTTTTCATGGCATTCGCAACTTTTTTTGCTTTTTCTTTTCCTTTACACAAAGCAAATATAGATGGGCCTGCCCCAGAAATTCCAGAGCCTAACGCTCCATTTTGCAGAGCCGAATTTTTAACATCATCAAAATGAGGTATTAAATGTTTTCTAAAAGGTTCTACAATTACATCAGTTAGCGAACGACCAATTAAATCATAATCATTGGTGTATAAACCTGCAATTAAACCGCCCAAGTTGCCTGTTTGAGTAATTGCTGATTGTAAAGGAATCATTGGCTGAATAACGGCTCTAGCATCAGCTGTTTTTATTTCTATATGTGGATGTAAAACTATAGCATATAAGGAATTTGGACTTTTAATTTCAACTATATCTAAAGGGTTGTAGCCTCTAATTAAAGTAAAGCCACCCAACAAGCAAGGCGCAACATTATCTGCATGTTCAGAGCCACTGGCAATCACCTCGCCTTTCATGGCAAAATAAACCAATTCTATTTTAGTAAAAGGCCTATCTAAAAGTTCATTGATTCCATAAACTGCTCCAGCTGCACTTGCTGAAGAACTGCCAATACCGCTTCCTGCTTTTATATTTTTGTAAATTTCTATTTCAAAACCAAAGTCTAAGTCAAGATTTTCAATTAGAGCTAAGCCAGCAACTCCAGCTACATTTTTTTTAGTTTCTATAGGTAAATTTGCACCTTCAATTTTGGTTATTTTGATGCCCTTATTTGAAGATTTTCTAATAATCATTTCGTCGCCTATTACATCTAAACATAGACCTAGTATGTCAAACCCACAATTGAGGTTAGCAATGGTTGCTGGGCAAAATATTTTTATTTCATTCATTTATTTTAGTTTCTAAGTGACGTACAAAAAAAGTAGCTGATAATGCTGTTCTTTTTAATGAGCTCTTGGTTACTTTACAATTGTATTTATACATTTCCAATTCGAACTACATCGGCAAATATACCTGATGCTGTAACTGCTGCACCTGCACCTGCACCTTTTATCAATAGGGGCTGGTCCAAATATCTATCTGTGTAAAATTGGACAATATTATCTTTTCCTTCCAAGTTGTAAAATGGACTGCTTGATGGTATAAATTCTAAACCTACACTTGCTTTACCGTTTTCAAATGTAGCAACAAATTTTAAACGACTATCTATAGCTTTGGCTTTTATTAATAAGTTCTCAAAATGAGAGGCGTTTTTAAGTAGTGAGGCAAAAAAGGATTCGTTGTCTTTTGTGTTCATGCATTCTGAAGGTAAAAATGATTTGTTTTCAATATCTTCTATTTCCATTTGATACCCACTTTCTCGTATCAAAATTAATATTTTTCGGGCCACATCAATTCCGCTTAAATCGATTTTAGGATCGGGTTCTGTAAATCCTTGAATTCCTGCTTCCTTAACAACATCGTGAAATGAATAGTTTTCGTTAAAATTATTAAAAATAAAGTTTAAACTACCCGACAAAACAGCTTCAATTTTATGTACTTTATCGCCTGAAGCTATTAAATGCTTTAAGGTGTCTATTATAGGTAAACCTGCTCCAACATTTGTTTCAAATAAGAATGGAGCATTATATTTTCGAGATAAATATTTTAGATTTTTATAATTTTCGTATTTCGAAGAACAGGCAATTTTATTGCAGGTTACAACAGCTATATTTTCTCTTAAAAACTGATCATAAATAGAAGCTACCAAATCATTAGCTGTAATGTCAACAAAAATACTGTTGCGTAAATTTAGTTTTTTTGCTTTAAAAACAAATTGATTAATGTTAGCATTTTCGCCGTTTTTTAAAAGTTCTTTCCAATCTTTTATAGCAATTGCATCTTCGTTAAAATGCATTTTTCTTGAATTAGAAATCGCAATAACTCTCATGTTTATTTTTAGGTTTTCTTTTAAGAATTTTTTTTGTTGGTAAATTTGATCCATAAATTTTTCACCTACATTTCCAACACCCATAACAAACAAGTTTAACTGTTTTGTGTTTTCTTCAAAAAACCTTTCGTGTAGAGTGTTTAAAGCTTTTTTTACATCATTTTTATTTATAACAACAGAAATATTTCGTTCAGAAGCCCCTTGAGCGATTGCTCTAATGTTTACATTGTTTTTACCAAGTGTGCTAAACATTTTGCCACTCAATCCTTGATGATTTTTCATATTTTCACCCACCAAAGCAACAATACATAAATCAGATTCAACGATACAAGGATTTATTTTATTTTGATTAATTTCAAGTTCAAAAGTAGCGTCAATAGCATTTTTAGCATTGTAAGCTTCTTCATTTTGAATACCTATACAGATGGAATGTTCTGAAGATGCTTGCGTAATAAAAACCACATTAATATTTTCTTTTGACAAAACTTCAAACAATCGTTTTGATGATCCAGAAACACCAATCATTCCTGATCCTTCAATGGTAACGAGTGCTATGTTTTCAATATGTGAAATTCCTTTTATAGGATTTCCATTAGTTTGTGTGCCATTTGATATAAGAGTTCCATTAGCTTCAGGTTCAAAAGTATTTTTTATCCAAATAGGAATGTTTGAAACAAGAACAGGTTGTATGGTAGGTGGATACAAAACTTTAGCACCAAAATGAGATAATTCCATCGCTTCTTGATACGTAATGGTTTCGATTGGTTGAGCTTGTTTTACAATTTTTGGATTTGCCGTATACATCCCACTAACATCAGTCCATATTTCTAAAGAAGATGCTTTACATGCATTTGCTATAATTGCAGCAGTAAAATCAGATCCTCCTCTTCCTAAAGTTGTAGTATTTCCTTTTATATCTGAAGCAATAAATCCAGGCATTAAAAGTACTTGTTTGGTGTTGGTTTTAAAAAAACCAGCTAGTAATGAATTAGTCAAGGTAAAATCAACTGAAGCTTTTCCAAAATTTGAATTGGTTTTAATCAACTCTCTACTGTCTTTAAACAGGGCATTTGGAATGTTTTCTTCTATTGCAGTTGCTATAATTTGAGAAGATAACAATTCTCCAAAACTTACAATTGCATCGGCAGTTCTAGTCGACAATTCCCCTAGTAAAAAACAACCGTCTAACAATGTTTTAAGTTGATTGAATTCATTTTCGATTGTTACAAATAGTTTTGGTTGATTTTTTTTAGAAACTAAATTCGTAATGGTCTCAACATGTTTTTGATTGATATCTTTTAAACTAATTTTATAGTTTTTGTTTTTTAAAGCTGCTTCACTTGAGGCTTTTAAAAGCATGTCTGTTACACCGCTTAATGCAGAAACAACTACTACAAGCCTCTCGCTTTTTGCTTTATTAGATATTATGTTTAGTGCTAATTTTATATTTTGTGCATTGGCAACAGAAGTTCCACCAAATTTTAATACGATCATTTTTTTTGAATTTTGAATGTAATTATTTTTCTTTTTTACAAAAGAATATGTGCGATTGGATTATATGTTAAAATTATACCCCTACGGGGTTGTAATTGTTGTAGAAGTCGTGCCCATAATACGAATAACCAAAGAAATGGTTATTGAAAAAATAAAGGATATTTTTTTATGTATATGCACATGACAAATATAGAATTATAATTTTGAGTTAAAAATTACACTACAATTTTTACGAATACTTAATTTATTTTACTGTCTAAATACATTTTTTAGTAGATTAATAACAATACGTCGTTCAAATTGAAGATATCATAACAAAATAGTACCTAAAAATGTTGTTTATTAAGTTTTGATTGTAGAATTTTGACGTATAATTAAAAAAAAAAACATGGAAAACACTCATTACATCAATTCCAATTTATTATCTATAGATACGATTCAAAGTATCATATTAGAAGAAAAAAAGTTAGCCTTATCTGAAGAATCAGTTGCAAATATTAATAACTGCAGAACGTATTTAGATGATAAAATGAAGTCAAATGACAAACCTATTTATGGAATTAATACGGGGTTTGGTTCATTATATAATGTAAAAATATCAAATGATAATTTAACTAAACTTCAAGAAAATTTAATAAAATCACATGCTTGTGGAACAGGAGAAGAAGTGCCTGAAGCGATTGTAAAAATAATGTTATTGTTAAAAATTCAATCCTTAAGTTATGGTCATTCGGGTATTCAATTGGTTACTGTTCAGCGTTTAGTTGATATGTATAACTACCATATATTACCCGTTATTTACACTTTAGGTTCATTAGGTGCTAGTGGTGATTTAGCCCCTTTAGCTCATCTTGCATTGCCTTTGATAGGAGAAGGAGAAGCTTATATGGATGGATTAAGACAACCGTCTTTTAAAATCTTAAAAAAAATGAATTGGCAACCCATACAAATGCAATCAAAAGAGGGTTTAGCCTTATTAAACGGAACCCAATTTATGAGTGCTTATGGTGTTTATATTCTTTTAAAATCATCTAAATTGTCTTATTTGGCAGATTTAATTGGAACTATTTCTTTAGAAGGTTTTGATGGTAGAATTGAGCCATTTAATGAATTGATTCACTTAATAAGACCCCATAAAGGACAAATAGAAACGGCACAGCGTTTGACTGAATTTTTAGAAGATAGTGAAATTATTGCTCAGAGCAAGAAACACGTTCAAGATCCTTATTCGTTTCGATGCATGCCACAAGTTCATGGTGCCAGCAAAGACACCATTGATTATGTTAAAAAAGTGTTTAGAACCGAAATTAATTCGGTTACTGATAATCCTAATATTTTTGTAGGGGAAGACGAAATCATTTCAGGAGGAAATTTTCATGGACAACCCTTAGCTTTAGGTTTTGATTTTTTAGGAATTGCATTGGCCGAATTGGGAAGTATTTCCGAAAGAAGGACTTATCAATTAATTTCTGGATTGCGTAATTTACCTGCTTTTTTAGTTGATGATCCAGGTTTAAATTCAGGGTTTATGATTCCGCAATATACAGCAGCCAGTATTGTTAGTCAAAACAAACAATTGGCTACGCCAGCGAGTATAGATAGTATAGTGTCAAGTAATGGTCAAGAAGATCACGTTTCTATGGGTGCAAATGCCGCTACAAAAACATTGCGTATTGTTGATAATTTAGAGCGTATTTTAGCCATTGAATTGATGAATGCTTCACAAGCACTAGAATTTAGAAGGCCTTTGAAATCGAGTGCATTTATTGAAATGTTTATCAAATCATATCGAGAAGAAGTTCCGTTTGTAAAAGAAGATCGCATTTTGCATTATGATATTGAAAATACAATTGCTTTTTTACAGAGTTTTCAAATAGAATTAGAGGATTAACTTTTACTAAAATATAAAAAGAAGCCATTTTAGTAGGCGTTATTTTAAATAAATAGTACCTACTAAAATTGCTTCCATTTAAAATTTTTTTCTATAGCCTTAATCATTTCGCCGGCAATATCTTTATTTGTAGCTCCTTCAATACCTTCCAAACCAGGAGACGAATTTACTTCTAGCAACAATGGTCCTTTGCTGGAACGAATAATATCTACACCCGCAACTTTTAAATCCATTGCCTTTGCAGCTTTAATGGCTATTCTCTTTTCTTCTATGGTGACTTTTACAACAGAAGCTGTTCCGCCCATGTGAATATTAGCTCTAAATTCTCCAGGAGCTGCTTCTCTTTGCATAGCTGCAACAACTTTGCCATCTACCACAAAAAGACGCAAATCTTTTCCGTTGGCTTCTTTGATGAATTCTTGGACTAATATGTTAGCATTTAAGCTTTTAAAAGCATTAATTACTGATTCTGCAGCTTTTTTAGTTTCGGCTAATACAACCCCTTTTCCTTGTGTTCCTTCTAACAATTTAACGATAAGCGGAGAACCCCCAACCATTTTAATTAAATCATCGGTGTCTAAGGGAGAATTTGCAAATCCTGTTGTAGGAATATCTACACCGCTATTTAAAAGTAATTGCAATGAAAATAATTTATCTCGCGATTGTGTAATTGCAGCAGCATTGTTTAATGCAAAAACCTTTAAAGCTTCAAATTGACGCGTTAAGGCACAGCCATAATACGTCATGCTTGGACGAATTCTTGGAATTACAGCGTCAAAATTGTCTAAAATTTTTCCGCCTCTATAATGAATTTCAGGCGTATCTGCATCTAATTTCATGTAGCAGTACTTTAGATTTAAAAAATGCATTTCGTGTCCACGCATTTCACCGGCTTCCATAATTCGTTTATTGCTGTACAATTCTGGATTGCTGGCTAAAAGGCCAATTCGTAATCCTTTTTTTTCTTTATTTTCGTTATAATAATATTCTTTTAATTTTTCATTACTGGGCTGTCCTAATAAAAATTTTTGTTCTGGATCAACAATGACTCTTCCAGACATGGCTTCTCTTCCTAAAAGCATTCGAAATCCCATGGAATCTCTATTGGTTAAGGTAACTTCAATTTCCCATGTTTTATCTCCTAGGGTGACTAGTGTTTGAATTACAAATCGTTTTTCACGATTACCACTGGAACTTTTAACAATACGTTTGTCGAGCAATGGTGCTTCGCAATGTATTAAAGCTTCTGCATTATTTTGAATGGGATTGATGTCAAATTTTACCCATTCTTTATTATCAATTGTAAATGATTTTATATTTACGGCATGTAGTGCTGAGGTTTTTGCTCCAGAATCTACTCTTGCCTTTATGGTTGGTATGCCTATAGAAGACAATGTACACCATTCTTCACTTCCTACAATTACTTTTTGTTGCATGATAAATATTGATTGATAATAAACGAATGGTTTTTTTAGTTTTAAAATTTACTTTTCAGCAGGTTTTTTGAATTTTTTTATGGTTACAATTAGCTCTTGTTTTTCATCCTCTAAATCCATAAATATTTCATCGCCTTCATGAATTTTTGAAGTGATTATTTTTTCTGCTAAAGCATCTTCTACATATTTTTGAATGGCTCGTTTTAAAGGTCGAGCTCCAAATTGTTTGTCAAATCCTTTTTCAGCAATATAGTTTTTTGCTTTTTCAGATAAATTTAAGGTATAGCCTAATTCTTTAATTCTAAGGCATAATTTATCCATTTCAATGTCGATAATTTTATCAATATCTTCTTTTTCTAATGTGTTAAAAACAACCACATCATCAATACGATTTAAAAATTCAGG